>JABWAQ010000002.1 GCA_013360945.1 Candidatus Brocadia sp.
CAGGCCGGCTTTAGAGGGCTTTCCTCCATCTCTTGTGCAGCTTTTGCACGATTCCAGTCCCTTAAGGGACTTTCCTTTGTGCGCCTGCGGCGCACAATCGTCGATGATAACGGCAGAACCCTTTCTGACGGCGAGGTTGGAGAGTTGGTGCTCACTCCATTTCAGATAGAGGGAATGCCGCTGATACGCTATAAAACAGGAGACATTACTTTTAAAATGTCAGAACCATGCCCGTGTGGAAGGAAGTCTGTCCGCATTGGTCCAATTCTCGGGAGGAAACATCACAAGCTGAAGGTCAAAGGCGTTACGCTTTATCCACAGACCATTGGGAATGCCCTTCTCGATGTAAAGGGAGTGATTAATTATCAGATAGAAGCATACACGGGCGATGATCAGACAGACCACATACTCCTCTGGATTGGCTCCTATAATACCAAGAGAGACTTTCTGGCATCATTGCATGATACCATCCATGCCAGGGCCAGGATAAGACCTACCGTAAAAATTGAACATCCGGAGGAGGTGGAAAAGAGGCTTTTTGAAGGGGGAAGCAGAAAGGCAATTACCTTTAAGGACAGGAGATTTAAATTGTATGAGTAACACGACAGACACGGTTCACAAACTTGGTTTTGCAGATGATGAAATTGCCGAATGTCTTGAGAAAAAAGGATTGCTTTCCATAGAACTGGAGTTTACAAAAAAATGCAATCTCAGATGTCTTTACTGTTACTCCAGTGCGGGAGATCCCTTTGAGAATGAATTGAATCTTGATGAATTAAAGTCGGTTATATCCCAGGCAAAGGATCTGGGTGTTAAGAAAATAATACTTTTAGGAGGAGGTGAACCTCTGATATATAGCGGAGTAAGTAATGTCATAAATTATATAGATTCACTGGGATTACAACAGGTACTCTTTACGAACGGCACTCTCGTCACAAAGGAATGGGCACGGTTCCTTTTTCACAAAAAGGTAACGGTAATTACGAAGAGCAATAGCCTGAAATCCGAAGTTCAGGATATGCTTGCGGGGAGAAAAGGTGTCTTCGGCAGTATAAGAAAGGGGTTGGAATTTTTGCTGGATGCAGGGTATCCGAATGGAAAGGCGTCGTTAGGAATACAGACCATTATATGCAGGCAAAATATTGCCGAACTCCCGTCTATGTGGATATGGGCAAGGGAAAATCGCATTATTCCTTATTTTGAGATATTGACATATCAGGGCAGGGCAAAAGAAAATATAGACCTGAATGTGCCTGTTTCTGAAGTCAAATCGATATTTGAACGTTTAGAGACGATTGACGGGGAAAGGTTTGGTATTCTATGGAAATCGCGCCCAACCATCGCAGCCTTTTCGTGCAAACGCCATTTTTACAGTTGCCTTATTAATTCACAGGGATACGTACAGCCGTGTCCGGGCATAGATATGTCTGTTGGAAATATCAGAGAAAAACCTCTGAGAGATATTCTGGAATCCAGTCATGTCATTACGAATCTCAGAAATATCTCCGAAAAGATTGAAGGCACTTGTAAAACGTGTGAGTATCGTTATGAATGTTATGGATGCCGGGGAAATGCATATCAAATTACCGGCAATTATCTGTCATCTGACCCGACGTGTTGGCGCTTCAAGAAAAATCACGGATGAAAATCCTGCTTATCTCTACCAATAACGAGAAGTACCCATATCCTGTGGCGCCGATTGGCGCTGCATATATCTCAAAAGCATTACGAAACAAGGGGTATCATGTTAAGATCATCGATCTTTCTTTTGTGGAAGACGATTGTGCGGTTATCAGGGATGTCCTGAAAGATTTTGTCCCCCATGTTATTGGCATATCGATAAGGAATATCGACAATCTCACCTATGGCAAAAGCATTTTCTATATGCCAAGAATCAGGTATATTGTAGACTTCATTAAAAGGCTCACATCCGTTCCGTTAGTGGTTGGAGGCTCTGGCTTCTCCATCTTTCCTGAAGAAATTTTGCGATATCTAAAATTGGAAACAGGCATCGTCGGGGAAGGCGAAACGGCATTTGCCCTGGTTGTCGAAGCTATTGAAAAGGGTAAAGGCCTGGACAATATCCAAAACCTCTGTTATTTACAAGATGATAAATTTTATTCCAACAGCATTGCATATACGCAAATTAACAATCGGCCTGACAGATCCCTTTTAAGTAACAGAATGTATTTTGAACTTGGTGGCATGGCCAATATTCAGTCAAAGAGAGGATGTCCGTTTAAATGTACGTATTGTACATACCCATGCATTGAAGGCAATAAACTGAGATTGAGAGAACCCATTGATGTCGTGGAAGAACTCAGGGAGATGCGGATTGATTACGGTATTGATTATGTCTTCTTTGTGGATGATATCTTTAATTTCCCGGAGGAACACGCAGTTGCCATATGCGAAGAAATAGTCAGAAATAATGTTACGGTAAACTGGACTTGTTTTGCAACACCCAAAGGCATGACACAGAAACTTGCAGCACTTATGAAAACGGCAGGATGTAAAGGTGTCGAATTCGGATCAGATGCAGGTTCCGAAAAGACACTCAAAGGACTGAGTAAGCATTTTACCCATGATGACATTGCATATGCTGCTGAGTGTTGCGGGGAAATTGGCCTTCCTCATGCCCATTATATTATCATTGGCGGTCCCGGAGAAGACCATGAAACACTGCAGGAAACATTTGCCTTTTTTGAAAAAATCAATCCAACCGCAGTTATTGCCTTGCTGGGATTGCGAATCTATCCAAATACACGGCTTCATAGTAAATCGATAGAAGACGGTGTAATTGAAAAAGACAGAAATTTGCTTGAACCTGCGTTTTATTTAACCCCGGAGATGGATACGACTGCAATATTCCGGAATATTTCAGAACATGCAGGGAAGCATCAAAACTGGATCGTGCCCGGACTTGATATTAGATGCGATACGAATATGTTGGCAGTATTAAGGAAAATGGGCAAGAAAGGTCCATTATGGGACATGCTCTCGTAATGGTAAAGACGTTTAACGACTAAACATCGGCAATTTTTGCCGATAAGGCTTTTCAATATATAATATGAATAAAATTAACCCTGACAGGGTTGACTCACAAATTTCATGCTTCGGATTTTGTCTTTTCCTACTCGTTCATGTTAGGTCATATGAAAATGAGCACACAAAGAGTTGTTCTTGTTACAGGCGGGAGCAGGGGAATAGGAAAGGCAATATCTGCGGCTTTTGCCGCAAATGGGGACACGGTAATTATAAATTATCATACATCATTTGATGAGGCAAATAAACTGAAGTTGGAATTATTGCCAGGAAATGCCTCCGTTTCTCTTGAACAGGCTGATGTGTCGGATTATCCACAAGTAAAACGGATGGTTGCCAATATCCTGGAAAAGTTCGGGAAAATCGATGTGGTGGTAAATAATGCCGGTATTGTCAGAGACGGTTTTTTGATGCTTATGCCGGAAAGAGACTGGAATGATGTTATTGCTATAAACCTGAACGGTGTTTTCAACTGTTCAAAGGCTGTGTCAGAACCAATGATCAGTCAAAGGAACGGTATAATAATCAATATTGCTTCCTTGAGCGGAATTACGGGACTGCCTGGTCAGGCAAATTATTCAGCTGCCAAAGGCGGCGTCATTGCCTTTACAAAGGCGCTTTCAAAGGAACTTGCATCTTTTAATATACGGGTTAACGCCGTTGCTCCTGGAGTAATAGAAACGGAAATTGTCGATTCACTTAACGAGAGTATAAAAAATAATTTTCTCAACGCTATTCCTATGAAAAGATTCGGGAAACCGGAGGAGGTTGCATCTGTTGTTAAGTTCCTTGCATCACCGGATGCCGTCTATATCACGGGAGAAACTATTTGTGTTACGGGAGGACTCCATTGATGTCTGACACAATTCTAAAACTGAAAGATCTGCTGATAACAAGGTTAAAACTCAAGGTAAAAGCGGAGGGTATACAAGAGGATACACCCTTGTTCGGACCAAACAGCCTTGGCCTCGATTCCATTGATGTGCTGGAACTGATTATCGGCATCAAAAAGACCTTTGGTGTTGAAATACCTGACAAGGAAACCGCGGAAAAGATATTTATCACGGTAGGCGCAATAGCACAATACATAGAAGAAAAAAGATGACGGTTCCCTATCTGACTCCAAGGGCCATACTCCCCCATTCTTACCCTTTTCTTCTGATTGACAGAATACTTGACCTCGACGAAGGCAAACGCATTGTATGTCTGAAAAATGTGACTATAAACGAGGAATTTTTTCAAGGACATTTCAAGGATAATCCTGTAATGCCGGGGTCTCTTATTATAGAAGCAATGGCACAAACGTCTGGATTAATAATTGTTAAAGAAAAATCAGGAATGGCTTATTTGGGCATGATAAAAGATGCAAAATTCAGAAAAATGGTTGTGCCTGGTGACCAGCTTGTTATTACCTCATCTCTCATAGATAAGTTTCCACCATTTTATGTCTTTGCAGTTGTTGCATCAGTTGGAAGCGGAATTGTCTCTGAAGCAGAGATAACCCTTTCTTTAAGTTGATCGGCATGGCTCTATGAAATACGTCAATTGTAATCTCTGCAATACTGATGATACTTTTCTTGTTACGACACAAAATGGTTATAAGGTTGTACAATGTAAAAAGTGTGGTCTTGTATATGTGAATCCCAGACCAGACAACGAGACGCTAAAGCATCTCTATGCTGAATATCACCAGAGAAACGGCAAAGACGCGCACGACTGGGCAAAGCTTATGGGAAAAAACTTTAAGGAGGTTTTATTGTTTTTGAACAAAGCGCTTCCAGGCAAGGGAAAGCTACTTGATATTGGGTGTGGTTACGGACACTTTATCGAGATAATGAAACATCAAGGATGGTCTGTATATGGAATCGATCTTTCTTCTAAGGTATTGCTCTATGCAAAAGAAAAAGGACTGGATGTTTTTGAAATATCTGTAGACAACGTATCATTTCCTGGCAAATATTTTGACGCAGTAACGGCATTTTACGTGTTAGAACATTTAACAAATCCACTTCATGCACTTCAAAATATTTTTAAAATGCTAAAACCACATGGGATTCTTGTCTTGCGAGTTCCGCACACAACACCTATCGTCCGATTTCTTTCGGTTTTCAAAATAAAAAATAATCTTTATGATATTCCTTATCATTTATTTGATTATTCACCGGCGACAATAACTCAACTCTTAAAAAAATCAGGGTTTTCCACGGTTAGTGTAATGCCTGGGTGTCCGACGATACCTGTCAATGCTTTTGAGAGGATTGTTTCTTTGGTATCGGGAAGTCTTTCCAAATTTCTTTTTGCAATAAGCGCTGGAAAATTTCTCTTACCCGGGACAAGCAAGACCATTTTTGCTTTCAAATAAAAGAAAAAAAGACTTAGGCACTGCAAGATGAAAAGTATGAAATTAGAACATCTTCTGAGAAAAATCGCATTTGTTATTTTCCTGCACCACAAGAAAATAGTCATCCTCTTTTCTGTTTTGATTATTGCCTCATTCTACACTATTTTTCATATGAAAATTGAATCCGATGTTTTAGACGTGCTCCCTTCCGGAAATAAAACGGTTGCTCAATATAAGGATTTTATAGAAAAATATGGAACCATGGATAACATTGTATTTATCGTGGAATCGGAAGATAATAACATTAGCGAAAACATAGACCTTATTGAAAAGATTGCCGGGAATCTTTCCAAATCTCCCCTAATAGAATATGTTGATTACGGTCCACTAAACTATAAGAACGAAGTATTTATAAGATATTTACCACTCTTTCTTGATGAAGCCGGGATAAAATCTCTTAAGAAAAGATTAACACCACAAGGAATTAAACAGCAAGTCAAAATAAACCACGACAAGCTTGTTTCATCTCTTAGCTCACCTTTTGATTATGAAATGATTGCAGGAGATCCACTCAATTTACATACTATTCTGAGGGCTAGTTTGTTAAAACGGTATCAGGCGGGCAAATTAGATTTAAGCATGGGGTATTATTTCACGAAAGATCATTCTGCCGCTCTCCTTCTTGCTAAACCCACAGGTAAGGGCAGAGATATGGCTTTCGTAAAGGAATTAAAAAAAGAATTGGATCGTATTATCTTTTCGGCATTACAAGAGTGTCGCAATCCTCCTGGCATAAAAATTGGGATAACAGGAGGGCATGCAATTGCGGAAGATATTCGTCAGATTATTAAACATGATGTTACTGTATCTTCTGCACTCTCTATTATTCTTATTGGATTGCTTATAATGCTGGCATATAGGGTGAGATTAAAGATTCTTTCCGTAATTGGATTAACTATGTTCGCGTCTCTGGCCGTGACGTTAGCATTCGATTATCTCCTTTTTGGAAGTTTAAATATTGTAACGAGCGCTGTTGTGGCAATACTTATTGATATTTATGTGGATTATTCTTTGCATATGGTAAAAAGATATTGCGATGAATTTAAAAAACATAATAATCCATATATGGCGTTAGAAGTAACCCTTACGAGAACCGGTCCGGCCATAATCTTGTCTGCCCTGACAACTTCTCTGTCTTTTTTCTGTATCCTTGTAACAAACTTTAAAGGGTTGTATGAGCTTGGGGTAGTATCCGGAATAGGTGTTATTTTAAGCATGATGTGCAATTTGTTTTTGATGAATGCACTTCTTGTGTGGATCAGTAAATCTGGTTTGCAGCGAATACAATACGGAAGAAATTTCTTTCCTGGAAGCGGGAATTTTACCAATTTTCTCATAGGGAAAACGAAATATGTTCTTACATTGAGTGCCCTTTTAGTTTGTTTGGCGGGATTCGGAATAGCCCGATTAAAATTTAACAATAATCCGGATTCGCTTGCGCCCGTGGATAGTCCCGCCATTCTCTCAGGAAAGAAGCTGAGTGAAAAAATAGGGAAAAAGGGAGAACCTCTGAATATTATAATTACATCAGATAGTAAAGAAGAACTCAGCCGCGCCTTCAATGAACTGGAAACCGTGTCTACCCGGTGGAAGCACGCCAAGGTAATTGAGGGTTATAGTTCATTAAATACATTTATGCCTAAGCCATCGGATCAATTAATAAATGTGAATGCCTTAAGAAAAATTGGACATGACAGTTTATTAAGAGTGGATTCTTTAGAAAAAGTACTTATATCTGCCCTTGGAAAAAATGGTTTCATGTTTGAAAAAGATTACATTAAAAAATATTTACGCGAGACAGTAACGACACTTAATACTATCAAACCTATAGGATTTGACGAACTTGAGGCAATGTCAATGCCCAATGTAACTCATTTTTATAATAAACGTGATTTATCAATCGCTGCGTATCTTTATCCAACGGCAAAAGGATGGGATAAACAGACCGTGGATACAATACAGGATTATATTATATCGAAAGGTGGAAATTGGGTGCTCGTAGGTAAGCCTATTCTTTTTAATGAAATACAAGCATCTATTATCTGGAACAGTGGAACTGCAACCGCATTAACAGTTTTACTGAATCTCATTATTATCTATTGGCATTTTAGAAAATTTCTGGTAGTCGTTTTGGTTATGCTACCTGTGACACTTGGATTCGTGTTTACTGTGGGAATAATGGGGTACGCAAACATCTCCTTTAATGTTTTTAATGTCAGTGCAATTGCGCTCATCTTTGGACTGGGAGTTGATTATGGCATATACGTTATACAGGCGTATCTGATGGAGGATACCATGGATGTCGGAAATGCCCTTCGCATTAGTGGGAAAAACGTGGTTATGTGTGCCGCGACAACCATAGCCGGTTGTGGAAGCCTGATTACCGCAAAATTCATTGGGATTGCCACGATAGGTCTTGTTCTTAGCATCGGCGCTATTACCTGTGCTTTTGCCGCGCTCGTTATATTGCCTGCAATCATCAGCCTGAAAGGGAAAAGACTTTGCCATGCAAGACTATGATGTAATAGTTATCGGAAGCGGGATTGGCGGTCTCATAAGTGCCGGAATTCTTGTATCGAGAGGTTTAAAAATACTCCTTATAGAAAAAAATGTAAATCCAGGCGGGTATCTCGTGTCGTTTCAAAGAGGGGACTTTGTTTTTGATGCTGCAGTCGACTGCTTTTCCGGTGTTGAAAATGGTGGATTGATAAACAATGTTTTAAAGCTCCTCGGCGTTGATAGCCAAGTGCATTTTGTGCGTGTTGACCCTGTACGGGTGAGCATTTTTCCTGATATGAAGGTTGCTGTCGATTCAAATATGGATGCCTATAAAAAAAGATTGATGTCGTATTTTCCTTTAGAGGGTGCAGCCCTTGTAACCTTTTTCAAACTGTTAGAAGATATGTACATAGAGCTCCAAACGGCAATAAACATGCTGTTAAGTATAGGGGAATTCAACAAGGCTGGCGCTCTGATGATGCGACTTGGGAACATGTCCTATTTGCAGTTGCTTAACGACTTCTTCACAGATGCCAAACTAAAATCCATTCTATCAGACAGATGCACCTTTGTTGGACTCTCTCCTTCTAAAGCATCTGCGCTTACAATGGCCATTATGATGTTAAGTTATTTTAAATTTGGGGCGTACAGACCTGTTGGAGGTTCACAAAAATTGGCGGACGCTCTCGTTGAGGGCATCAGGAATAAAGGCGGCAGGATAATTTTTGGCAGTACCGTGCAAAAAATCCTTCTGAAATACGGAAAATGTGTTGGTATTCGATGTGAAAACGGTGATGAATATACTTCAAAAAACATTATATCAAATGTGGACTTTGTTTATACGTTCAATAATTTAATAGGTGGTGAATATGAATATTTTGCCAAAGATATGTTAAATAATGTAGGTGTTTCAACGTCTTATTTTATTTTGTATGCCGGGATTAAAGGGGATATTGAGCAGCACTCCAGTATTGGTTCTTTTCCTTCATATAGGATGGAAACTTATTTTCGGCCGGATAGAATATATCAGGAAGACGCAACTATAGGAATAACTATTGCAAGTATTGAAGACAAAACCCGCGCACCGGCTGGAAGCCATACGGTAGTATTACATGAAATGGTTCAAGTATATGACGAAACATTAGACAAGGCACATTGTACAAAAATGATTCTAAAAAAAGCAGAACGTATTCTTCCTCATTTGACAAACAACATAGTTGTCATGGATGCTGCAACACCAGAGACTCTCCTGAAATTTACTGGCAATTATCATGGATCTGCATTTGGATGGAAACAGATACCAGGGTTCAGGGGCATAAAGGGGCCGGAAATAAAAAACTTATATATTGCTGGTCATTGGGGAGGTATGGGTGGTGGGGTATTGGCTGCTGCGTATTCAGGAGCCAGGGCAGCGGGCGAAATTCTTACTAAGGAGGGAATACAAATTGACATCTAATGTTTGTGTTGTTATCCCTGCCTATAATGCATCCAGGACCATTAGGAATATCGTGATCGGTGCATTAAAACATGTTTCTAAGGTCATCGTCGCCGACGATGGTTCTACGGATAATACAGCAGTTGCGGCTTCCGGGGCAGGAGCAGAGATAATTATAATAGACAGAAATAGAGGAAAAGGAAATGCCCTAAGGGTTCTTTTTCAGAAGACCATAAATGAAGAATACGATGCCGTAATAAGTATGGATGCGGATGAGCAACATGATCCAGAAGAGATACCGAAGTTTCTTGCTGCTCATATTATGCACCCGGATGATATAATTTCAGGCTCAAGAATGGGTGAAAAGGAAAAAATTCCAAGGGCGCGATACAACTCTATGTGTATAGCGCAATATTATATTTCCCTTGCCGCCAATCAATTTTTAGAAGATACACAATGTGGTTTCAGGCTTTATCCTCTGTCAATAATAAAAAAGATACGGTTGAAGACAGAGAGATTCGTTACAGAAACTGAATTGCTGATGAAGGCTGGAGATATGGGAGTCGAAATCAGGTTTGTAAATATAAAAACAATATACAATGAAAACGGGACATATTTCAAACCCGTTAAGGATATTATTGCTATAACAGCATATGTCATTTCCTATATTTACATCAAGTGGTTTATAGAAGGAATAACCTCAAACAATTCAAATACCTATTTAGCACAAAACCACGTAAGGGATTTGATAGGTAAAAACAAAATAATGGATATTCTCTTTCAAATATTTGCGGTCTTTACCGCCCTGCCTGCAACGGTGTTTTTTTTAATCGAATATCTGTTTTTGTGGCCATTTATACCGAATAATTTTGCATCTATACGAAAACGTGGCTGTAAATTTTCCAGGATTACCCTTTCAACTCATGCATTGCCCGTCTTGCTTATTATTGCCGGTATTGAAAAAATCATGAAAGTTGCGAGACTGAATGTAAATACCTTGGATGGCGTCATAAAAAAGATCTTCACAAATTCCTGGAAAAACACTAAATAGTATAAAGGTAGTTGGAAGCCAAAGGGCTTGAACACATTCCCTGAAATCGAGTATAATTTATTTTCCTAATTTCAAACTGGAAAAATAGACGGAATTGTCTGTGCTAGATTTTATCAAATAGTTAACATAAGTGCCCTGAGAGATACTTTTAGTTTGTTTATATATGAACCCCATTGTAATCCTGTCCATTTCTGTTGCTTGTTTCCTCCTTGCCGGTGTCTTCTATGTGAGATTCATATCCGGGAGAATGGGGATTGACACAAAACGATCCACACCGGCGGTTGAAATAGACGACGGACGCGACTATGTCCCAACGTCAACCCCGATTGTATTTGCACACCACTTTGCAACCATTGCAGGAGCCGGACCCATTATCGGTCCGGTCATGGCGCTGATCTACGGATGGGGACCTGCATGGCTGTGGATTCTGATCGGCGGGATATTCTTCGGAGCAGTGCATGACTTTTCCGCATTGTTTGTCAGTGTGAGGGAGGGCGGCAAATCCATTGCCGAAGTCGCCCGAAAATCCCTGGGTACCGCAGGATTTATCATGGTGATCTCGTTTACCATTGTCATGCTCATCCTGGTTAATGCCACCTTTCTCAATGCATCGGCAGCAGCCCTGACATCTCTTATCGACAGCGCACAAATTGGCCTGGATAAAAACCAGATTTTCTTTCGTTGGGCAGATGAGGTGGGAGGAGAGGTTGTCATTGGCGGAATCGCCTCCATGTCCGTCATCATTATCACCATCTTCGCCCCGATTATCGGATATCTTTATATAAAAAAACACATGTCGGTCATAAAGTGCTCGGTTCTTGCAATATTAATCTGCATTATATCGGTCATCGTGGGTTTTTTTGTCCCGGTTTCTCTTGACCCGTTATTCTGGAAGATACTAATTGCCGCCTATACTGTGGTTGCAGCCGGTGTGCCAGTCTGGATATTTCTTCAATCACGGGATTTTATCAACGTCCACTTGCTTTACATCGGTTTGGGATTGCTTTTTATCGGCATTCTCGCATCAGGCATTAGGGGGGCGGAGGCACACTTTCCGGCCAATAACATCAAGGAAGGAATCTCAAGCATCGGTTTTCTATGGCCTGGTCTTTTCATAACCATTGCGTGCGGTGCAATCTCCGGTTTCCATGCCCTTTGTGCCGGAGGAACCACTTCCAAACAAATCAAATCAGAGTCGGCAATCCGCAAGGTAGGTTATTACGGCATGCTCCTGGAATCCTTCCTTGCAATATGTGTAATCATCGCAGTTGTCATGAGTATCGATATGCATCAATACAGGCAGATAGTTTTGCCGTCGGACGGGTCGGGGTTTCAAAGTAATCCCATATTGGCCTTTGCTTTGGCCATGGGGCGCACCCTGCACTCAGGGCTAGGATTGCCCGTATCTTTTGGCATATTATTCGGCATGCTGCTCCTGGAAGGGTTTATTGTCACTTCGCTTGACACGGCTGTGAGATTAAATCGCTACCTCTTTGAGGAACTCTGGCGGGTCGTTTTCAAACATCCCCCCAAAATATTAACTCATTATTGGGTCAATTCAGGACTTGCAGCAGGATTGATGTTCGGACTCGCATACAATAATACGGTAAATAATATCTGGTCGATCTTTGGTACGACCAATCAGCTTCTGGCTGCCTTAACCTTGATCATTGTATCATTCTGGCTGCTTTCCAAACAAAAGAGCGTCTGGTTTACGGCTGTTCCGGCCATATTTATGATCATTACCACCGTAGCCATGCTGTCAATCCTGCTCGTTACCCGTTTTATTCCACAAGGCAATATTACGCTCATCATTGCTGATCTCATACTGCTCGGGCTTACTGCAGGAATTATCACCATCGCAATCAGAAGGCTCTGCAATCGGAAGCAAGTGAATATGTTCGTAGCATACTATCCAAAACCCAAGGCATAACAAGGACAGAACTGGCCAATCAGCTTTGCGACAAATTTGGATTTTTCGATTCACGTGGACAGAGACAACGTGCCGGATGCAGAAAAGCGCTCAGGGAGTTGGAGCGAAAAAAGTACATAGTGCTTCCCCTGTCTGGTCGCATACGAGGCAAAAGAAACCCAAGTCGCCCTGTTGGAGGGGTGGAAGATGCGAAAGAAGTGCAGGCATGTTGTTTCTGTGTTTCAGATATCGCTCCGATGGAGCTAAGATTTTGGTATCAGTTCACCCCCCACCCCTATCCCCTCCCACCAGGGGCGGGGAGAAACACTTCCTCCCCTCGATGGGGGGAGATTAGGTGGGGTGCTGAACTGTTACAGATTTTGTATATCGGCAACAATTTGGCCTCTTGAAAAATTCATACATTTCTCTGTAATCAGCACGAAACAAAATACCTAACGCGGGCGGTTTATTCCCCGCACAGGCCGACAGAAATATGTTGATGTATCACAGCTTCTCCGCCAATACCCCTTTATCCGCGAAAACCGACAAGGTTCTCTGAATATCTGCGGATACATCATGGTCGCTTGCTACAGAAAATTTCGATCTAATTGTTCGCTCCATATCTTCTGCCGTATGCGCGCCATCGCACAATTGCCAGATGAGTTTTGCTGTGGGATTAAGGACATGGACTGTCTTTCCCTGGGCGTCGTAAAGCAACGTCTCGTGTCCAATTTCCTGGATAATAATGCCCTGCTTGCGAACCGGTTTTTGTGTGTTCCTATCATAAGGAATTTCAATCATTTACATTTCCCCTATATCTACAGGACAAGCGTCCCCGATTGTCATTATGATGTCAACCGCAGACGGTTGACCTACCGTAATGTTCAGAAATTTCAAAGCTGTGGTTGTAGTGCGATGAGGCTCGTCGCTCTACAAACAAAAAGTCGCCGGCAGCCTAAGTAAAGGTTTGTCTATACGGCAAGGCCACATAGACAAACCTCACCCTGCTAAAATCTCTCTACAATAAGCCATCCCCTCTTACATAACCGGCATGTGCAGTGCCCAGCTTATCAAATATCTCCTCGTCTGTGTAGGTAACCACCACTACAACTTCCCCAGACCCCACATGACGCAGGGCTGCAGCCCCCCTGTTTTCTCCTTCAGCAAGGGAGGGCGGGTAGACCGTCACGCTATTTTTATTTCTTGCTTACCAGTAGCGTTTGCACCGTGGAAAGCCCTTTTCCCAATTCCACCGCATATCCTGCCTCATACAGTCCCTTTTCAAGGGCGGCAATGGCCACAATGATATCAAAATCATTTACATAGCCCATGTGGCCGATCCGGATGATCTTCCCTTTCAGCTCATCTTGCCCACCCGTAAAGGTTACCCCTGTCTCATCCCGCAGTTTTTTAATGATCTTATCGACATCCACCCCTTCGGGCGCCTTAATTGCGGTCAGTACATTGCTTGAGTATTCCCCGGCAAAGAGTTTCAGACCAAGCGCCTTTGCACCTTCCCTCGTTGCATGGGCAAGGCGGGCGTGTCTCTTCCAGACATTTTCGATGCCTTCCTTTTTGATCATATCCATGGCCGTCTTCATTGCCATGACCAGTGAAACCGCAGGGGTGAAGGGGGTTGTTTTGTCTTTTAACTCTTTTCGCATCTTACGGAAATCCCAATAATATCTGGGTAAATCTGCCTTGTCAATGACACCCCAGGCGCTGCTGTTCACACAAACAAACGCCAGACCGGGCGGCATCATACACCCCTTCTGGGAACCGGTAATAGCAACATCGATATTCCATTCGTCCATCAAAAATGGATGGACGCCGACCCCCGTAATAGAATCAACAACCATAAGTGCCCCATGTTTCTTCACAATAGACGAAATGGTCTTTATATCATGCACGACACCGGTAGAGGTCTCGCACTGAGTGGTAAATACGACATTAATTCCGGGCGTATTCTTGAGTGCGGACTCCATGTCTGCCGGATTCACAGCCTTACCGTTTTCGACGTTAAGGACAATGGTTTCGATGCCAAAACACTTACACAACTCTGCCCAGCGTTCACCGAATTTTCCACTTATGACAACCAGCGCCTTGTTGCCTTTAGACAAGACATTTGCAACACATGCCTCCATAGCGCCGGTCCCGGAGGACATGAGGGTAAAGACCTCGCCAGTCTTCGTCTGGAACAAGTACTTTAAGTTCTCACTCAGCTCAAAAAAAATCTGCGAGAACTGTGGCGTCCTGTGGTGGATCATGGGTTGAGCCTCGGCCAATGCCACCTCTGGCGGCACCATGGTTGGGCCTGGGGTAAACAGATAATTTTTTTTCATAAATTGTTATCCTTTCTCTATATCTTTATTCCCTATTCGATATTGGAATCCGCATAAATCGTAGGGACACTGAGCACCGTGTTCCTACAGCATCTCATTCGTTAATTCCCGGAACAAAACAGGAGATACCTTTAGGAATCGTTTCCTATAGGCTACAAACGGAATCCGAAAGGCATTTATTATATGACAAGGGAAAAAAGAGTCAAGGGATAAAACGATGTGCGCTTTTTTATATTGTTGCGCTTTCACGGTTTAATAAACCTGTTTTTAATTGTATAATATGCATGTTCTGTTATATACTTATTTTGTAACAATACAGCCTTTTGAAAAAGTAACGCCGATCCCTTGTGGCCGGACTGTGCGGGAGATAAACCGCCCGCGCTACGTATTTTATTTCGTGCTGATTACAGAAAAATGTGCGAATTTTTCAAAAAGCCGAATTGTTACCTTATTTTTATGCTCTGAAATTTCAAAGCTGTGGTTGTAGAGCGAACTTCAGTCCGTTTATATCCCATTGCGGACTAAAGTTCGCACTACATTGAAAATAACCGAAAGTCTTATTTATGAAAACGACGAAATGGTTAGCCAAAGAATTCATTACGCCCAACGCCATTTCTTCTGTCCGGGATGCTATTGATAAGGCAGGTGGAAACGAGGTATTCCTGGTGGGAAGACTGAATGGCGGGCATCTGATAAGCGACGTGGATGTCTATGCTATGGGGAATAGAAATGCCGTGCCTGCTATCGTCAAAGAGGCAAAATATGGGGACGTTATTGTTCACAATCATCCGGACGGCATCCTGGATCCATCTGACGCAGACCTTGAGATTGCATCTTATATGGGCTCGCTTGGTGTGGGATGTTATATTGTAGATAACAGCGTCGAGTATTTATATCCCGTGGTGAAGGTAGCGAAAGACCGTGAATGTAAAAAACTAAGTTTTGAAGAATTATCTGAACAATTTTTGCCCGGTGGAAATTTTACGAAGCATTTGCCTCAATATGAATATCGCAAGCCGCAGGTCGATATGCTGAAGTCGGTAATCGATGCCTTCAATGAAGACAGGGTTACCGTGATTGAGGCGGGAACGGGAACGGGAAAATCCCTGTCATATCTCGTTCCCGCCGTTTTCTGGAGTATAAAAAATCAGGAACGGGTAGTCGTTTCAACCCATACGATAAACCTCCAGGAACAGTTAATCGAAAAAGACATTCCCCTGCTGAAGAGATGTTGTGGACTCAATTTTAAGAGCGTCCTGGTAAAGGGGAGAAATAACTACCTATGCCTGAGAAAGGTTCATAATTTACGCTCCGAGGGAGGTGCATTAATTGACGATAAGGACCGGCGGCAACTGAACGACCTGCTGGAATGGGCAACAAGGACGCAGGACGGGAGCAAGGCAGACCTGAATTTTGTGCCGCAGGAGGACGTATGGGAGGCAATACAGTCGGAGGCCGACCAGTGCACACGATTGAAGTGCCAGTTTTATGATGAATGTTTTTTTTATATTGCACGGAGAAAAGCGGCCAGCGCCGATGTGCTGGTGATAAATCATTATCTCCTGATGGCCGATCTGATCGTGCGTAAAGAAACGAAGGGCTACGATGCCGTGGCCATCCTGCCACCCTTTAAGAAGATCATTGTTGATGAGGCACATCACCTCGAAGATGTGGCAACGGCAAATCTGAGTTGTACCATTTCGAGGTTACGCATAATAAAGCTATTGGGAAGATTGATCAACGTAAAAGATAACAGAAAAGGCCTTTTGCAATACCTTAAAAGCAAGCTCAAAGAGGTGAGTTCGATTCACGACAAGTCTCTTGCATTAGCGATTAATGATAGAATCAATGCAGAAATCATGGAGGCAAGGCAGCATCTTTATGATACGGTTCAGGAGGTTTTTGAAGAAATCTCTAAAGCCATAGGTAATTATGTTATTCACAAAGGATTGCAAAAAGAAGAGGCGAAGGAGGACGAGACCAAATTGCGCGTTACTGCAGGCCTAATTTCTACAGACCTGTGGCAGGGCGTTATAGAGCCGCAACTTAAGGCATTAAGCCTGGATATCCACAAATTTGCCGCACTATTAAAGACATTGCTGGATGAGATAGGGGAGATGTCGAAAAAGGCACAAGATGCCCTGTCGTCCGTATTGATAGATATAGTATCATGCAAGATGCGCTTAAAATTGGTGACAAACGATCTCGCTTCTTTCATCACTGAGGACGAAAAGACTTGCAAGTGGATGGAGATCAAAAGGCACGCTGGAGTGATAACTGCCCGATTGTGTGCCGCACCGCTTTCTATTTCAGATGATTTGAAGGCATGCATGTATGACAATTATAGCACCATCATTTTGACATCGGCCACCCTGGCGATCAGTAAGACCTTTAAATTTTTTAAGAAAAATACAGGGTTGAACCAAATTTCAGAGGAGCGCCTGTCCGAATTAATCTTAGATTCTCCCTTTGATTATAGAAGACAATCCATCATAGGCATCCCCACGGACATTTCAGAACCCGACAAACCGGGCTATGTTTCAGCCCTCGAAGAGAATATTTTGAATACGGTAGAAATCTCAGAAGGGCGTGCATTAATCCTGTTTACATCTTACAATCTTCTTGACAATATCTTCAAGAGATTAGAGCCGCAGATCACACGGCTCGGTTACACCTGTCTGAAACAGGGCATGGATAACCGACATAACCTCCTTGAAACCTTTAAAAAAGACAAGACATCGGTCTTGTTTGCTACGGACAGTTTCTGGGAGGGGATTGATGTCAAGGGAGATGCATTGGAATGTGTCATCCTTACCCGGTTACCCTTTAAAGTGCCTACACAACCTATTATTGAGGCACGGACAGAGGCCATTGAAAGGGCTGGTGGCGATGCCTTCTATGATTACTCCTTGCCAATAGCTGTGATTAAATTCAAGCAGGGCTTTGGAAGACTCATCCGCAGTCGTAATGACAAGGGGGTTGTGATCATTTTCGATCGCAGGGTAGTTACCAAGAGATATGGGCAAGTCTTTCTTCAGTCACTCCCGGATGTCAGGTGCATTAAGGATACGAGTGAATTTGTTTTTAAAGAAATGGGGCTGTTTCTGGGCAATAGTGTTATTTCCCTCCCATCAAGGAAGGAAAAGCGCCAAATTCCCGGCACGAAATATCAAATAAATTCGAATAAACAACATTTGTAACTATTTAGCCAACTGAAGCTGGACATAATTATTATTTTAAATTTGCGTGTGGTGGGGTGGTTTAAGGCGCTGTCTTTTGCGCCGGATCGTTCGGCTGAGTTCATGGCTAAATCCGCCTTCCACGCTTTTCTCAATGGTGGATTCGCTCTGTTTAATCCGCCTTAAGCAATCCGGCTCGTTCGGGTTAGGAGGTAACAGACAATGAGGATTTTTTTGACAGGGAGTACAGGTTTTGTTGGGAAACGGATACTTCGGGATTTGCTCGAAAATAAGTATCAGGTCAGATGCTTGGTTCGACAGGGTTCCGAGCAAAAGATTGCAGATTACAAAGATGTTGACATCGCGCACGGTGATATTACCGATGCCAGCAGTTTAGATGGCAAATTGGCCGGATGCGATGCTGTTATTAACCTCGTCGGTATTATCAGGGAATTTCCCTTCAAAGGGATTACCTTTGAAAAGTTGCATTACGAGGGAACGGTAAACCTTGTCAGGGCAGCCCGGGCACAGGGGGTCATGCGATTTGTCCAGATGAGCGCACTGGGGGCACGACGGGACGGCAAGACCCAATATCAACAAACCAAATTCCGCGCTGAGGAATTTGTAAGAAACAGCGGGCTTGACTATACGGCCTTTCGCCCGTCAATTATCTTTGGCCCGGAAGACAAATTTGTTAATCAGTTTGCCAGGATGCTCAGGGTGCAACAATTTGTACCCGTTATAGGTAACGGAAACTACCAGATGCAACCCGTGGCTGTGGAAAATGTTTCCACGGGCTTTGTGAAATCCATAGAACAAAAAGATGCCATCGGGAAAACCTTTGATGTGGGAGGGCCTGAAAAGCTTGATTTTAATCAAATCATTGATATCATTAGTGAAGTTATCTGTGTACCGTCACACAAAATCCATATTCCAGCGTTTGTTATGCGCCTTATGGCAGAAATGCTGGATTGGCTGGCTTCTTTCCCCGTCACCACTGAGCAAATTACCATGCTGCTGGAAGGCAATACCTGTGATGAGAAATCATTTTTTGCACACTTTGGCATCAAGCCAATCTGCTTTAAGGAAGGAATATCCAAATACCTCACCATCTGAAATAGTTAATAAACCGTACTCAGTGCTGCTACTTCGCTTTTATATCTCGGATACTTAAAAGAAATGACCCCTGTATTGGCCGGCTGAACTCACGACGAAGTCACCCTTAGTAAAGGCGGGCTTTAAGAATCCTATTAATAAGAAAGTCGCAACAAATTCCTCCTTGGAAAAGGGGGACAAAGGGGTTGTGAAAAACTTACAAAAAAAGAGGGTTGATCATATGCAACACAACAATACAAGAACAAATAATACGAATTATTCAAACATCGATTATCTCCTTCAGCTTAGCTGTGGGTATTGGAAGTCCCACATCCTCTTTACCGCCGTAGAATTTGATCTATTTACGCTTATTAACAAAGGCAGCCTTACTGCCAAAGAAATTTCTCAGTCCATCCACACCAACGAACGGGCAACCGAGATGCTACTCAACGCACTTGTTTCCCTGGAGCTGCTTACCAAAGAGGAAAACTCTTACAAGAACTCTCACGCATCAAATCTCTACTTGATCAAAGGAGAGTCTCAGTATATGGGAGATTTTATTCACCATTGTCACAACATGATGGATAACTGGGCAATGCTCCGGGAAACCATTGAAACGGGAAAGCCCGTTTCCATAAGGGATTTACCGGAGGAGGCAGACCCACATGATCTCAGGGATTTTATTACAGCAATGCATAATGTGGCATCAGTAAAGACAGAAGAGCTTTGCAGGAAAATCGATTTAAAAAGATCAAATCTGTTGCTGGACATTGCGGGCGGTCCCGGCACATACGCCATTGCGCTTGCAAAGGCAAATCCGCACCTGCATGCCGTTGTCTTTGATCTGAAGCATGTAATCAAACTCACCCAGGAATTTATTACGTCCGCAAATGTGGGAGACCGCGTTACTACGCAGGAGGGAAACTGCATGGAGGATTCTTTTGGGAAAAATGCCTGCGATGCTATCCTCGTTTCAAACCTGTTACACATCTATAATCCGGCAAACAACACCATGATCCTCAGGAAGTGCTGGGATGCTTTAAAAGACGGCGGCCAGGTAATCATCCATGAATTTGTCCTGGACGAAACGAGGACACATCCGCAATTTGCTGCACTCTTTAGCCTCAACATGCTCATCGGCACCCAGGAAGGGGCATCTTACAGCGAGGCCGAGTATCGGACATGGCTTGCAAAGAGCGGTTTTAAGGATATAAAGAGGATAGATCTGGAATCCAATTCGACCTTGATTATTGGCAGGAAATAGCACCAGGATTTTTTGTAACAAGGCATGCGTAGGGTGGATTAAGGCGTTGGTTTTTACGCCGAAAGGCCTGATCTGTTATCTTGTTACCGCTATTAAAATTTATCCAGTAACTCCTTCTTCTTTTCGTTGTAATCATCTTCCGTAATAAGCCCTTCGGATTTCAGGTCTTTTATCTCTTGTAATTGTTCCTTGATACTCATATCGACCATGGCTTCCCTGAGCATCTTCGCTTTTTTATAATCATAATCATCTTCAGAGATAATCTCATCGTTGACCATCTCACGCAGAATAACGAGTTTGTTTTTTATTTTACTTTCACTGCGGATTTCTCTTGCCGGGGTTGCCGGCTCAGGCGCTTTCGTTTCTCCGTCGGCCCTCATCTGTTCCTCCAGCTTTCTCAAACGGGTATCCAGCTCAGAGGTGCCCATTTTGATCTTCTCATCGACCGTACCTACCCTCTGCACAACAGGTTGTTGGTAGATCTCGTTGGACAAGTCTATAACAAGCCAGTTTTCGTGACCCGGCTCTAACCGCTGTCCTGCTGACGGAAGCAACTTCCAAAAACGGCTGTGGCTTATCTGCGCAGGATTCTCCATCGCCGTTGCTGTATATTTTTTTTTCTCCGACATGGCGTCGTTATACGTTTGAAACATATGGACGCGACTAAAGGCAATATTGAGACTGCGGTCTGAAATAAACAGGATACAATAATTCTGCTGATCGGTCAAGAGCACACGTTCAGAAAAAGAGGAAACGGTAACGACCTGTGTTGGTGTTGCAACGGAAAATGCCTGTATAATCAGGGGGACTAATCTTCTTATCTCGTCGTCCTGAAAGACCCTTAAAGTCGCCTTCTTTTTCAACAGGCCTTTTTCTTCAAAATAGATATATGACAATACATTGGTGATAATATTCCCCGTCAGTTCGCAGGGATGGTTGAATTGAATACGACGGCCATTCTTTTTAACTGACGACGTCCCATGTTTAACCACAATTCTACCGTCTGTATAAGTATCTGCATGGGCATCATAACACTTACAAAAGAATACCCAGCAGACAATTCCCACAAGCAAAAGTGTTCGCTTCAATCCTTGATTTCCCACGGAATTCATCCTATGATTTCTACAGCCTCAGAAAGATAACATACCTCAATCAGTTGAATCCCCGGATCTTTCCCCATTCCCTTTGCATTATCCTTCGGAATAACCGCCCTGTTAAAACCCAATCTTTGCGCCTCTTTTAGCCGGATTTCAATTTGACTTACGCTGCGAACCTCTCCGCCCAACCCAACCTCTCCAACAAATACGATATCAGAAGGTATCACCTTCTCTTTAAAGCTCGATGCAATCGTCATAGCAATACCGAGGTCTGCAGCCGGTTCATCTATCTGAACCCCGCCTACGATATTCACGAAAATATCCTGCCCTCCCAGCTTCAGCCCTATTCGCTTTTCCAGAATGGCAAGGATCATCGAGACCCGATTATAGTCGACACCGCTGACCTTCCGTTCGGGCATGCCAAAATTTGCCCTTGCCACAAGCGCCTGTATCTCAACAAGCAGGGCACGAGTGCCTTCCATGCAGGAAATAATGGTAGAACCGGCGCTGATCCTTCTGCCTTGCGAAATAAATATCTCAGACGGATTATCCACCGGTTGCAATCCGTTTTTTCTCATCTCAAAGATCCCAATTTCATCGGTAGGGCCAAACCGGTTTTTTACCACCCTTAGGATGCGATAGCACTGAAATTTTTCTCCTTCAAAATATAAAACCGTGTCCGCCATATGTTCCAAAACTTTCGGACCAGCAATGATGCCCTGTTTGGTTACATGTCCTACCAGGAAAATCGCAGACCCTGTAGACTTGGCAATGGAAATGAGGTCGTTCGCACATTGCCGCACCTGAGCAACCGTACCGGGGGCAGACTCCAGCTGAGATTTGTACATCATTTGAATAGAATCAATCACGACAAGGGTGGGACGTGTGTTATGGATATTTTCCAGGATAAAATCCAGATTCGTTTCTGCAACGACCAGTAAATTATCTGACAGGATGGATAACCTCTCGGCACGGAGCTTGGTCTGTGCTACAGACTCTTCGCCGGTTACGTAAAGAGTGATGTACCCTTTTTGGCTGATATACTGACACACCTGTAAAAGGAGCGTGGATTTGCCTATCCCAGGTGTTCCTCCAATCAATACAGCCGAACCAACAATCAGCCCACCACCCAAAATCCTGTCGAATTCCTTCATCCCTGTCTCAATACAGGGACATTCCAGCAATTTTACCCGCGTTATTGGTTGTGGCAATTCGCGGTTCGTGATGACTGATTTGTAACTTGATCCGGCCGGAGTATCGAATTCTTCTATAGTCGAGTCCCATTCTCCGCAACCTCCACAGCGCCCGACCCACTTCAGACTCTTCCAACCGCAATGTTGGCATACATAAACCACGCCTGTTTTTGTCATATCGGCAAATGAAAAAACTACGATAAAACAAAAAAAGGGAAGAGTTTTACTCTCCCCTTTTTTTCATCTTGATTTCGTCTAATTTAGACACTGCTTTCAGCATTTGCCAAAGCCGGTTCAGGGGTTTCCATTATCTCATCAAAGGCCAGCTTACCATCCTGTACCCTTGCCTTCACAAATTTCTTTCCTTCAAATTTACCTTGCAGGATTTCTTCAGAGAGGGGATCTTCTAAATAACTCTCTATTGCCCTCCGAAGGGGACGTGCTCCAAAGTTTTGGTTATATCCTTTCTCTATTAAAAAATCTAATACTTCGTCTGTCAGTGTAATACTGATATTGTAATTATCCAGTCTCTTTTTCACACCGTTTAATTCTATTTCAATGATCTTTTTCAAATCGCCTTTGTTCAGTGGTTTGAAGACGATAATATTATCCACCCGGTTCAAAAATTCCGGACGAAAGTGTTTTTCGACCTCTTTCTTTAATTGTTCCTTCATCATTTCGTACGTATGCTCGTCCGTCACTTTTTTGAATCCTAAAGACGCCTGATTCTTAATGACTTCTGCTCCAATATTGGAAGTCATAATAATGACTACATTGCGAAAATCCACATGACGTCCGAAACTATCCGTTAATTTTCCGTCCTCCATGATTTGTAATAACATGTTAAACACATCCGGATGGGCCTTTTCAATCTCGTCCAGTAATACAACGGCATACGGACGACGGCGTATCTTTTCCGTAAGTTGCCCCCCTTCTTCATAACCAATATAGCCAGGTGGTGCGCCAATCAGTCTTGAAATGTTGTGTTTTTCCATATATTCCGACATGTCAATCTGTATAAGGGCTTCTTCTTCACCAAACATAAACTTCGCCAACGACCTTGCGAGGTGCGTCTTGCCAACGCCGGAAGGCCCCACAAAAATAAAAGATGCCACGGGGCGGTTCGGATTCTTCAGTCCGGCCCTGGAGCGCCGTATCGCCTTGGCGACCGCTTTTGTAGCTTCTTCCTGGCTTACTACCATTTTATGAAGTTCATCTTCCATACGGAGCAATCTCTTAGCCTCCGCAGATTCAATGCGGGTGATGGGAATCCCGGTCATCTTAGAAACAACTTCTGACACTATTTCACCATTCACAACGCCCTCGATCTCCGCACGGGTCTCCCGCCATTCTTTCTCGATTGTTTCTTTTTTCTTTTTCAGTTTATCGGCCTTGTCCCTTAACCGGGCAGCCCTTTCAAAATCCTGAATGGCAACAGATTCGTCTTTATCTTTTTCCAGCTTGTTGATTTCTTCTTCTATATGCCTCAAGTCCGGCGGTTGCGTGGTCGCCTTGAGCCGTACCCTTGCACATGCCTCATCAATCACGTCAATCGCCTTGTCCGGAAGGTATCTTCCCGTGATATAACGAATCGAAAGTTCAGTTGCGGTCTCCAATGCATCATCCGTAATTTGGACCTTGTGATGCGCTTCGTACCGGTCACGAAGACCTTTTAATATTTCAATAGTCTCCGCCTTTGAAGGTGGTTCGACTATAATCGTTTGAAACCGTCTTTCAAGCGCGCCGTCTTTTTCAATATATTTTCTATATTCATCCAACGTGGTAGCGCCAACACACTGGATTTCCCCCCTCGACAACGCTGGTTTTAACACATTGGATGCATCAATGGCGCCTTCTGCACCACCTGCCCCTACCAGCGTGTGCAGCTCGTCAATAAACAGAATGATGTTTTTTGCCCTTTTTACTTCGGACATTACCGCCTTGATGCGTTCTTCAAACTGACCCCTGTACTTCGTACCGGCCACCATCATGGCAAGGTCTAAGGCCACGATCCGGCGGTCTCTTAATAATTCAGGAATATTCCCCTGTACCACAGCCTGTGCAAGACCTTCAACAATGGCTGTCTTCCCGACGCCTGCCTCGCCTAACAACACAGGATTATTCTTGGTTCTACGGCACAGGATCTGGATCACACGTTCAATCACGTCCTGTCGCCCGATAACCGGGTCGAGCTCCTGTTCGCGGGCCTGCTGGGTAAGGTCACGACCAAAAGAATCCAATGCAGGAGTCTTTGACTTCCCCTTCTTTTCCTCTTTTTCCTGATTGACGCCTCCCTGAACTGCCTCTGAACCCAGTAGGCCAATGACCTCCTCTCGTACATCTTCGAGTTTTACCCCCAGATTTAGCAATACCTGTGCTGCTACGCCTTCCTGTTCCCTGAGCAGCCCCAACAACAAATGCTCCGTTCCAATATAATTATGCCCCAATGCCCGTGCTTCTTCCATCGCATATTCCAGTACTTTTTTTACCCGTGGGGTAAAAGGTAATTGCCCCACCGAAACCAGGTCCGAGCCACTCTGGACAATTTTTTCTATCTCCAGACGTATCTTCTTCAGCTCGATATCGAGGTTTTGCAAGACATTGGCTGCAACCCCGCTTCCTTCTTTCACTAATCCCAACAGGATGTGCTCAGTCCCAATATACTCGTGATTAAATCGCCTGGCTTCTTCTCGTGCAAGCGCCATAACCTTTCTGGCGCGGTCGGTAAATCGATCAAACATAATACACCTATCCTTTCAAACTTTCTATCTTTCCAGGCGTTTTCTTACATACGCTGCGCGAATAATATTCCTTTGAAGAGACGTAAGCTCGCGCCCTTCTAATTTTTGTAAGTGCCCCGGTAATGTGAGAATGAAAAGCTCATTTAAGGTTTTCATCTCAACATCTTTAATTATTCCCAAATTAACCCCCATGCGTACCTGAGACAGCAGGTGCATAATCTCCTCAGAGGAGATCATCCGCGCCACCTTAAGCATACCGTAAGACCGCCATACACGGTCCTCCAATTGCTCCCTATTCTCAGAAATTAAGGCCTTTCGTGCCATACGTTCGTAACTGGTAATCCTGGGAATTACACTTTCTATAATTTCAATAATTTCTGTCTCGGACTTGCCGAGGGTAAACTGATTTGATATCTGATACAAGTCTCCGGAAACTTGCGTTCCCTCACCATACAAACCCCTTACCACCAGACCGAGTTTCATAACTGCGTTAAAAACTTTTTCAATATGATGTGTCATTCCTAACGCCGGCAGATGCAACATGACAGACGCCCTCATCCCTGTACCGACATTCGTAGGACAGGCAGTCAGGTAGCCAAAACGTGAAGAATATGCATAGTTTAACCCTTTCTCTAACTGATTATCGACCTCATCAATCGTCTTCCATGCCTCTTTTAATTCAAACCCGGAACGAATCACCTGTATCCTCAAGTGGTCTTCTTCGTTGACCATCAGGCTGATTGTCTCTGATTTTCCGAAGGCTACGCCCCTTTCACCCTCTCCCCCAGCGTGCTCCCGGCTGATGAGATGTCGTTCCACAAGGAAAAGCCTGTCTACTGAATTGATATCTGCAAGATTTATATAGCGAAGGTCTGAAGTGATCTTGGCTTCTTTGATTTTATCTCTGATTGCCTCCTCGAGTTCTTTTTTTTGCTTTACATTAGCCCTTGAAAGGAAAGGAAATCGTGCCACATTCCTGGCCAGACGAATCCTGCTGCTGATAACAATATCCGACTCAGTACCTGTCCCTCTCAGCCATTCGCCGGTATTATCGGCCAGATCACTGATCTTCACTGGTGTCGCCTGAAAGTTCATAAATTCTATCCCTTAGGTCTGCCGCCTTTTCGTAATCCTCTTTTTCCACAGCCTTATTCAGCTCATTCCGCAACTGCATGAGTTCATTTTTCCTGATTACTTCCTTCCCTGCCCTCGATGGCACCTTTCCCACATGTTGAGTGCTGCCATGCATTTTGTCCAATAACGGAATCAAACCTTTTCTAAAAATGGTGTAGTCCATTGAGCAACCCAACCGGCCATGAGATCGAAACTCCAGGTAAGATAACCCGCACACGGGGCAGACGATCTTGGACATCTCACTAATTTCCGGCGCCACCTGGTTAATAAGGCTTGTTAGTATTTCAGTAGGTGAAGGTATTTTTGTAAGCTGCGTATTGACGCTCTGTGCACACTCTTCGCAAAGATGCCGCTCCTTTTTTACTGTACCGACAATCTCAGTTAAATGCACTGTCGCATGCTTTTTATTACAAGATTCACATTTCATTATTTATTTACCTCAAACGAATCTTCAGGTCACACGCCATCTCGTATTTTCTCCCATTTTAGCACATTTATGACTTTTCCTAAAGAACTTTTTTCAGACAGTATCTCTTCTCGTATCCTATTTTCCCTTTCCAGACAATCCATACCATAGTTAACCCAGACATTGGCTTCCGAGAGGGGTATTACCATCAACCCATCGTCATCCCCCACGATCCAATCCCCTGGATTGATCTGAATTCCTGAAACATTGACCGTCACATTAATCTCTCCTAACCCTTTTGGTTCACCGGCAGCAGGCATCACCATCTTTGTAAAGACCGGGAAATTCAATTTTCTGATCTCCGCAATGTCCCGTATCGCTCCGTAGATAACCACCCCACTTATTTTTTTCTGCAACGCACTGTGGGTAGCCAATTCCCCCCACACAGCAGGGCCGATTCCACCCGCATCTACTACGATTACGTCCCCTTCTTTTGCAATATCTATAGCCTCAACAGGTTTTGCCCAATCACCGGGATACGTCCTAACGGTAACCGCATTTCCTACCAATTTTGTATTTGCATTGATTGGGTATAACCCTGTAATGCCCGGCGCACGATGACTGCCGTCCGAAATATTTGCCGTAGAAAGTTGAATTAACGCCTCGCGGATATCATCGGTCGTCACCCTTTTGAACAGTGTCGTCGAGACCCTTCGATTCTCTGTTATCGCATTTTTAATACGCTCTGTTGCCGTTTTTGCATCTTTTGATTTACTAATATATCCGCCAACAATGACCACACGCGCCCCTGCATTTACGGCATCCACGACATTTTCGGAATTTATGCCGCCCGCCACGGCAACAGGAATCGTTACTTTGCGGCAAATTTGCTGCAACATCTCAAACGGTGTTTTGCCGTACATTTGATCATCTATAGCGGTATGAACGGCAATATAATCAGCGCCCCATTTCTCTATATCGGCAACACGCTCCTCAATTTTAATAGCACCAATACAATCTACACAAATCTTTATGCCATAATTTCTCCCTGCCTGTATGCATTCCCTGATAGTCGAATCCGGTGCATTTCCCATGACAACAGCAATATTAGCACCTGATTTGGCAGCCATTTCCATTTCTGCACGGCCCGCATCCATGGTCTTCATATCCGCAATCAGCATCTTATCGGGAAACAATTTTCTGAAATGGCGCACCGCGTTCATCCCTTCACTCTTAATCAGCGGGGTACCGATCTCCAGCCAATCCGCGCCTCCCCTGATCGCTTCCTCAGCAACCTTTTCAGCCCTGTGAAGATCAACAAAATCAAGGGCAACTTGTAATATTACCGACATACTATCTATACTCAATTGTAAAAGAACTTCTACTCGAAATAGGCAGCCCCACAACGGTCTGATTCCCAGGTAGTGACCTTTTCCACCTTCACACCTGCCGGCAGGACATTCTTTAATTCACCATACAGGATTTTAGAAAGATTTTCGGTTGTTGGGTTTAGAACCTTAAAATCGGCAATTTCATTCAAATAGGCATGGTCAAACCTGCCGATAATCTCTCCAATGACACGTTTCGCATCTCTAAAGTCCATAACCATACCCAATTTATCCAGCTTTTCGGCCTTTAAGACAACCAGAACCTTCCAGTTATGACCGTGAAGCCTTTCGCATTGTCCTTTATATTCTCGCAAGTTATGCGCAGCGGAAAAATCAGTTTCAATGATGAGCTCAAACATCTTTTATACACCAAGAATGCTTTAATTCGACATGGTTACAGGAAGCCAAAAACTATATTACAATTTAAAAAATCTTATCACTCACAAAAATAAAAGTCAAGGGATTTTTCTTTGTTTACACAGACTTAAACGCTCATTATAAAAAAACATAGGATAATTTGAAATCCATCGGACGCATCACTTCCTCTTAAACTGTTTCTGTAACTCGTCCAAAGAAAAAGACAGGGTTGTGGGTCTGCCGTGCGGGCAGTTATTTGTATATAGCCGGAGATTCTTTTTCATTTTCAGAAGATCTTCTATCTCTTGCGGCTCTAATCTCTGTCCGGCTTTAATAGCGCCTTTACAGGCCATGATGCTCATTAGTTTATTTAAAATCCTGTCTTTACCCCTTGAGTAGTCATCGTCGCCCAACTCGGTTAACACGCTTTCTATAAATTCCTTGCCGTGCAAATGCCTCAGAACCTGAGGGAAGGCGCGAATCACCATCGTATGCTGTCCGAATTCCTCAACCTCAACCCCCAGATCTCCAAGGAATTCCTTCAAGCTGATAATAGTAAAAAAATCCTTTGGACTCAACTCAACCAGCTCTGGTATCAACAAGCGTTGACTGGGTGGTTTGGAAACACGCATGCCCCTTTCTATTTCATGATATAAAATTATCTCATGCAAGGCGTGTTGATCGATAATATTCAGCCCGTCACAAGTCTCTTCAACAATAAAAGCATTGTGAATCTGAAAACAAGTCCTCTTTTTATTAATGCCCGCCGACGGAAAGGCATTTTTTTCCTCATCTGTTTCCCTGTAGGTATCACTTTTGTTGCATGCCCTCGATTTTGTCTCATCCGGAAACTGATTTTCCACTTCTTTGTCCTTCGCTTCACGAGGGCGGAAGAGAGAGAGACGATTGTCATCCTCTTTTGCAGGTCTATGGCTCTGGGGAATCTCCTCTGTTTTTCCAAAAGAAAACTGTTCCCATAAGGATTTCTTTACAAAGTCGATCTCCTCATCCTTTTCCGATTCCTTTCCTGACTTTGGAATTGAAGATGACACGTCAAGAGATTTAGCAGTTGATTGGTTCAAGCCTTCTTTTAACGCAGAGAGGACATAATTATAGATTGCGTTGGTATTTCGAAAACGCACCTCGATCTTTGTTGGATGGACATTCACATCCACCTCAGACGGTTCTATCTGCAAAAACAGAAACACGATCGGATACCTCTTATGCATGAGTTTCCCACGATAGGATTCATGAATAGCGCGAAAGATGGCGCTGTCTTTGATATAGCGGCCATTTAAAAATACAAACTGCATCCTCGCATTGGCCTTGTCAAAAAAAGGTGGCGCAATATGTCCCGAAAGGGAAAACATCTCTTCTCTGAGAAATACGGGAATGAGATTTTTTCCCATTTCGTCACCAAAAAATGTTTGAATCCGTTCAGCGGTCTCCTGAACAGGGGGAAGGTTGAACACCGTTCTGTTGTTATGCATGAGGGTAAAATGAATGACCGGATAGGACAGCGCAAATCTCGTAAGCACCTCAGAGATGTAAGCCATTTCCGTCGGGATTGTCCGTAAAAATTTTTTCCGGACGGGGACGTTAAAAAACAGATCACGCACCTCAATCTGCGTGCCTTCAGGCGCACCGCACTCCTTCATTTTTCCTAAAACTCCGCCGTCGATCGTTATTTCAGCCCCGTTCATCGACCCTTTTACCCTGGAAATAATGCCGGCGTGCGAAACCGCCCCGATGCTTGGCAGCGCCTCTCCCCGAAAACCCAGGGTGTGGATTGCAAACAGATCGTCTGCATTGCGGAGTTTGCTGGTAGTATGGCTTTGGAACGCGAGGGCAATGTCCTCCGCGTCCATTCCAATACCATCATCCGATATCCGTATTAATTTTCTGCCACCGTCCTCTAAATACGTATCAATCTTCGACGCCCTGGCATCAATCGCATTTTCAATCAACTCTTTTACCACAGCAGCCGGACGATCAATCACCTCGCCTGCAGCTATTTTGTTGATAACAGATGGGGGGAGAATTTTAATTTTTGACATAATTATTACATTCCATGCAAAGCAATACTTGTTTAAATAATATCACGTAAGGTAATTAAATCATAATAAATTTGAGATATTGTTTTGGATACTTTAGTTGCAAGAAATGAAATATTATGACATAATAGCACAGTTATTCATCAAATAGACCGGGCAAAGTATAGCTAACCTGGTTGACCATGAAACAGCTACAGAGGCGGTGAAAAAATTGTTGACCTTAAATCAGACAAACCCTTTAAACAGGAGGAAGAACGCAATGAGAAAATATTTTACCTTAGTTGGTTGGGTTTTTTTTGTAACAATGCTATCGTCGATAATTGTTACAAAAGGATATAGTCATGGATTGTTCGAAACGAGTCTGACCGTTGCGTCTTCAAGCTCCTATTCACCAGGAGTAAAAGCAAAAATTGAAATAAGCGGCACCGGCAAAGTAGAATTAACGATAGAGGGATTACGCTCCACTGATGATCAACTCGTCAATCAAAACAGCACCCTCATTATTGAAACAGAGATTAATGACACCTCTAAAACGTATTCAAAGCCATTCAATATTACCGATGGGAAGGCTGAATTAGAATTTACCCTTGAAGGGCTTAGTAAAGGTGATAAATTAGAAATTATTAATGTCTCAATTGATAAAGAAACAACTTCTGCGCCTACGCCTACTCCAATAGCAACCGTTTCGCCGATTCCAACCAACTCTCCCATAGCAACACCTACACCCTCCTCCTTCACCCATGCAGTTACAAACTCGATAATTCTGGTGCCAGGCGGCATAATAAACGAATCTACAACGCCGACACCAACACCTGTCACCTCCCCTTCGCCCACACCTGTGGTATCCCCAACAGCCATACCGGCAGATGTTGAGATAAAACCCGAAACCATCAACCTGAAGAGCAACGGTAAGTTTAAGGTATTTATCGAGCTTGATTTTCCTTACGATGTTAATGATATCGTAAGAGAAACAATTGTATGTGAGGGCGCACCAGCCATTGACGGGAAAGTAGACAAAAAGAAATATATTGCAACATTTAACATACAAGACTTAGAAGTAGATTCTAACACAAACACTTACCATAGCCACAAAAATGATAAAAAAGAAGAAGTGTTTACCGTTACCGGTAAATTAGAAGACGGCGCAGGATTTGAGGGAAGCGACATGGTGAAAGTAAAAGACAAGGGGCATGGTCATGACGATGATGATGATGATGATGATGACCACGACGATGACGGCCACGGAAGAATGGGTCGCCATTAAACAAAACGCCTTTTAAAATAAATAAAATAGGGGGGACAAAAAAGCCTCCCCTTTTTATTTTTATTTTACTATAATTATTCATAGTGACGGATCAAAAAATCTTTTAACGAAAACCCTTGTGTAAAAAACAGATGATTGCCCGGGAGTGGGAAACAGAAATTAACAAGTGCGCCAAATGCGGTAAATGCCGCTCAATCTGCCCCGTATTTCTTGAGACAGGGAATGAATCCATGGTAGCGCGCGGCCGCATAAGCCTTGCCGATGCATTACGAGACGGCGAAATTTTTCACACGGAACTATTGAGGGATTACCTCCTCTCCTGCAAAAAATGCCTCCGATGCTCCAGTATCTGCCCTTCAGGTGTAGACTATGATTTCATCATCCAAACCATGCTTGATGATCTGGCAAACCACCTTGGAATATGGTTAATTCCAAAGATAATATTCAGGTTGTTTTTAACCCGGAGATGGCTGTTTAACATACTCCTGAAGTCTGCCACTTTGTTTCAACGCTTAGCGCCATTAAAGCGACATGGCGCCATGAGGCATCTGCCCTTCATATTTATGGGCGGCAGATGGATTCCGCCGTTGTCAAAAAAATCGGCGCTGAACAAATATCGCAACACAGGAAAGATAGCGAATCCAAAGATGAAAGTGGGATTTTATGTGGGTTGTCTCATTAACTATGTCTATACCGATATCGCCGATGCAGTAATCGAGGTATTAAACCATTTTGGGGTTGAGGTGGTTGTGCCCACAAAACAGTTGTGTTGCGGCATTCCTGCCCGGTCATTGGGTGATGTGAAAACAGCGCGGGAACTGGCTGACGTAAATGTAAAGGTGTTTGAGGAAGCCGATGTAGATTTTATCGTCAACGCCTGTGCCACCTGCGGAAGGACACTGAAAAAGGATTATCCCCGTATCCTGGGTGATAGCGCCTTAAAATTCACGGATAAAATATACGACATCTCCGAGTTTATTGAAAAATATTTTGCATACGAGACAAAGTCCCTGAGCACAAAAATTACCTACCATGATCCCTGCCACCTCTATTGGGGTCAAAACATTGCAAAACAGCCGAGAGATATTTTAAGACGTTCTTCCGGGTTTCAAGAAATGGAGAATCCTGAACGGTGTTGCGGCGGCGGCGGGGTATTTAATTTATTACACTACGACCTCTCCATGAAAATTGGAGAGCACAAGGCAAGGTCTATTGAGAAAAGCGGCGCAGAGGTCGTAGCGACAGGTTGTCCGGGATGTAGACTCCAAATTGAAGACCTGCTTGCCACACGAGGCTCTACGATAAAATGTACGCACACCATACAGATATTACGAGACGCTTTATTAAAAACTTCCCAGTTGAAAGATTGCGCAAGACTAAAAGAGAGGGAAAGAACCATATCTTAAAAAATAATAACACCTTAGTACTTTTTCATCCCTTGCAACCGCAAACGGCAACGTCATCTACCCTAATCGCAGCATGGAGAGTAAACACGAGGCTCTTTTTTCGTATGCCTTTGGAAACTCCATTCGATTGCACAGAAATGCCATGAAAAATTACAAAAAAGTACATGGTGGCCCGCTTTTTTATGTTTTTCTCCCGCCCGCCATTTCCATCCGGTTGGCCTAACCCTTGAGTACTCCTACCATTAAAAAACTTCGTCGCTTTTTTTGCCCCTGAAAATATGTTTGGAATACCATATTGTGGTAAGAGATCAAAACTCATATATGGGGAGGCAAGGAAATTGAATACGTGTTGAATAATTCCATCGTACAAAATCTTTTTGTTCGTTATCATACAGGGAGCGTAACCCGTTTAGATACCGGTTCCCGTTTTATTTCGGCGAATATCCTGATCTTATAAAAAATATTTTGACATTTTTAGCAAAAACAAAATTAACCCTGTTATGGTTTAAAACCCTGGCATGGTTGACTTACGAATTTCGTGCTTCGGATTTTGACTTTTTCCGACTCGTTCGGGTTAGGAGCAAAATATGAGAAAGTTTGTTTTATACGCGAATATGATGGTTCTTCTTTTTTCCCTGACAACAAACCTGATGGCAGATGTAATTACGGTTTTTGAACAGACCTATGTGCGCAAGACCGGGTCACCCAAAACCCAGACAGACACATTCCCAGGCATTAAAGGCCTCGCTACTATACGGGTGATCAATGGCGGTCTTGAGGAAGCAGATGGCAACAAGAGGGTAAGCAGTGCAGACATTGTATTAAATAAGGAGACCATCATCGACTCATCCAATTTTAATCAAAACGTAGAGGTCGTAGAAGTAGAGAAGACCCTTGACGGCAAAATAAATACGATTGCAGTTACCGTAAAAGGCAAACCGGGAGGGGCATTAACCGTCCAGGTACTTGCCGGAGATGGAAATGTGGACTTTGACGGCGATGGTTTTACGGAAGTCGATGGGGATTGTGATGACAAGAATTCCTCTGTAAACCCGAAGGCCCAAGAACTACGCGACGGCGTGGACAATAACTGCGACGGACAGATTGACGAGGGGCTGAAAGCCACTTTTTATGAAGATGCCGATGGCGACGGATACGGAAACCCACAGGTTACCACACAGGCATACAGCCCACCTTCAGGCTATGTTGCCAATAATACCGATTGTGACGACACCAATGCCGTGGTAAATCCGGGGGCTACAGAGATAAAGAAGAATGGCATTGATGACGACTGCAACCCATCGACACCGGATGATGATGCGGTAGTGAACCTCCCTCCCGATCCCGGTGAGGAAGGAAAGAAGACACTGCTTGGGATAGATACGGATGGAGATGGTGTCCGTGACGACATTCAGAGGTACATATACCTTACCTATCCCGATGATAAGAAACTTCGATTAGGTCTTACGTACTATGCCAAAGAGTTTCAGGGCGTGCTCAAAGATGCTGACGACCGTGAGGTTTGTTATGATCATGCAAACAAAATGGTTCGCCATGGTGATTGCCTTTGGTACCTTAAGGGTGAAGAAGCCATAGACATTTGTCGTGCACTACGCGCTCAGATACTGAATACCAGAGAGCGCAGTATGGCGTACATCACGTACAGCGACAATCTGGGTGGCAGAGTAATTTCAGGCGCTCCTCAGAAAGAATGGAAGGACAGTTGTTCTTTTGATGTAGACAATACGGGAGGTGACCAATGAAAATACGATTGATATTTACTTTATTACCCTTCGTTACTTTTCTTGCCCTGCCAGGTGTTGTTTATGGTGAGGGTGAACAACAATGTCAACCAGAGACCGTTGTCTTTTTTGGAAATGGCGTGTGGAATGATGTGGAGGATGCCAATGAAAGCAGGCGTAAATTGGAAAAACATCTGAATACACATATATCCGGAACAAATTTAGACGGTACAATAACATACAAGTTAGCATACAACCCTTCCAATGGTTATTTGGCAGACCTGCTGGAGACCTTTGAACAAGATTTACAAACAAACTACAGCCTGTTCTGGAACTATCTTGCCAACTGGGATACCATGCCAGACTTCCTTCAAGATAAAATAATAGAGATAGCAAATGAGGTTGACGCTGCTGTGGTAAGCGCCAACCCCTCGGTACAAGAGCATATCGCTTTATATAATACCTATTTAAGTGAAGGCAAAATGGTTGTGCTTGTGGCGCATTCCCAGGGCAATCTGTATGGCAATATTGCGTATCTCGGCATAGACCCGCAATATATCGATGGATTCGGCATCGTATCGGTGGCCAATCCAGACGGTTACGTCGCCGGTGGGGGCCCCTACACGACGATTGATGAAGATTTCATCATCGGCAGCATTCCCTCTGCATTACCACAGAATCTTGACAATTTCTTTGGCCCCATCAACTGGGGCGATGTCTGGGGCGGCCATAATTTTATAAAGTCTTATATGGCCCCTGGGCACAATGCAGAAACAAAAATCCTGAATGACGTCGTCACTATGATCAATAAACTCATAACATCGAATACGGGCGCCGAAGCCACAGAAATAGTGCATACGTATAATCTTCTCGGGGTTGTCTGCGGTAATCCGGGCACAACCCTGGTGACAATACCGCAGGATGCATATATCACGGAAATCCTCACCTATCACTGGTGCGATGAAGGACAGCCTGCCGGAACACATGCTTTATACAATACCATCTCATTCCTCACGTATGGGCCATTTCCAGCAACGACCAATTTTCGCGACTGGGCATCGTATCCCAATGCCTATGTGCCCGCAGGAAGCTATGAAGTTATCGACTCTGAACCAAGCACCTGGTCACACACGAATGGCGGTGGATTTGTGATAATCAAAGGAATGGTGTGTTATTAATGTAGATTCGTTGTTGTAGTGGCCGTCCAAATTCAGTTCCATTGCAAGCACAATCGATTCCCTCCGTATAAACTCCGCGAAGCAATCCCTTCTCATCAATAACACAGGGGATTGCTTCGGGATAAAGTTTATCCTGAGTAATAACGAAGGGCCTTGCAATGACGTTCGGATGTATAGTTGCCTAAATTTTGCAAATGATTTTCGCGTAGCGAAAATCAGCTTTCTATAATACTCTTGCTCGGTAAAAATCCATGATAAACTTCAATTTTCTGCGGTTTTCCTGATCCACTTATATCCCTCTTCGTTTTTCCAAGTTCTCCCCTTCTCCTTTCTTACACATAATTTTTGTTAAAAGTTCAAAATTTTTTATTAAGAGATTATTATTCAAAAAAGCAAATAAACCTCACAACATTGTCTTGCATCCTTTAGAATTGCTGTTAGAATAAAATAAACGACTCATAAAGATGCCTTAAAGACCTTATGATTATTATGAATATATCACAGAAGCCATCCGGCAATTTCTCCCCCACAAAAAAACAACTCCTGGTCATCTACTTTTTAGCAACGACGTTATTTATCGGCACCATCATAAAAGTAGGCATGGACTGCCATTGGTGGTTGCCGGAAACGGAAATTATGAGTAGTCTTCAACCGGAAGATATAAAGGTTAAACTGGACATCAACAAGTCACCGTGGTATGAACTAGTTTTATTACCAAAATTAGGTGAAGTAAAAGCAAAGGCAATCGTGGACTACCGCGAAAAACACGGCGATTTCAAGACTATAGATGAATTGTCCAGCATAAAAGGCATCGACACATCTCTTATAGAAGTCATACGGGACAATATAAAGATCGGATCAGGCACAACCAACGCCGCCTCCGGTAATCAGGAGTAAAATATTATGGAAAACAACCGCCAAAAAATATTGGAAAACCTGTGGGTCCGGGCAATGCTTATAGGGCTTTCCATTCTTATTTTTTTTGCACTATGTTATTTTCTGAGGGGGACACTCACTTCCCTGCTTCTTGCATTTATTGTAGCTTACATCTTTAATCCCGCGGTCGATTTCTTTGAACGGAGATGCTGGCCTTTTACTCATAAACATATACACCGCGGATTTGGAATCGTCTTTATCATCATAACCGTCCTCCTGACTACAACCGGATTTTTGACCTATGCAATCCCGAAGACTACCAGCGGTATTTATCAAATAGGAAGTACGATCAGAAAACAATACCCAAAGTATGAACCCCTCGTCAAGCGTTGGATTGAAAAATACGGAAGCATAGAACTTGCCAAATCAGTTGAACTGCTGCTGCAGGAACGCGTCGGGCCTGCAGCCAAAAACCATCAGGAGCAAAACGAACCTTTGGATTTCTCATTGAAGAGCGAACGCGACATAAGTGAAAGTGAAGATCGGGATATCCCCGCTCTCCATGAATCTGGCATGGAGAAAGAACCCTCTTTGCATAAAAAACGTTTAGCTGTGACGGTATTAAGATTCAAAAAATATATCCCACAGGCCGTCGGATTTTTTCTGAACGTCATCAAGGATATCTTTTATAGCACCTTTGGGTTCTTTGGTATTATCGTAAATTTCATTATCTTCAGCGTAGTATCAGTATACCTGCTCAAGGACTTTAACATCATTGCCCAGTATATAAAGACCATGTTCCCGGCATCGAAAAGAGACCAGGCAATGAGGGTTTTGTCAAAGGTCAATGACAACCTCAAACAGTTTCTGCGGGGACAGACCATCGTCTGTCTTATTCTTTCTCTTATTTACAGCATGGGTTTGACCATAGCAGGCGTTCCCTTATCATTTCTTGTGGGCTTTGCAGGGGGCTTTGGCAATCTGATTCCTTTCGTTGGCACCGGTACGGGCATTCTCCTGGCTTCCGTCCTGTCGTTTTTCCATTTTCACGATTTCACACACATCGTGTATGTCCTGATAACCTTTGGTATCGGACAAATGCTTGAGGCAACGGTAATAACCCCGCGGATTATGGGAAAGGGGTTGGGGCTCAGTCCCGTCATGGTGATCCTCTCTATCCTGATCTGTGGCCAATTGTTTGGATTTTTAGGGTTATTGCTGGCTGTGCCGATCGCCTCTACGGTAAAGGTTTTTATTGATGAGATCATTTCAAAATATAAGTCTTCTGAATATTACAAAGGGTAAGCTTACTATAGTAAACGCAAAAGGGAAGTTGTCATTGCGAGGGCGTTAGCCCGAAGCAATCTCAAGGGTGGGATTGCTTCGCTGTCGCTCGCAATGACTATTACATGTCAACTTATTTAAGACGTTCACTATAAAATAACCAGATCAATTTAGAAATGCCAAAGATTAAGGATTTACCAAAACATACGCGTCCAAGAGAAAAGCTTTCTGAAAAGGGAGCGGAGAATTTGAACGATGCTGAACTGCTGGCTATCCTTATTCGCACTGGCAGGGCAGGCAAGAGCGCATTGGATATTGCAAAGGAAACTTTAAAGAAATATCCCCTGTCAAACCTTTTGCCTGTCACAAAAGACGAACTCACCGGCATTAAAGGGCTGGAAGATACCAAAGCAATTACCATCAAGGCCGCCCTGGAACTTGGCGGGCGTGCTGCCCAAACAGGAATACCGCGAGCTGGATAATGAAATACCTGGCCAATTGCTGCGGGCTTTAAATCCTGAAGAACTCAAAAAGGTTGATGGTGATGTGTTTGGCAGGATTTATGAATATTTCCTCACCCAGTTTGCCGATCAAAAGGCACATGACGACGGTGAGTTCTTTACGCCAATTTCTCTGGTATCGCTGATAGCCAATGTGTTGGAACCGAAAAAAGGCACGGTACTTGACCCTGCATGCGGCAGCGGCGGGATGTTTGTCCAGAGCGCCCGGTTTGTGGAAAACCTGCATGAAAACCCAAACGATACCTTGAGCTTTTACGGGCTGGAGAAAAACGGCACGACAATCAATTTAGCCAAGATGAACCTTGCGGTGCATGGCCTGGTGGGAGATATCAAAGAGGCGATTACGTATTACGAATACCCGCATATTTTGTTTAAGAAAGCCGACTTTGTAATGGCAAATCCACCGTTTAATGTTGATGAGATTGACGCAGACAAGATCAGGAACGACAGGCTGAGGCAGTAAAGGAGCTTGCGGAGTCTCTGAAAGCCTACAAAGACAACTGCCGGACATTTTCTAAATTAGCGCAAGAGAAAAATGCCTGGTGGAAAAAGAAAAATAAAGACAGCGTAACATTAAGTGATGCGCTCAAGGAAATCGAACTGCTCTCAGAAGAGAACAATAAGTTCATCAAGGAAGCGGAACTCATGTATCGTCTTGCAACCCGCCTGATAGATATTTGCCTGACCGAACACAATGCCAGAGAAAACGGCAAATGGAACACACGGGAGATTGCAAGCCTGAAAAAACAGACAGAGGAAGATCGCGACAAGGCAGTTCATCAATTAAAACAAGCCCGTTATTTCCACTATCAGGCCGAGTGGCTCATAGAGCGATTCCCTGATGAAAAACTGCGTGACGTGGAAGGCCTGGTCAAGCTGGTAGATAAAGAGGAGATGAAAGAAAACGACTGGAGTATGACGCCCGGCAGATATGTGGGCGTTGCGCCGGAAGAAGAAGACCCTGACTTTGACTTTGGCGAAGCTATGCGGAATATTCATGCTGAACTGGAAGGCCTGAATGCCCAGGCCGGCAACTTGGCGGAAAAGATTCAGGAGAATTTTAAGAAGTTGGGGATATGAGCAAAACCGACAAAGCCAACAAAGCCAAAGGGTTGATTCCTGGTGATTATGCATCTCTTCTCGCAGAGGTCAAAGAGCGCGTCCGTTTTGCTCAATATACGGCGCTCAAGGCCGTCAACAGGGAGTTGGTCACCCTATACTGGGTATCGGGCGTCTCATCATCAGCCGACAGGCCGATGCAGCGCATGGGTCTGCAATTGCCGAGCAATTGGCATCGGGCCTTCGCACTGAATTCCCGGGGGTTGAAGGGTTTTCCCGACGGAACATATTTTATATGCGCGAGTTCTATATTACCTACCACAATCAGCCAAAAGTGCAACAATTGGTGGCGACATATCAGATGGTCAAACGCCTTCCGAAGGAGCTCAAGGGGCAGTTGCCGGGACCTGAGGAAATTGCAAAACTTCTGGAAGATGGGGAACGAGGCTGAGATTAATGGTGAAGCACGTTGTTTCACCATTATCATGGAAGAGATTGAGGCTGAACTGATGCGGAAGGGAAATAAGGCATGAATGAGAATTTTGGGAAGTTGGGGATATGTTAAAAACTGCTAAATTAAAACCATATTGTAAAAAGATTGGAAATGGAGTCACTTCAAGAGGCGGTGATAGCGTTTATATTGATTCTGGTGTTGCGTTGATTCGCAGTCATAATGTTTACAATGGTATTTTTGTAAATCAAGGGCTTGCCTTTGTTGATAATGATATAGCGCAAAAAATGAAAGGAGTGACATTAGAAAAGAATGACATTCTTTTGAATATTACAGGGGATTCAGTAGCAAGATGTTGTATGGTCCCAAATGATTTATTGCCTGCAAGAGTTAATCAACTTGTTTCAATAATAAGAACGCATAGAGAAAAGCTTGATCCACAATTTCTGATGTACTATTTGATTTCTCCTTTGATGCAGTCAAGAATGTTGTCTTTTGCCGGTTCTGGTGGCACAAGAAAGGCTTTAACAAAAGAAATGATAGAAGATTTCGATATTCCTCTGATTGATTATCCAACTCAGCAGAAAATCGCCTCTATTCTTTCCGTCTACGACGACCTTATTGACATCAACCACCGTCGGATACAGCTTTTGGAAGAAGCGGCGCATCTTCTCTTCCGCGAGTGGTTTGTCTATTTCCGTTTCCCCCCCTTCGACAACGCTCAGGGCAGGCGGGACATAAAAAAATGAAGATTGTAGATGGCGTGCCGGAGGGGTGGGAAAGGCATCTTTTGGGAAGTGTTGCAAAAGTTAAAAAAGGAAGAAACATTACGTTTGAACAGGCAGTTGAAGGAGATATTCCGGTTGTTGGTGGTGGTTTAGAGCCTACATACTATCATAACAAAGCAAATGTATCTGCTCCCGTAATTACAATCAGTGCTTCTGGTGCAAATGCCGGTTTTGTTAATTTATACGATACTGATGTATGGGCTTCTGATTGTTCGTATATCGATAAAAATTCTACCAAATACATTTATTACCTCTATTTAAGATTGAAAAGTCTGCAAACTTCTCTATTTGGGTTGCAAGTTGGTGCCGCTCAACCACATGTTTATCCAAAGGATTTGAATAGATTGAGATTACTCATTGCTCCGGATGATTTGTGCAGACAGTTTGAGCAGTTGGTGACGCCTATTTTTGATTTTACTAGAACTTTAAAATTAGAAAACCAAAAACTCGTCCAAGCCCGCGATTTGCTTTTGCCGCGGCTGATGAGCGGCAGGATAGAAGTATAAATTCCCCCTTATCAAAGGGGGACAAAGGGGGTTGTTTATTCATCTTTTGTCAAAGAGGGAGGCCGTGGGAATTGTTGATTTCTTTAGCGATGAGAACAACCCCCTAACCCCCTTTATTAAGGGGGAAACGACAAGCCCCTTTGTTAAGAGTGAAGCGAGATAAGAAGGAATAGTATGAGAATCTACTACAATCCGAAATTGAAACAACGGGCAAGAGAACTCAGAAAACAGGGTATTCTCTCAGAGGTGTTGCTTTGGAATTATCTGAAAGGAAGAAAAATGAAGGGCTATCAGTTTATGAGACAAAAGCCTGTGGGAGAATATATTGTTGATTTTTATTGCAGCAAGCTAAAGCTTGCGATAGAAATAGACGGTGTGAGTCATGATGGTAAACTCGGCTATGATAGACAACGGCAAAGTTTTCTGGAATCTCTGGGCATAACGGTTCTCAGGTTTAATAACCGTGATGTAAAAAGAGATACCGTCTGTGTGGTAATGGCTATTGAGGGATGGATTGAAAAGAACAACCTCCCCTTTGGGAAGAGACAACCCCCTGACCCCCTTTGCTAAGGGGGAACAAGAGAGATTCCCCCTTAATAAAGGGGGATTAAGGGGGTTGTTTATTCATCTTTGTCAAAAAGGGGGATTAAGGGGGTTGTTGTTCAATGTACAAATGAGCAAGAAACCAAAGAGATAACTATGGCTTATTTAAACGAAGAAACCTTGCCGATTACAAAGACACCATTCCGCACTTTTTCCATCATAATGCAATTATCATGCTTGCCAATGGAGATAAGGCAAAGATCGGCTCAATTACTGCCGGTTATGAGCATTTTCATGACTGGAAGCGCCTTGCTGAATCGGACCCCGGCGTTGTGGATATGGAAACCCTGCTCAAGGGCGTGTGCAGCAAAAAGAACTTCATGGACATCTTTGAAAACTTTATCATCTATGACAACTCCGCCGTCAGGCAGATAAAGGCGCTGGCAAAGAACCACCAGTATCTTGGAGTGAATCAGGTGATTACGGCATTGCATGACCCGCAAAGGGCCAAAGGAAAGCTCGGCGTCTTCTGGCATACACAGGGCGCAGGGAAGAGTTATTCCATGGTATTTTTTACAGCCAAGGTGCATCGCAAAATCGGCGGCAACTATACCTTTCTCATCTGCACAGACCGGGATGACTTGGACACGCAGATATACAAAACCTTTGCCGGCTGCGGCGTGGCGGATAACGACAAGGCGACCGTGCCTCTCTACTATGATTCGAGGGGCGAGACACTGGGAGTAGCCACCAACGATATTAACGAGCGGATTGCTGAGAAACTGGAGCAGATTGAGATTGATGATATTGATGTAAAGGAACGACTGGAAAGGGAACAGAAGCGGGATTATCATATCATTACCGCAGAAAAGAGGCTCAATCAGATCGCCAGGGATTTTGTCGGGCACTACACAACCTCATGGGAAACCGGCAAGGCGATTTTTGCGTGCATTGATAAGCTTACCTGTGTGCGGATGTATGCGTTGATTAAGCAATACTGGACTCAAAAAGAGGAAGAGATAGAGGCGTCATGGAAAATGGCTGCCGGCGAGGAAAAGAAATATCTCTCCGACTTTCAGGAACACTATGAAAAGATCATTGCCGAATACAACAAAAAAAAGACCGCCACAATAGTGAGGCCACTTTTGAGGCACTGCTGAAATTTGTCCAGGAGCTTGATGAGGAAGAAAACCGTGCAATGAGGGAGGGCATGGATTAAGAAACCCTGGCTATTTACGACCTTCTTCTAAAGCCGGATTTAACGCAGAAAGAGATCCAGAAGATTAAAAAGGTAGCGAAGGGACTCTTGGCCAAACTGAAAGATAAACTAAAGCATCTGTATAAGTGGCAGGACAAAGAGCCTACAAGGGACGAGGCAAAGGTATTCATCAGAGACTTTCTTTGGGATGAGAAGACCGGTCTGCCTGTGGATTTTTACACACAAAACGATGTGGAGAGAAAATCAGCAGATGTTTTCTACCATGTCTACCGGGCATACCCGACCGTGCCATCGCCATATTATGCCGCAGCCGGGTAAGGTTTTTTCTGTACAGGCATCAATATCTCATTATACCGATGAGGAATTGGATTTCATCCCTTCGGCTATGCTCAGAACATACATCAACTACGACATCAAATATCGCATGAGACGGGATTATGACGACAATGAACCATGAAATGTAAAAAATACAAAAACGTAGGGGCGAAGCATTTTTTACACCAAATGAATACTGCCCGACTCTTATTCATAAAAAATGCTTCGCCCCTACAATCAAGAAATCAATTGTACGGATAAAGAATTAGACGGCGGAGATTGAGATTGTTAAAATATTAAAAAATAATTTATCCTTTCCAATCAAGCGGGAATCTGAAACAACCATGTCTATTTTTAAATTAGCATCCCCTTTTACACCACAAGGCGATCAGCCTCGTGCCATACAGCAATTGGCGGAAGGTTACAAAAAAAGCATCAACTATCAAACCTTACTCGGCGTCACGGGTTCCGGCAAGACCTTTACCATGGCAAACGTGATCGCTGCCCTGAGAAAGCCCACCCTGGTTATGACACACAATAAGACCCTGGCCGCCCAACTCTACAGCGAATTTAAGAGTTTCTTCCCGGAGAATGCCGTGGGATATTTTGTCAGCTATTACGACTATTATCAACCCGAGGCATATATCCCGCAGCGGGACATCTACATCGAGAAAGAATCGACCATCAACCAGGAAATTGACCGGCTGCGGTTGGCAGCCACCAGTAATCTTATGTCGCGGAGGGACGTCATCATTGTTGCCAGCGTTTCCTGCATCTACGGATTGGGTTCACCTGAGGAGTATCAGGAGATGTATGTGCATCTGTGCAAAGGTGATTCGATAGAACGGAATAAACTCCTGAGGAAACTTATTGACATCCAATACGACCGAAACGATATACAGTTAGTACGCGGCACATTGCGGGTGCGCGGGGACGTGGTGGAGGTATTTCCTGCCTATGAAGAGACTGCTTACCGCATCGAATTGTTTGGAGAGGAAGTCGACAGGATTTCCATAATTAATCCCACAAACGGAAATACGGTGCAAGAGGTAAAAGAGATATCCATTTATCCTGCAAAGCACTTTGTCATGCCGGAGGGAAAGATTGAGGGGGTAGTCAAGTCCATCGAATATGAATTGAATGACCGCCTGAAGGAACTCCGCTCACAAGAGAAATTTCTCGAGGCCCAGCGCCTTGAGGCCAGGACGCGCTATGATATGGAGATGCTTCTGGAAGTGGGATATTGTCATGGCATTGAAAACTATTCGAGGCATCTCAGTGGACGTGCACCCGGGGAAACACCGTACACCCTCTTCGATTACTTCCCCAAAGATTTTTTCCTTATCGTAGATGAATCCCATGTATCTGTTCCGCAGATTGCAGGCATGTATCATGGGGACCGTGCACGCAAAGAGACGCTGATGGAATACGGTTTCCGTTTGCCCTCTGCACTGGATAACCGCCCCTTACGATTTGACGAGTGGGAAAAAAGGATTCATCAAATCATGTTCGTTTCGGCAACACCTGGCTCTTATGAGTTGAAAAAAAGCAAGGGCAAGGTGGTTGAACAAATTATTCGTCCAACGGGCCTTGTCGATCCCATAATTCATGTAAAACCGGCGAAGACCCAGGTTGAAGATTTGCTGAAGCAGATTAAGAAACGGGCAGAGAAAAAAGAACGGGTACTGGTAACCACGCTGACGAAACGGCTTGCAGAAGACCTGAGTGAGTATATCAAGGAAGAAGGACTGAAAGGCATGTACCTTCATTCCGAAATAAATGCCATTGAAAGGGTCACGATATTAAGGGATTTGCGGTTGGGAAAATTTGACGTACTGGTGGGTGTCAATCTCCTCAGGGAGGGGCTGGATTTACCGGAGGTCTCATTGGTGGCAATCCTGGATGCAGACAAAGAAGGGTTCCTGCGTTCCGAAACCTCCTTAATACAAACCATTGGCCGGACCGCAAGGAACGTGAATGCCGAGGTGATTTTATATGCAGATCAGACAACAAACTCTATGAAACGGGCCATCGACGAAACCAACCGCCGCAGGGCGCTTCAGATAGCATACAATAAAGAGCATAATATTACTCCCACTACGATACGAAAAGAGATCAAGAAGGGCATCGAAGACGAAGTCTCATCACACAAGATCGTTTACGAAACTGTCGCAGAAAGCGAAGAAGAATACATTACCCAGGAATTTGTTAACGAATTGGAGGAAGAAATGCTCAGGGCGGCGGAGGCATTGTTGTTTGAACGTGCGGCCGAGCTAAGGGACAAAATTCAACAGATCCGGTCTAAACATGGCGTAAGCAGTAAGGGTATATCATCTAAGCCGAAAGTGTAACCCAATGGACATTTGTATGGAGAATTCTTCTAAAAGAGGACGAAATACAAAACATATATCTTCATTCCCACTTTGCCCATCTCACCTAACCCGCGCTCCGGGTTAACTTTTCTTTTCCCCTTTGCAGAAGGGAAAAGAATTTGACTTATTCCTCCAAATTTAATAAAGTAAACACCCGTAAGTATTTGGCCTTCAATGGATACAAAATCTCCCTTGAAATTATACTGCCTTTGGTATCGACTTTCGGATGCATGGCAATGCCGATAAAAAACAACTCCCTTGCCCTCCTTGTTAGGGGGGATTCTTAATGTGTCCCCTTTAATAAGGGGATTCTGCAAGCTGTCCGGTATGCTATAGCACAAAATTTGAGATTCTAAGCATGAACACAACTACCATTAAAACGTTAAAAACAAACGGGTTGACTGAGGAACTGAACCGGCTCATCGGAAAAGAAAACGTACTTTTCACACTGGAAGACCGAATTTGTTATGCATACGATGGCTCCAAGCAAAAATATATACCAGACGTTGTTGCCCTGCCGCAGTCTACCCAGCACGTTTCCGACATATTACGGTTTGCACATAAACACGAGATACCCGTTTGTCCCCGCGGTGCAGGTTCCGGACTTACCGGTGGCGCTGTCCCGGTGAAGGGTGGAATCATACTGGATTTTACCCAAATGAATCACCTGCTGGAGATCATTCCTGAAGATCTCACCGCTACCGTTGAACCGGGCATTGTCACCCAAACGTTCCAAAACAAGGTAGCTCAATATGGACTTTTTTATCCACCAGACCCTGCCAGCGCCCCATTCTCCACCATAGGCGGCAATGTGGCTGAATGTTCAGGCGGGATTACGGGTTTAAAATACGGCGTTACCAGGGATTATATTTTATCGCTGGAGGTCGCCCTTGCCGATGGAAGCATCATCCACACGGGGCGCAAGACCTTGAAGAGCGTTACGGGTTACGACCTTACCCGTCTGTTTGTTGGTTCTGAAGGCACGCTGGGCGTTTTTACACAGATCACAGTAAAACTGCTCCCACTCCCGGAAAAAATTGAAGCGCTTCTGATCTTTTTTGCGAAACCACAGGATGCGGTTTTAGCCGCAAATAAGATCATCTCTAACAATCTCTTGCCCCGGGCATTAGAATTTATTGATAAATCAAGTATCGACTGTGTCAGGGGATATAAGCAGGAAATTCAAATCCCTGGAGAAGTGAATGCGATCTTGCTCATAGATATTGACGGGAAGGAGACAAGCGTCAAAGCGGAGGCATCTCTTATCGAAAAAATCGTTGCAGAAAATCATGCATGTAATGTCGTTTCCGCAAAAAATCCCAAAGAACGCGATGCGCTCTGGGAGGTAAGGCGCGCCATTTCTCCGGCGCTCTATCATATTGCCCCCTATAAGATCAATGAAGATATTTGCGTCCCGCGGAGCAGGATACTGGAAATACTGGATAGAATTGCAGATATCCACAAACGCTATCCTTCATTAAAAGTTGCCAGCTTTGGGCATATTGGGGACGGCAACATCCATGTGAATGTTATGTACGACAAGGAGGAGCAACAGCAGATTATGGCAGAAAGGATGATTGAGGAAATTCTGCGTGCCACGGTGGAACTGGGTGGGACAATTTCCGGAGAACATGGAATAGGAAATGTAAAATCCAGATTTTTGCCTCTTGAAGTGCCACCACAAGAGTTACAGATCATGAAAGATATTAAACATCTGCTGGACCCCAAAGGTATATTAAATCCGGGGAAAATGTTTGGTTAGCTTTGTGTAATATAGCCGCAGGGTTACCGGTTGCAGGATTTAAGTTGTAAGCGTTAGTTTAAACCCTTTCAATTTTACAACTTTGTAACTAATATTAGTCAATGACTGAACTATTACGATTTTTATAAGGAGATATTGGTATATGACGTTATCAAGAATTGCAAGGGAGGTAAAGACATCTGCTACGCTTGCCATTACCGCCAAGGCCAAACAACTAGCGGCAAAGGGTGTTGATATCATAGGCTTTGGCGCAGGTGAGCCTGACTTCGACACGCCTGAAAACGTGAAAAATGCAGCAATCAAGGCAATCAAAGACGGCTACACAAAATACACCCCTACCGCAGGCGCGCCGGTATTAAAAGAAGCCATCTGCGAAAAACTTTTCAAGGAAAATCACTTAAAATATAATTCCTCACAGATTATTGTATCAGCCGGAGCAAAACAGGCTATTCTGAATATTGTGCTCGTTTTATGTGATACCGGAGACGAAGCCATCATTCCAACTCCCTATTGGGTAAGTTATTCCGAAATGGTGATCATGGCAGGCGCAACCCCCGTATTTCTAAAGACCTCAGACAAGGAACATTTCAAAATTAGCAAAGAGTCCCTCGCAGGGGTTATCACACCAAGATCTAAATTACTTTTCATAAACAGCCCCGGCAATCCGACAGGTATGGTTTATACAGAAAAAGAACTCAGGGAAATCGTGTGCTTTGCCGTAGAAAAGGGGCTTTACGTCATCTCCGATGAAATTTACGAAAAGATATTGTACGACGGCGCCCGGCATTTTAGCCCGGCATCTTTTCATGAGGAATGTTATAAAAAGGTTATTACGGTAAATGGTTTTTCAAAGGTATATTCCATGACCGGCTGGCGTTTAGGTTATGCCGCAGGTCCCGAAGAAATCATTAAGGCAGCAACTAACATACAGGACCATACAACTTCTGGTGCCAATTCCATCACACAATTAGCAGGTGTAGAGGCGCTTAAGGGCAATCAGGATTCTGTAGGAATGATGGTGCGTGAATTTGATAGACGAAGAAGGTATACCGTTGAGCGGCTCAATACCATAAAGGGTGTATCGTGTTTACTCCCGCAAGGGGCCTTTTATGCCTTCCCTAACGTGTCTGATCTGTACAAAAAGAGGATTGGCGGACAGTCAGTCACGAACTCCTTTGATTTAGTAAACCTGTTACTCGAAAAGGCACATGTCGCCTTTGTACCCGGAGCCCCTTTTGGGTCTGACGAGCACATCAGGATTTCCTATGCTACCTCTATGGCAAATATTGAAAAAGGGCTTGATCGGTTTGAGAAGTTTTTGAGCTGCTAGCCGTTGTTTTAGTGCGGTACAGCCATAATCCGGATGCTATCCAAAAGAATCCTGAATAAGGTCAAGGAATAAAGATTTTTTGGTTGGATTCATTTCTTTCCTTCACCCCTGACAATCAAGGTGGCGCCGATGATAGTTCCCTGATCGTCAAATATCTTTGTCATCCTGGCGCTTGTGGATAAAGGGTGCTGTGTGTTTGAGGGCAATATCTGGAAGTCAATGGTTTTTTCCTGGTTATTCAGGAGTGTTTCCAGTGGCAGAGATAAGTTCATGCGCGACAGGTGCGCAAGGAGATCCATGTCTTTCGCGTCTGTTTCGTGAATATCCAAAAGTTCCTGTGCTGTCCGGTTCATATGCTTAATCTTCCATTGACTATCGGCAACAACCACACCATCCGACAGGCCGGATAAGATTGTATCCAATACCGTTGTCTCATCCTTTTTTACCGCTGGTTGTCTCATACGGAGCAGTGCTTTTATCCTGGCAAGGAGTTCTGCTTTATTGAAGGGTTTACTGATAAAGTCGTCAGCCCCCGCTTCAATGCCCTTAATCCGATCATCCATCTCGTGCAAGGCGGTAATCATTACGATAGGTATGTTTTTCGTCATGGCATCAGCACGGAGTTTCTTGCACACCTCATATCCGGTTAGCTTGGGCATCATAATATCTAGTAATATCAAATCGGGGGTTTCCGTTTTTGCTTTTATCAATGCTTCCTCACCGTCATACGCTTCAATCACGTCGTAATCAGAGGATGTCAGGATCACCCGCAGCAATTTCACGTTTTGCTTGATATCGTCAGCCACCAATATTTTAGCCTTGTTCATATCTTTTCTATCTGTTTTTATAATAGTCTACCGCAAAGGCGCAAAGAAAGCAAAGTTTAAAGACCATTGACAATTCTCTTTATTCCGTCTTTTAGAAGTGGGACATGAAAATTAATCAATATTCCTGATTTTAAATTTGTCAACTTTAAATATGTCAAGATTTGTGCTTCATGAATTGGCTCAATCTGGTCAACCGCCTTTAATTCTAACATTACCATCCCTCCAACAACTACATCCAGTCGATATCCACCGTCCATTTTTCCCATTTTATGTCTTTCTTTGCGTCTTTGCGGTGAATGACTACTCTTTTTTAATGTATTTTTCTATAATAAGCGGTAGTTCCTGCGTATTGACGGGCTTGCTGACATAAGCATCACAACCCGTATCTAAAATTTTTTGTTCGTCTCCCTTCATGGCATAAGCGGTTACAGCAATGATGGGGATGTCTTTTGTAGTAGTATCTGCCTTGATTTGTTTCACCAGGGTCAGGCCGTCTATTCCCGGGAGTTGGATATCCATGAGGATAATATCGGGCTTCTGATTCTTTAAAATATTTAACGCCTCCTCGCCAGTGGTTGCCTCGATTACCGCGTACCCCTTCGCCTTGAGTACTACGCGCACGAGTTTTCTGTTTTTTTCATTGTCTTCAACAACCATTACATTTTTGCAGGTCATAGATTTTCCTTAACGAGATTTGAATTTGTTTAGGATTTCGATGCCGGAATTTAGAATTTATCATACTCTCGCGCATAGTTTGTTTTTCATACAGGGTCTTTTTTAACATGTAACCGTTCTATCTTTTTAATTGTCGCAAGAAGGTCTTCCTTTGTGTGGCTGCTCTTTTGAACAATAGCTAAAATATTGCCATTTAATACCTTTTTGTCTTCCGGTGTAATCTCCTTTGCGGAACAGATAATGATGGGAATTCTCTTTGCCGTTGGATGAACCCTAAGCTTCTCTACCACGTCAAAACCACTGACATCGGGCATCATAAGGTCGAGTATCATGATATCCGGGATACTATTAACGGCGAGGTTGATCCCTGCATTACCGCTGTATGCCTTAAGCACCTCAAAACCTGCATTTTCAAGTATAGCACTCATATGCTTGACGGCCTTTTCGTCATCGTCCACGACTAATATTTTCAGAGGTTTACCCTCAATTCTTTCCGTAGGAATGCAGGCAGTTACCGTATTAATGAGTTTTTCCCTGTCGATGGGTTTCATTAAATATTCTGCCGCGCCCAGGCTGAAACCGAGTTCTTTGTTATCTACAATTGAGACAATAATTACGGGTATATCTGCCGTATCCCGGTTGTTTTTCAGTTCGGAAAGGACGTCCCATCCGTCTTTCTTCGGCAACATAATATCCAGAGTAATCAAAAACGGATGAAATTCCTTCGCTTTTTTAATTGCATCTTCGCCGTCGATGGCAGTAATGGCGTTATAACCGGCATTCGTTAAATACAGGGTGAGAAGATTAGCGGCCATACGATCATCTTCAACGATCAAAACAGTTTTCGCCCCCTCTGTTCTCGTGGGCACTATACGATGAGGCCTGGCCTCGGCTTCTTTCGGTTTTATTGTTCTGGGCGTGGCCTTTAAGGGTAATGCAAAACAAAATACACTTCCCCTTCCGTACTCACTTTCAAACCAGATTTTTCCCCCATGCATCTCGACAATCCTCTTGGTCAGTGCAAGCCCTAGCCCCGTTCCCTCATATTTTCGCGCAAAAGAACTATCCGCCTGCCAGAATTCCTTAAAGACCTTTTGCTGGTCTTCCGATTTCATCCCAATCCCGGTGTCAGACACCGACACCTGTAACGCATCATCCACAATGCCAGCCTCTAAAGTAATCTTCCCATTCTCCGGAGTAAATTTTATGGCATTCGACAACAAGTTATATAAGATTTGTTTGAATTTGACCCGATCCGCTTCGATGTACTTCACATCCGTCAGGATTACTGTTTTTAGTTCCAGATGTTTTTTACTCGCAAGTCCTTTTAGTATGGTATACACATCCTCAACGGCCTCTGGCACAAGAAAGACTTCATACTGAAGTTCCAATTTGCCTGCCTCAATCTTAGACAAATCCAATATATCATTGATCATCTGGAGGAGATGGACACCACTGCTGTGTATATCATTGACAAAGTCCGTCTGTTCATCATTCAGTTCGCCGGAAATCTTGTCCCTGAGCACCTCTGCAAAGCCGATTATAGCGTTGAGCGGCGTACGCAGTTCATGCGACATATTGGCAAGAAATTCCGATTTCATTTTATTCGCTCGTTCCAGGGCCAAAACGGCCTGCTGCAAATGCGCGGTCTTTTCGGCAATGCGTTGCTCCAGCGTGGCATACGTAGATTGCAATTTGGTAGACATATCATTGAATGCCCTGCCCAATTGCCCCACTTCATCCTTGGACAATATGTCCACCTTCGTTGTAAGGTCCCCCGTCTTTGTAATAGCAGCCACGGCTGAGGTTAACCTCTCAATCGGTCTCATAAATTTTCCCGTGGTCAGGAAAACAATAGTCACAATGAGCAGGATACTGATAGCGCCGACGGTAACAAAAAACACAATGTTTGCAGCGAATCGTTGTTCTGCGATCTCTTTAGGAATAATAACACTGATTGCCCCACGTAATTCACCTAGTTTATAATCATAGCCTGCGTCATAATTTTTTTGTATAAATTCCGGAGCTTTTTCCTTTGGTCCGTGGCAAAGGAGACAATCCTCTTTTATGTATAAGGCATACAGATAACGTTCAACCCGTTTCCCGTCTATGATATCGTCATCGAAATATTCATGAAGGCTGGGATCTTTCTCCATTTTTCTGAGTATCTTTTCCTCAAAGGTATCAGGTTTGTTGAATAAATTCCGATATATCATACTGGTTTGTTTAATAATATAACCGGTCTTTTCTCCAAATTTTAACCCAATAGCGTGGCCTGCAACAGCAGGAATAAAAAACCTTGTCTGTTCTGTAATCCCGATTTTGGATGTTTGCAGGGCGTAAGCAAGATAGTTCCTCGTGGTTTCTAATTCTGCAGCAATCAACCTGGCCTCTTCCCGAACCTCATTGATAAATTGCTGACGCGCACGTTTATAAATTGAAAAGGCAATCACGCCGTTTAAAGTGAGCAGCAAAACGGCCAATAGTATTACGAGTTTGTGTCTAATCTTCATTTACGTTCCTTATTTTAACAATATCAATACCCTGTGTCCAATTCTTTAATTACATGTTGGCAACGTTCACGAAAATAATGGTCACGACATCGTTCAGTAAACGATCTTTGAAAATCGAATAGCCACAGCCTGCTTTATAATGGACACTTAAATTTTTTAGGAGGTGTTCATGGCGAAGAAGATTCGGAAAGAACGGGCAAATGCAGTACAGAGAATCTCGATGGGTAATCTCCTGAGAGCATTTGTGGCTCACTGGGAAAAACAACACGATGGTTGTATAAATGGGTGTCACGGCATCTTGATATTACCGGGTTTCTGCGTTTTTACTGAACAATGTCGTGACCATTATTTTCGTGAACGATATCCTGAGCATTGTCACAGGTAAAGTTGAGATTAACGGTGTTCAATGCTTTAACGTTAAGGAATTTCAAACACCCCCCCATAATCCCCCCGTTTACGGGGGGAAACAGGGGGGGGTAAGTCGCCGAAGGCCTAATTAAACGATGTTATGATGGTAACCACCTGGTAACTATTCAGCGAAAACTGACAGAGAACATTTTCTTTGAATAGTTAAAAGCCAATAGGGAAAATGGACAGGCCGGAAAATCCCGGAGGATGACAGATTATAGGAAAAAACACATCTCAATATTTAGCCCCGCAGGGGTGAAATAACGTGAGAATAAACGATACCACGCCATCCCACGGGGTTAATCGTAATTGCATGACAGTATGCTCTAGTCATACCGTCCCTTCGGGATTACAGAATTACCATGTTGTTCAACCGTAATGATTGTGGGAGGAAGTGCGCTGAATAATCACCTTTAAGAAGTCTCTACCTTAATTGCTCCTAACGGACAGCACTTTTCAAATCCTGGCTCAACATCCCAGCCTGCCGCCCTTTCCGCAATAATCTTTGCCTTGTCGTCAATCACGTCTATAACTCCCTTTGTGTTCTCAACACAAATCCCGCAGCCCACGCACTGATTCCGGTCTATACCCACGGTAATATATTCGCCATCCTTTTTTACCTTTATCCGATCAAGGTATTGGATATGTTCCTGATCTGAAATTACTCCTGAATACATCGGAGAATGTTTTTTTACCTGTCGTCGTCCTGCCCTATCATAACGGAATATCGACCGTCCACATTGTTCGCAGGTATGCAACTCCTGAAGCTTTTCAAGGTAATCCATTACCGTTTGAACTACTGTTGCGTGGCTCCAGGTCAGCGGTGAAACAGAAACAGGTTCTCCGGTGAACGGATTTATCTGTTCTGCCAGCACCCCGGAGGGCAATGCACGGGACACAGTCCACCGCAGATAATTCACTACACGTTCGAGGTCTTCGATGGACTTTGCGGTTGATACATAGTATTGTGCCAACCACATGGTACAGATTATCCATGGATTTCCCGGAATCGTATCGTCGTTTCCGATGCGCTGATACCCGTCGTTCTCATACCGGGCAATGCCTCCTATCTTGGTTTTGACCCATAAGGCGGATTCGATTGCCTTCATCGTATTTTGTATCTTGATGTCATTGGGGTCATATACACCAAAGGCAAACATCCCGTACAGGCTGGCGTCGATTGTCGCATCGATTTCATATCCACCATCTTTCTTTGGGTAGATCATGCGCAAAAATCTCTTGTGTTCTTCGCTGTAAAGATATTGATCTATTGCTTCTTTGATCTGTGCCGCAGTCTGTCTGTATAATGCGGATTTTTCGGTGTGGTAGAAGATGTCCGAAATATTTGCGGCAGCAATCAGACCACCGTATACGGTAGCTGTTGTAAAGGATAATATGCCGCGTCTCTCCTCCCACAGATCATAGGAGGGAAGCGGCAACCCCGTTTCTTCATCCCGATAACTCACCAAAAAATCTGCCGCCTTTTCGATAAAGGAATGAAAGAGGGGACGTATTACATCCACCTTTCGATACAAATCATAGTATTGCCATATTGCACAGAGAAGCAAGGCTGTTTCATCTTCCTGGATCGGCACATGAATCTCTTCGCCCTTTACCCAGGGATGCCATGAACTGCCGAAAGAACCGTCGGGGTTGTATTTATGCAACAAGAACCCATCCTGTACCATAACGCTTGCACAAAAATTGTATGACGTGATTTTGTTTGCACAAAAGTCAAAAAAATTCCGGCATGTAGTAGTGTAACCGGCTTTCATCAGTGCATAGGAGACCAGAGCTCCGTCTCTGGGCCACATATAACTATAGGTGTCCTTCGCAAATTGCTTAATATCCGAATCATTTGCCGCAATGATCGCGCCTCCACTGTCTATCTGTGTCATAAGGACTAACAGGCTTCTTTTAAAAAGATCAACAACATCTGCAGGCAGATTCCCAAAATTAAATTCCTCCTTATTTACCCAATGCCGCCAGTAACTCGCTGTTCTGTCGATTATATTTTGTGGTTTATCGTGCAGAAGGATATCATTCAGGACATCAACCTCAGCATAATTCTTACCGGCTGCAATCCAATAATAAACAACGGCTTCTCCAAGAGGCGGAATTGTCAATGAAATCCCGATGGTTGAGTCTACAGAACCCTGCGCTATGGGATTTCCACCCAGTATCCCGTCCTCTGCGTCACGCCATGTCCCTTCAGCGCCGCGAAGTCTCTTAATTCCCGTTGCATATTCTCTCACACCCCACACATCTCCGGCAGAGCAATTTATCAAAAAATAGCGGGGACCCTTGTAGTGGATAAGGCAATTCAGCTTAGCATCGTAAAATACCGTATCACCAATCTCGTTCTCCATAACACTAAGGTCCTGATGAAAAAAAAGGCGCACATCTCTTTCATGTTTCTTCAGATTCCGGACGATTGTCTTACGGATAAAGATGTTCTTCTCAAAATCAACAGCATCGTTGCAGGCAAGCTGAATTCCCAGCCTCTCATGAAGCGCTCGTACATCGGTTACAAGGGTTTCCTTCATATATCCTAAGACAATCTTCCACTCCTTTGCATTGAACCATGAAAAGCCTTCGTGTGTCCATACGCCAAATCTGTTGGGATAGCCGATGGTTTGATTTTCTTTTCCCACCCGCGGGTAGTACAGATCCCTGATGTTGTAGTCAGCATCAAATGCGACCAATAATGAACCGTTCCCTACGGGGATATCTCTGGGCATTGCTGTATTCCTTCCGTATTTTGTTTTTTAAATTTAACGCCTTCCGTGATTTTGTGGTTTAATCATCCTTGATAGAACCAAAACATTTGGCATGAATCCCTATCACAGCAAAAGGCAGCGTTAGGGTTTCCCCACCCTTTTTTACAAGTTCTTTAAATCAATGATCATACCAGGGGGCTATCCTTTAATGACGCACAACGGCTTAAGTTGTACAACTTTTTTACTTATTCCGGCATATTCGACGACATCCACAACATCAGTTACATCCTTATATGCCTCCGGTACTTCTTCAACAAGCGTTGCCCGGCTGTCTGCGCGGACAAGGATTCCTTTTGCCTTCAGTTCCTCGGCTATATTCCGTCCTTTGGTCGATCTCGTCGCCTGACCCCTGCTCATGATCCTTCCTGCCCCATGACAGGTACTGCCAAAGGTATCGGTGTAGGCCTTTTCAGTGCCTACCAGCACATAGGAACAGCGCCCCATGTCTCCCGGTATCAAAACCGGTTGACCCACTGATTGATACGCATCAGGAATATGTGGATGATAGGGGGGAAAGGCGCGTGTTGCCCCTTTCCGATGGACACACAATCGCCTCTTTTCACCATCGACAATATGTTCTTCAATTTTGGCAATATTATGACACACATCATAGACCAGGGAGATTTTAGACTCCTTTGGACCAATGTGCAACACCCTATCAAAGGATTCCCTAATCCAGTGTGTAATCATCTGCCGGTTGGCAAAGGCATAATTGGCTGCGCAGGCCATTGCAGCAAGGTATTCCCGTCCTTCCGGAGAGCTAATCGGGGCGCAGCAGAGTTGCCGGTCGGATAGTTCGATGTTATATTTATGAGATGCATTAATCATAACCCGGAGGAAGTCATCACATACCTGATAACCCAATCCTCTTGAGCCCGTATGCACCATGACAGTAATCCCATCCTTTTCGAGTCCCAATACACGCGCAACCTCCTCATGATAAACCTCTGAGACATAGCCAACTTCAACAAAATGGTTTCCGGATCCGAGGGTGCCTAATTGCGCCAGGCCGCGTTCTATGGCACGATTTGAAACCAGTTCAGGACTAGCCCCTTGGATGCATCCCTTTTCTTCGATATGCTCCAGATCTTCTTTTGTGCCGTAACCCTGTGAGACCGCCCAGTGTGCCCCATCCTTGAGCACGTTTTTTGCTGCCTGTTGTGAAAGTTTTAAATCCTTGCGGCGGGACCCCACGCCAGACGGGATATTGGCAAACAGGGTATTCACTATAGATTCCAGCTTATTGGCAAGCTCCACACGATACAGTCCTGTTCTCAGCAATCTTACCCCGCAGTTGATATCATAGCCCACACCGCCGGGGGAAACCACACCCTCGTCCATGTCAAATGCCGCTACGCCGCCGATGGGAAAACCATATCCCCAATGGATGTCTGGCATTGCAAGCGAATGTTTTATAATCCCCGGAAGATGAGAGACATTAATAACCTGTTGCAGACTTTCGTCTTTTTGAATATCTTCTAACATGCGGGCATCGGCGTACACAATGCCATCCACGCGCATCTTGCCTTCCCTTGGAATTCGCCAGCGATAGTCATCTATCTTCTGAATTTTATATTTGTCATCTGTCATAAAACCCCTTTTCATGAATATAAGCTTTCGGCCGTCAGCGATCAGTTTGCAGCTACATGAATAACCGATGTAGGGTCGAACGCCGTCCGCCACTACCTATATATCAAATATAACCCGTGCCTTCCATCGATGATCTTCTCGGATGACCGATAAACAATGGTGGGTGACGGCTTTTATCTCAGTTTTAATTGCATGTTTATCCTCGGCGAATACCTCGCCCCACACGGATGCGTTTAACTGATTGTCCTGAATGTCTACAATACAAAAATCCTTGAACAGGAGATTTTTTACGTCATGCAAGTACAATAATTCACTTAACCAATTGACGAGAAGTTGTTCTTTATCTATACCGGAAATGCTTATTTTATATTCGACCGCACCCTCCACTTTCGATACGTCCGTAATGATATCAAATAATGCAAACGCCGCATTGGCGAACAATTCCTGCAATGAGTTCCCAAACACGTCAATCCCGATATCTGCGGTATGGTCTATGAGGATATATTTCTCCATTTTTGAATTACGGCATGATAAAATCGTGCTCAGGATGTCTGATCGTAAGGACCGGACAGGGGGCCTTGCGCACCACCTTTTCTGCCACACTGCCCATGATTGCATGAGATAACCCTGTTCTGCCATGTGTGCCAAGTACAATCAAGTCAATCTTGTATTCCTTTGATGCACTGATGATTTCAGCGAAAGGAACTCCTTGGATAATCAGGGCCTCAACCGGTATCCTGCCTTTTGTGTCTTCATTTACACACTTAAGCAATCTTTCCCTCAACTTATCTATAGTTTCGTTGTCTACTACATTGATGTTGTATAAACCCGGATCATTAATTTCGTAGATACGGATATCCAGCACATGCATCAAGTAGAGCTTTGCCTGATATTTTTCAGCGAATTCAATCGCATATTTTAAGGCCATCTCTGAATAGATCGAGTAGTCAATCGGGCAGAGTATGTTTTTTATAGTAATCACGTGCCATCCTCCTTTTATTGTTTTTGAATGAACATGGTTTGGTCCGGGAATAAGACGGAAGGATCCCGTGTGAAAAAACCACATCGTCCTTCATCGGGACAATGGTAATGGTTTCGTGAAAAGTTCCACCGCCCCGTTTGTGAAAAGAGAATTCTGCTTTTTTCATCGTTTCAATCCGACAGCCAGTCACCCTTTTGGATATATCTTCTTCGCTACCTTGGCGGCATAGAGTGACTGATTTGCCTGTTCAATTAAGTCGGTGATGTTTTTTGTCAGCATAGTAAGTGAAATTGTTCCTGCCGTTACTTCAAAATGAATATTCAGATTTTTTTCTTCGTCCTTTACAAAACACTTTTCTACCGCATTTACCAAGAGCGCCGACGTCCTATCCAATTCTTCATTATCAATTTCCGGTAATATAATCAAGAATTCGTCGTCTCCAAACCGAGAGACCACATCCGATAATTTGATGTGCTTCTGGAGACATTTTGAGATTTCCGTAAGGATACGATCTCCAATAAAATATCCACACCGATTATTGATAGACTCAAGGTTGTCGATGTCCATCAGAATACATGATAATGCCTTATTTTGTGTCCGTGCCCGATTAAACTCATTCTGCAGGATTACCAGTGAATATCGCCTGTTGTAGCTGTTGGTTAAACTATCCCGCACTGCATGATGATTGACCATATCATTTAGCTGGTGTATCCTGGCATTTAAACTTTGCAGGTTCTTATCGTGTATTTTTTTTTCATCAAAATTAATCAGGACACCATGGTAGTGAGTTACGTTGCCCCATTCATTCCTGATGGGATTTAAATGATCGGAGATACAAACATACGTCCCATCCTTTTTCAATAACCGATATTCTATCTCCGCCCGACTTCCATCCTGTAGTTTTTGAATTTGTCCCGATACCTTTTCCCTATCCTCCGGGTGCACGAGCTGGAGTATAAAATTTCGTGTCTTGTAAATTTCATCCGGTTTGTATCCTGCCAGCTTTTCAATCCCCTCGCTGATATACTTCACCGATCCATCGAACATGGAGATATAAGCAATATCCGGAAGGACATTCATCACCCTATGAAATAAACTTTCAGAAATAGCCTTCGATCCTTTAGTTGATTTTTCGTGTTCTTCATTTGGATCCATGAAAAACTGTAAGGTACAACAGAAAGCAAACACGATAAGGCCGAATGCAAGTCCATTCAGTTTAAAAATACTTATCATAGAGCAATTTATAGCAATCAAAATCCCGATAGCACAATATCTATATTTGCTGACAAGTGACTTCAATGACATTCTTTTTTTCTCCAAGAATACGATAAAATCCAGTTGCTATATCAAAAAAGAGATTCAGGATGCCTGTGCAACAGACACATTTTTCCCATTGGCCTTGTGGAGTTCCTCCAGGAGTTTTTTCAGTTCTTCCCCTTCAATAACCTCTTTTTCCATAAGCGTCTTTGCCATACCGCTCAATATTTCCTTTTTTTCAGTCAACAATGCTTTTACACGATGGAACGATTCGTCTATAATCTTCTTAATTTCCAAATCTATTTCCCGGGCTGTCTCCTCGCTGTATTCCTTGCTGGAAGCAAATCCTCCGCTCAGAAAGAGAGGTCTGTCGCCTTGCTCGAAGGTTACCAAACCCATCTTGTCACTCATACCGTATTCCTTGACCATCAGCTTGGCGATCTCTGTCGCCTTTTCCAAATCATTCTGGGCGCCCGTGGATATTTCATCAAAAATAATTTCCTCAGCAACCCGTCCACCAAGCAAGATGGCAATCCGGTCCATGAGTTCTGATCTGGTCATGAGATAGCGGTCTTCGGTGGGTTTTTGTAAGGTATACCCCAGCGCCCCAATACCACGGGGGATCATCGAAATTTTTCGGATTGGGTCTGCGTGCGGCACGGAACACGCCACCAACGCATGGCCAGATTCGTGGTGGGCGACGATCTCCTTTTCCTTCTTATTCATTAAGCGCTTCTTCTTCTCAAGACCTGCCATAATGCGGTCAATTGCCTCCTCGAATTCCGGCATACCTACGGCCTTCTTATTTCTCCTTGCTGCAAGCAGGGCTGCTTCGTTGACAAGATTGGCAAGATCCGCTCCGACGAACCCAGGGGTCATCGCAGCGATCGAATGTAAGTTAATCTCTTTTTCCAGTTTTACCTCTTTTGCATGCACCTTTAGTATTGCTTCGCGACCGAGAAGATCGGGGCGGTCGACAACCACCTGGCGGTCAAACCTTCCTGGCCTTAAAAGGGCGGAATCCAGCATCTCGGGACGATTGGTAGAGCCCATGATGATTACCCCCTTATTGGAATCAAACCCATCCATCTCTACCAGCAACTGGTTTAATGTCTGTTCCCGTTCATCATGTCCCCCCATGGGATTTGCGCCGCGTGCCTTGCCAAGGGCATCAAGTTCGTCAATAAAGATAATGCACGGCGCTTTCTGATCCGCCTGATTAAACAAGTCTCTTACCCGTGCGGCACCCACGCCGACAAACATCTCGACAAACTCTGAACCGCTCATATTAAAAAATGGCACCCCGGCTTCACCTGCCACGGCCTTTGCCAGGAGGGTTTTCCCCGTCCCAGGAGCGCCGACAAGCAAAACACCCTTGGGTATCTTCCCACCTAAGGCGCGAAACTTCTCCGGAGTCTTTAAAAACTCAATAATCTCCTGAAGTTCCTCCTTGGCCTCATCGATTCCCGCCACGTCGTCGAAAGTAACATTCAGATCCTCTTGTGCATAGAGGCGCCCCCTGCTTTTCCCAAAGGTCATGATACTGCTGGCCGGACCAAATCGTTTAAATACTAAGCGCCAGATCACAAATAAAATCAATAATGGTATTACCCAGGAAAAAAAGAAGGTCTTAAACCACGGACTCTCATAATGCCCCGCATACTTAATACCCATGGATTCCAGATCTTTTACCAGGTCAGGGTCATCCACCCGGGCTGCAATAAAGATGGCATTTTTTGTTGTACCACGTTCTATCTCCCGCAGTTTGCCACGAATTATCGTGTTGGTAATGTGGCATTCCAGGACGTTTCCCTCTTTGACCAACTTTTTAAACTCACTGTATGTAATATCCCTCACTCCGGGATTCATCAAATACATCTGCAGGAGGATGAAGAATCCAAAGGCAATAATAATATGCCAGATGGAAAACTTCTTTGGCATTTTAACCTGTAATTTTTTGAAATCCTTGAACATAAATACTCCTTAGATAGAAATCATACCGTTTGAATAGAAAGCCTTGATTTTATGCATAGGTTATTTTAACAGAAAGAACTATATCACTCAAAATAACTTTGATAATTGATAATAGCGATAAATTTTGTTGATAATCATAACGCAGCAAAGCCGCAACCAAAAAAGCTCAACCACAAAGAATACAAAGTTTTACACAAAGATCACAAAGAAAACCTTACAAAAAAAGAAGTATTTATGGAGTAATACTATACCGTATAAGCAGTATCTTAAACAGGAGAAAACTAAATTATTTTTGCTTTACAATGTCCAATTAAGAATCTTTAACTTTTTCTGACTTTTGCTCCACACCGGCCTGGGTGTAATTGTTTACAGGCAGACCGGTTTCCCCGCTCCTGCAATGTTTTTCCATGGAATATCAGGCGCTTTTCCCGGATTTCCTGTAATAGGTTCTTCTTGGTCTCTCGGGTAACCCTCAATTATCGTAGTACTCATACCTGCATTTTATTTTTCCAATTATACCTCAACACACCACAAGAGCATTTCTGATACTTCGGGTACTGAAGTGCGTGAGCTGTTCTTATTTATAAACTACGGGATTTATAATACTCATACCTTCAGAACTAGCAGCGGTAAGCAAGTTTATATCGGAGGCCACAAATGCAATATCTTCACGTATTATGTTTTTTAACCACAATGCTGAAGATAAATGAATACTATCGGCTTCCTTCATAGAATATTTCTCAATTATATGTTTTACAATTGGCAGGAGTTCTTCGTGAATATCCAATATGGTAAAGCAATCCCAGTCGGATTCAAAATCTTTCAATATTTCTTTCGATTTATTGCTTGTAATATCCCCGGCTCTGGATCGCCTTACAAAGGCAGATAATATCTCCGGATAGGTTAGTCTGGATGTTGCAATCACAGAATTTTGCACAATGGTGACCATGCTCTCAGTCCCTTCTTCTGCAACGTATTTTTTGACCAAAGCACTCGTATCTAAATATATCACCTTCTTTCCCCGGTTACCGTCTCAGAAACAGGTTTGCCTTTTATCTTTGCAGGTCTAAAAGGGGTTAAGCCGTTCCCCTTTCTGGGAAGCCTTATTTTCCCCTCCCTTGCCAATAATGCAAGTTTTTCTTCAAGCCCGGCATTTTTTTCTATTTTGTCAACACTGTGAAGCACCGCAATGGGAGTGCCTCTGTCTGTTACGATGATCCTATCTCCTTCCTTTGTAAGTCCCAGATAGTACGTCAGCCTGTTCTTCAGTTCTCTTACACCCACAATGTGCATAATTCCCTCCTTGTGGCCATTGTAGCTCCATGCTTAAAAATAGTCAATGGCAAAGCCTCCGGCTCCATTGATCTCTGACATGATTTGATATGGTTGTATCTCACAACGAAAGAACGTGTTTCTATGCCCTTTATTAGGTATGCAAGGAAAAATCCTACAATTGGCAAATGTAGTAAACACAAAAAAAAGATTGACGTAGGGCAAAGTTTTAGCTTTGCCAGAGGTAACCCCCAAGGATCGCCCTGCGCGAAATGCGTCAGCTTATTTATGACGCTTACTATGGATGTTTATTTCGATAGCCCCATTTGCGCATAAATGGTCTTAAAATCGATTTCCCGCGCTACCACTTCAGCGGCACGCTGTATCTTAGACCCGGAATGCAAGCTGACGAATCCCGGGAGATTTTCGCAGACTTCGAGGGTATTTGCAGTATCCGCCCGCACCACAAGAATCGGCACGCCAATTTCCTGCGCACGGACTAAAATAGAGGCATCTGGATACATTTCACCCGTAAGGATCAGGCACTTCGTGGAGGTTTCGAGGGCGGCCAGCTGAATGTCACTACGGTCACCGCCAGTTATGACCGCCTTGTTTGAGACCTTTCGGAAATAACGCAAGGCGCTTTCGACATTCATGGCTCCGATCATGAAATGTTCAATCAATTCATCAGCTTTGTCTTCGCAACAAAGGATTTTCCCATGAAGGATGTCGACGATTTCCCTGATTGGCACTGCACCAAGGATCGGGTCCTTTTGAATAATCCCCAGGGTCGTAATCCCGTTCCCTTTGAGAAACGGAACCAATATCTCCCGTACGTAATCCATTTTTGCCGGGGGAACAAGATTGCACACCACGCCCAACAATTGCCCGCCAAGCATTTTTGATGCGTAGAGGAATCCATCGAGCATGTCAATATAGGATTGGAACTTATCGGTAAATATTACCTTCGATCCTGATTCTATAATGAAATCCAACTCTGAAAAACGCAGGCAGGTGCCGCCGGAGAGCCTCCCCAGACCCCTGGCAATCATGATATCCTTTCCCTGAGAGGCATGATGGAAGGCCGTCATCGTTTTTTGACGGATATTCAGTTCCTCACCGTTCATCAGGCGTCGTATGAGATCGTCGGTTATTACCACAGGACAAATCGACTGGAGGGGTTCATCTACCTGCAACGATTTGGAAAGAAAGATGGCGTCCTCGTCGGTAAGCACGCCTTCAACAAGAGCCGGTGAAAATCCAACGGGCTTAAAGTACCCAACCTTGTATCCGTCTTTCTTAAATTTTAATCCCAGACCCAAACAAATTAAGTTCTTTCCGGAAAAGGGCGAAACAGAGGCAATAAATATGGATTTCATGATAATTTCCTCTTAAACTGGTATGTTTGTAGTATTATTGTGTAAAATATTTCATTTTTTACAACCCCCTTCACCCCCTTTTCTAAGGGGGAACTTTTCTAAGGGGAAATTCCGAAATCCCCCTTAGTAAAGGGGGACTTAGGGGGTTGTTTCTTTAACCATGTGTTTTGGTTGCGGCAAAGCCGCGCTAGGTAATAGTTATGCGTGCATCCAATGCCATCGCACCACCCCCTTCGGGGAATACGATCAGTGGATTTATATCCATTTCCATAATCTCAGGAAAATCTGTCACTAACTGAGAAAGCCTTATGATATTGTCAACAAGGGCATCTGTGTCTGCAGGTCTTTCACCCCGTACACCTAATAAAAGGGGAAAAGATCGAATCTCACGTATCATCTCTTCCGCCTCATTCAATCCAATGGGCGCTATCCGGAACGTGACGTCTTTCAGCACCTCAATATAAATACCGCCAAGGCCGAACATCAATAAGGGACCAAACTGCGGATCACGTGACATTCCCAGGATTACCTCCTTGCCACCCGTGATCATCTGTTGCACCAGGACGCCCTTTATTTCTGCAAAGGGCATAAGCCGTCGCGCCTTTTGCGTAATGTCGCTAAAAAGCCTCCGAACCTCTGCCGCATCCTTTACCCCAACGATTACCCCGCCAAAATCAGATTTATGAAGGATGTCAGGCGAAGAAATTTTTACGACAACCGGATACCCAATCTCCTCTGCGGCCTGCACCGCCTCCTGTTCTGATGCGGCAAGGATGCTTTTGGGAATCCTGAAACCATAAGCCGATATAACCTGCTTCGCCTCAACCTCACCCAGATATTGGCTTCCTGTTCGTCTTGTTGTCTCAAAGACAGACGCCACCGTTTCCCTTTGAACAGGAATTTTTTTTATCTCCGGCGCCGGTTTTTTTTGCCATAAGGTATATTTGTACATAGCCTCGACGGCTGATACAGCGCGTTCAGGGAATAAATAATTAGGCACTTTTCTCTGACACATAACCTTTAAACCCGTTTCAATCCTTTTGCCGCCCATAAAGGAGGTTGCGATGGTCTTATCGGTGCGATTTGAAATCTCACCTACTACCTCTGCCGTCTTTTCTATTTCTGTCATGGCTTGAGGCGTTAAGATAATAAGAACGATGTCCACGTTGGGATCTTCTATTACTTTTTCAATAACAAATTTATACCGGTCTGCCTTTGCATCTCCCAACACGTCGACAGGATTGTATATATTTGCCATAGACGGCAGGGAGGCGCGCAGGACATCTATGGTATTCCTGGAAAATGTCGCCATTTCCAGTTTCGACCGTTCTACGGCATCCGCTGCGATAATTCCTGGCCCGCCGGCATTGGTAATCAATGCTATCCGTGGCCCTTTAGGAAAAGGCTGATGACTGAAAATTCTGGCATAGTCAAAGAGTTCTTCGACCGTTTTTGCCCGCAAAATTCCTGACTGCTGAAATGCAGCATTAAATGCATTTTCAGCGCCGGCCAACGTCCCCGTATGCGATGAGGCAGCCTTTGCACCCGCCATGGTGCCACCGGATTTTACAACAATCATTGGTTTATTTTTCGTAGTTTTTTGGGCAGCACGCATGAATGCCGTCCCATCTTTAACCCCTTCCAGATAGCCGAGAACTACCTTCGTGTCTTTGTCCTCATCGATAACCCTAATGAGGTCCACCTCATCAATATCTGCCTTGTTTCCCATACTGATAAATTTGGAGAATCCAATACATTCAGCCACTGCCCAGTCCAGAACCGAAGTGCACAGCGCCCCTGATTGAGAAAAGAAAGCAATATTCCCCGGCAAGGGCATATCGGCTGCAAAAGAGGCATTTAAGGCTGATTGCGTATCGATCAACCCAAGGCAGTTTGGTCCGAGCATGCGTATCGAGTATTTTTTGATCTTCCGGAGTAATTCCCGTTCCCTTGATGCCCCATCAATGCCGCTTTCTTTAAAGCCGGCGCTGATAACGATAACCGAGTCAATTCCTTTGTTATTACATTCATCCACCACCCGTCCCACGTGTGGGGCAGGCACAACAATTACGGCAAGATCAATAGTGTTGTGAATTTCCATAAGGCTGGTGTATGTCTTAATTCCCAGGATATCGTCCGCATGGGGATTTACCGGATAAACCTTCTCCTTGTATCCGTACCTGATCAGATTTTTGAGCAAATCGTGCCCGACCTTACCCTCTTCGCGGGAGGCCCCAACGACAGCAACTGTTTTTGGTGAAAAAAAATGCTCTAGCATACGTTAACGTGCATCGTCCCCTGTTTTCTTGCTTTCGGTATCGGTGGCAGCCTCATGCGATTCCGTTGGCAATACTTCAAACATATTCTTGATAGACCGGGTGAAGGGTTTAAACGGAACCGAATGTATCTCCGGATTTGAATAGGTGCCTTTGATCTCTACCATCGTCAATTGTTTTCGCACACCCCCCACCACAAAGTCAAAAAGCTTCCCCACAATGGGAAGCTGCGAAAATAAACCTTTGTTAAATCCGGCAACGACATCCACATGAACTCCCCCATTAAAATTGATATCCCCACGACCGTTGAGTTCTATCGTATCGCTATAAACCCTTCCATCCGCAATATGGATTATGCCGTCTTTGACGACAAAGCCTACCTTTGCACTGTGAAAACTTTCCTTTTTTGTTAAACTAAGATTGAGAAAGTCAAAAACACTAAGGATGATAGGAACCTCTGAGAGATACCCTTCATTCACGTTGATCCTGCCCTCGGCATAAAAATTTTTGGGGTCTGCGCCTGTTCCCTGGAATTTTACGGTACCGTAAAGCATCCCAGACAACAAACCCCCTGTATTCTTGACCTTTTGCGCCAGTTCTTCAAGCGCGACCCTGGAAAAATTTAATTCCCCTTCGTATTGAAATAGGCCGGTGTCTGTCTTTGTCTTGATGGATAGCGCCCCTTCCAGATGCCCACCGCAGCATTTGGCATCGATGTGCTTGCTTAAGAATCCATCCTTATTGAACACCAGTCTTCCTTCTATGCCTGTAAGAGGAATTCGGTGTGTGCCAACCGCGATATCGCAATCCTTGAGGTTAATCTCCAGGGTATAGTCGTTCTTCTTTTCGCCAAGGCCTTGAAATTGAGCGCTAACATCCACCTTGCCTGCGGGATTCAGGCTCGTCCAAATCTTTTCTCCGATCATCTTATGGGGAATATTTTTCAAAAAGGACTCTGTAATGGATACGTTCGGGGCATGGAAAGTAAAAATCTTTCGATCGTGAGTCATATCGTACACGCCGTTCATCTCGGTAAAAATGGACTGATCACCGCATTGGATAAGACCACTGGCATTTTTAAACACAATGACATTGTTGGCCAGCTTGAACTCTCCATTCACATATGAGATGGGCAGGGGAAAATCCACGGGCTTGATTTCTAATCCTTTGCAATTTACCGTCAGGAAATAACTGCGTTCCTGTTTTTCTCCTTCGTTATATTGAAGTGTCAAACCTACCAGTCCGGACGGCTGCACCTTTAGCCATACCTGCTCGCCGAACGCAGATACATTGTTTAACAGTTCCTGATTTACAAATAAATTAGGAATCATCATCACAAAGGTTTTTTTAGACCCATAGAGATCGAACTCTCCGTTGAATTCGGCCTGCGAGGTGCAGTTTCCACGTCTGATATAGCCCACAACCCTTTTGAGATATACCTTTTCTGTGTTCAATACCACATCACCATTCACATCATACAACAGAAACGGCCAATCTGCGTACATTGCCTCCAGTCCGTTGAGTTTGACATTAACGACATAATCCATCTTCTTTTGATTATCCCGATTGTCAAAACTTGCCTTACAGGATGCATTGACTTTCCCCACGGGTTTATAATTATTCCAAAGCATATTGCCAATATATGGAAACCTTCTCGTAAAGTCTTCGTTCAGCTCAATATTATTTGCATAGGCGTCTATCTCGAGTTTAGGTATACACGGATAAAGCCTCATGGTAAATGAATAATTCCCTAAAAATTCATCATCTATGTTCCCCTTGATAATAACATCTTTAAAAGAGCCTGCATACGGCAAAAACGTGATATCAATTCCCGATAATTTGATTTCCGGACTATTCGTCTCCGGGTCTTCCTTGATATGAATCTTCAAATCCCTGATCTCGATGCCTTGCTTTAATACATCCACATAGGCTGGCATTCCTATCTTATCAAAGTTTGACTTGATGGCATCAAGGAGCGACCAAATATCTCTTGGTTTTTCAACAGTCAATTCAGGTGCAATGAGAATGGCATTGCTGATATTCAGTTGCCCTTTTATGAGGCTTTGTGGATTGTGTTTTAAAACAATCTTGGGAATTTTAAGAGACTTGCCCTTTACATCCTCGGATATACCATCAAATGAGAGGTTATCTATGGTAATCCCTTCTAAAAAATCCATGTGTGCATGTCCAATATTAGCATCTCCAAAACCTCTCAATGCGCTTAAAAAACGACTCTTGACTGCTTCGTCTGAGGTTGCCCGTCTGGCAAGGATATATACGGTTGCTGCTATTCCTATTACAAAACAAACGATAAGCAGGATAATAATTAATAATTTTTTCATTCAACTCCCTTTTTGACTACAAATAATAGTTAAGGTTACTGTCATTGTAAATTTATTTCAAGTTTAAATTATCAAAAGGGTTAAATAAGCCGGTTGTAAAAATCCTTGCCGTTCTTGAGAAATTGGTTATAATACCAAACCGGGTATGCGTAATCCTCTAACATTTTTTCTCTTAAAACATTTTCAGATTTGACTTTCAAAAGTTCTTTTTTGTAAAATTCTGAGACCTTCTGCCGATACTTTTTCTAGTTATTGCAAAAGACTTCCAACCGTTTAACCGTTATACAAATAAAAATTTTTAATCCCTTTTTGTGGACATTTTAAGGAAGTTAAGATATTAATAATACCATCCTTCCAAAAGACGCAGGCAATACAAAAGGAACAAACACTAAATTTTTGTATGGAGAGGTATCTATGACACTTTCTGATTCTTCGATTATAAACAAAAATTTGGACAGAATAACACTGGAAGCTGAATTTCCGGCTTATAAAAGCTCTATTAAAAAGGCCTTTGAAGCGGGGCAAGCTCACATTTTAGACTGGTGGGACGAACTAACCCCAACGGAAAAGACGAACCTGCTTAATCGAATTTCCACTATTAATTTCCCCTTAATAAAAGATCTTTTCAACGACACTCTTTTAAAAGTACCACAACCGGCCCAGGGTAATATAACCCCGCCACAAATTATACCCATTCCAAAGGACGATGCTGAAAAGAAAATTGCACAAAGGGCACGGCAGATTGGCGAAAATTCTTTACAGAAAGGAGAAACCGCCATTATCACAGTTGCCGGTGGGGATGGAACAAGATTAGGAATTAACGGGCCTAAGGGAGTATTTCCAATCACTCCAATTGCCGGGAAAAGTATCTTTCAGCTTCATGCAGAAAAAATATGTGCCATTCAAAAAAGATATAACATCCAGATACCCTGGTACATCATGACCAGCGAAAACAACTTTCCGGCGACTCAAAATTATTTCCAATCTCACCAATTCTTTGGGTTAGATTCCCGGCAGGTGCGCTTTTTTAACCAGGGCATGCTTCCTGTCGTAGACCTTCAGGGGAATTTACTGATGGATTCTAAATCAACTATCGTAATGAGTCCCAATGGTCATGGGGGTATCATTATTGCCCTCCGGGAAAAAGGTATTCTTGACGACATGAAGATGCGTGGCATTAAAAACATCTTCTATCATCAAGTTGATAACGTGTTGATAAAGATTGCCGACCCACTTTTCATTGGATACCATGTAATGGATGGTGCCGAGATGTCACTTAAGGTTGTAAAGAAAAGCCACCCGGAAGAAAAGGTCGGTGTTGTAGTAAATGTCAATGGTCGCTTACATGTAATTGAATACAGTGAACTGAGCAAAGAGGATATGTATGCGAAGAATAAGGACGGGACATTAAAATATAATGCAGGGAATATTGCTATCCACATGATTAGTATTGATTTCCTTGAAAAAATTCATCAGATGGGAGAGGCGATTCCTTATCATGCCGCTATAAAAAAAGTACCATTCTTTGCTGAGGATGGCAGTATCGTGAATCCAAGGAAAAACAATGCAGTTAAATTTGAAAGCTTTATTTTTGACATACTGAAATACGTCAGGAAGGGTGTGATTATGGAAGTTATTCGAGAGGAAGAATTTTCACCGGTGAAAAATATGGAAGGAGAGAATTCCCCTGCCACCTCAAGGCAAGACATGATCAACCTGTTCGGACGATGGTTGCGGAATGCCGGCTTCTCCATTCCTGCAGACCATCAAGGCAATGTTATCGGTTTGATCGAGATCAACCCTTGCTTTGCCCTGGACGAAGAGGAATTAAGAAATAAGGTAGATAAACATCTGCAGTTTAACGGAAATTTAAGTTTATAAACTATTGCGATTCCAAAAGGTGCGGAAAATGCACTTCATTTAGCACATAATTTACCCGGCTTGAATTTGTTTGATTGTGACTGCGCGGTCTAAGCGCTTCTCATCGGTCTCTGTGGTGAATGGTTTCTTTGGCGCGCGCTTGAAGTTCTTCAATAGTCTTCCTTATCGCCCCCGCCTCCTTATTCTCCGGATCCAATCTCAGGAACTCGCGAAAAAAGGATAATGCCTTTTGAACGTCTTTTTTGTAATTAAGATAGATTATCCCCAGATTTTTATATGCATTGGGATAATTGGGCTGAAGCCGTAATGCCTCCTCAATTTCCATAATTGCCTTGTCGAATAGTCCCTGATTGGCATACACTGTACCCAGGCAACTATGCGCTTATGCATGGTCCGGTTCGTAACGGATGGCCAGCTTGAATTCATCTCTCGATGCATCTAAAAGACCTTTCCGGAAATAGGCAAGCCCCAGATTGTTATGTGCCCGGGAACTATTCGGAGAGACTTCAAGGGTTTTTGACCAGAATGTAAACTGGTCTCTCCAGACTTTATTTCTCTCTATTGCTAATGGCAAATAAAGGACAGCCGGGACTAATACCAGGCCCGCCATAACCGTTGAAAATGGCTGGCGGTAATTGGAATTTGAGAGCTCGGGGAGGTGTGAGTGGGAGAGGCGGAGCCCCCCCCTTTCCCATCTCCCCACAGGACATTTTCTCCTGAAATAACTGAACATGCCTGCCGCCCGATTCCTGTCAAAAGGCATGAAAGAATCGCACAAAATCCCACTGAGGGGAGATAAAGGTATCTTTCGGCCATAATGTTGGCTATTGGAATAAGATTCATGGTAGGCGCCAGAATAACCCAAAACCAAAGCATAAAGAAAAATAGATGCCTTGAATGGAAATAGCATCTATAGGTAATTACCCCCGGTTACTCCCAAAAAGGCAATACTATACAGGAAAGTTGCGGCAAAAGGGGTTTGCGTGTATGGTATCATATACTCTGCATTAAAACTAACGGGAAAAAATAGCAGTTTTATATATGACACAAGAATTGTGGGCAGGGTAATGGCCATTTCCTTGGAACACAGCGTCAACAGGTATGAAACCAGTGAAAGCGGGTATAAATAATTGATGTTCTTCGATTACGGGTTGTGGATTGCAGACTGAATAAACAACAAAAGAGAGCCGAGGAAAAAGACGGCAGCCAAAAGGTCTTCCCGGCAACTAATTCCATTTACAGCCTCTGTTAATATCGGGTGGACGGCAAAGAGGATACCTGTAAGAAATGAAACGATACTGTTCCTGGCGATGGTAGAAACTAACAGATAAACAAGCGCTGCACTAATGGCATGAAGCAGGATATTGGTCAGATGAAACCCGATAGGGTTGAGACGCCATATCGCGTAATCGATGAAATAAGAAAGGGTAACGACGGGGCGATAGGTAACTTCCCCGGAACTGTTAAAATAGTCGTTGGTAAATAATGCCGGAAAATTCCCCCAATCTCTGATGAAATAATTATTGGTTATGGTAAAGACATCGTCATAGACAAAGGCGTTGTCGAGTGAATCGAGAAAAGCGATAACCGCCAGTGCACTAACAAGAAGTATTTGTAGAATCTTTATCATGGTCAGATTTTCTCTTAAAATAAAATGGTAACGACACGATAATGGCAATAGCTGTAGCTGCCATTACCTTGGGTTCTACATGACACATCAACCAGCCACAAATTAACAGCGCTAAAACAGGAATACTATATCCCCCAGGCACCCGGTAGCTTCTTTCCCACTCTGGCCTGCGCCTCCTCAGGATAATAACAGCCAAACAGGTAGGGATATATTGGAGAATACTTACCATAACACTTGCCGCAAGCAGATGGGTAAAACTGCCCGTCAAGCTTAATACAAGCGTTAAGCCCGCATTAACTATAATGGCCAGATAGGGGGTGTGATATGTGGAGTGTACTTTGGAAAACATCCGGGGAAGAAATCCATCGATGGAAAGTATATAAAGACTCCGGGGACTGGTCAGGGCAATGCCGGCATTGACACCGCCAATAGAAAACAAAGCCCCTGTGCCGATAATTATACCGCCCATCGTTCCCATAAAATATCTTGCTGCATCGGCCAAAGGCTTATCTGAGCCGGCAAGCCCGGGAAACGTCCCTGTAGCTACGATTTGGATAACAACATAGAAAATGGTAACGCTCACCAAAACAAAAAACAGTGCGCGCGGAACATCCTTTTGCGGATGCCGCATCTCTCCTGCGGGTACTGCTGTAAATTCAAATCCAGTATAGGCATACAATGCCAGAATAGCAGCTGTACTAAAATTTCTTCCAGAAAACTCCTCATGCCATCCATTGCTCATTGATCCCCCGTCATCTCCCTTTAGTGAAAGAGAATTATTTCCATGGATAAAAAACAATCCCATGCCGATGAAGATAAGCAAAGGCAGGAGTTTTCCCAGGGTAAAGAAATTAATCGTCCTTGCCCCCGGTTTCACCCCAAAATAATTGATAGCGCTCAATCCTACAACCAGGATAGTAACGGCCGCTTTGCTTGCCCACGCATGTGCAGTTGGAAGAAAATAGCTTAAATAAAGCCCAAAACCGCCGGCAACCGATGCCCATCCAATGATAGACGAAAGCCACATCATCCAGCCCACCAGAAAACCCGCGAATGGTCCAAAGGCATCTTTGGCATAAAGGTATGCACCGCCGGTCTTATTATACATCCCACCCATTTCAGCAAAGCACAGGGCAATTGCAAAGCAAAGCATCCCGCACAAGGGGAACACCCATAGGGCAGCGCCCCCGGCCAGATAATGGAGTTGTCCGGGTAACAAAAAAATACCGGCACCTATCACGCTATTGATGCCCAAGCAGATTACATCAAATAACCCCAAAGCCCTTGTTAGGCCGTAATTTCGCATATGAGCCTGCATTGCTTTATGATTCACAATTTCAGATTGACGAACAACCATTATACTATATAATTATTTTTTTCCTTTTAGATTTTTGAATTTTCGCCGTCCTTAACCATTTCACCTTTTTTACGAAAGAGCATGAATCTTTATGGCCTATTATAAACGACATACTTGTTTTTTGTCTTCCATAATAGTATTTCTTTTGTGCTGTAACCTCGCTTGCGGCAAGAAAGAGGCTGACACACAATCTGCAACCCAACATGCCGCATCCATCAAGTTTGAAGGAGAAGTTCCTTCTGTCCATAAAAAAACGATGGCAGACGAAGAAATTGAGAAAAACAAAAGACTTCTTGAAGCCAATCCAAATGATGCAGTTGCCTATTACAATCTGGGTCTCTTGTACGATGAAAAGGGCATGCTCGATGAATCTCTCGCTGCTTACAAAAAGGCATCTGACCTTAATCCTTCGATGACAGAATCCCTTGTGGGACAAGGGAACATTCTCAACAAAAAAGGGAAATCGGACGAAGCGATCTCGGTCTTTAAAAAGGCCATTGAAGTCAACTCCCATTACGCAGAGGCATACGAGGGATTGGGACTTGTCTATGTTCACAAGAAGCAGGAAGAGGATGCAGCCGCGTCATTCAATAAGGCCATTAATCTCAATCCGGGACTTGTAAATTCACGATACAACCTGGGCATTCTCTATGCAAAAAAGTCGCAATTCAATGAGGCGGTTACCGAATGGACTAAGGCCATTGAAATTAACCCGCGAAAGACAGAGATACATTATAACTTAGGCATAGCCTATACAAAACTCGGGAAATTGGACGAGGCTATTTCCGTATGGCAAAAGGCATTGACGGTACGTCCGGACGTGGCAGATTTTCATTATGTTATAGGACTGGTATACAAAGAAAAAGGGGACTTTGACAACGCCGAGGCATCTCTCAAAAAAGCGCTTGATGTTAATCCCGATATGGTAGAGGTACACAAGGTTCTCGAGGAATTATATCGTTCCAAGGGCATGCTTGGCGATGCTGACCGTGAGGCAGAACTCTACAAAAGCCGGTCCAGCCCACACCACTAAATCAAAAATGCTAAATAAACTCCTGCGGTTACAGCAGAAGGATACCAAAAAAGTTATTGGCCTCATGTCCGGGACATCGGCCGATGGTATAGATGCCTGTCTTGCAGAAATCTCTGGAAGCAGCATACACACGAAAACAAACATACTGGACTTTGAAACCTATCCTTATGATCCGGCCACACGGATTGCCGTCCTTGAAGCGTGTAATCCTGAAACAGGCACGGTCGCCAGGGTCTGCCAGCTAAATTTTTACTTAGGAAAACTCTTTGCAGAGGCCGCAAAATCCATTACAAACAAAGCACGTATTCCTATTTCCGAAATCGATCTTATTGGCTCTCATGGACAGACGATCTATCACCTTCCCAACGTAATGGCACAACAAGATTTAAATAGATACGAAAAAGAGACCTATGGACAGGGGTCAGAAGACAGAGGCCTGGCGCAAGAAGCCAGATATGTGCATCGTTCGACGCTGCAAATTGGCGAGCCTTCTGTCATTGCCCAGGAAACGGGCATTACTACGGTGGCCGATTTCCGGCCGAGGGATATGGCTGCAGGGGGACAGGGAGCGCCGCTCGTACCTTATGTAGATTACATCCTCTTTCGGGACAAAGAAAAGGGCCGTGCCTTGCAGAATATCGGTGGAATTGCCAACGTTACCTTCCTGCCGCAGAACGGCGCTATAAATGACGTTATTGCCTTCGATACAGGCCCGGGCAACATGATAATCGACCGCATCGTGGAGCTTATCACAAACGGCGCATCTCACTTCGACGATGGGGGAAAACTTGCCGCAAAGGGGAAAGTGAACGATGGTCTTTTGGCTACCCTTCTTGCGCATCCGTACCTATCAAGGCATCCCCCAAAGACCACCGGACGGGAAGAGTTTGGGAGGTATTTTGCGGATAATCTTTATAAAGAGGCTATACATTTCGGTATCGGTGATCCGGATATCCTTGCAACAGTTACGGCATTTACAGCACGCACCATTGCAGATAGTTATAAGCAGTGGATTTTACCAAACTATCCCGTATCCGAGGTGATCCTCTCGGGGGGTGGAAGTTACAATAATACCCTTATAAAATTTTTAATCCAGGATTTTTCTCCATCCATTAAGATGCATACCATCAAAGAGTTTGGTATTCCACCAAACGCCAAAGAAGCCCTTGCCTTCGCTATTCTGGCAAACGAAACAATTTCCGGAAATCCCAATAACATCCCTGGCGTCACGGGAGCAAAGGAGGCAGTTATTATGGGAAAAATTATACCGTAGGTGTTTTTTTTTGATAAATATTTTAACATTTTCAACCCGAAACCCAGATAAGATTTTGGGATGAAAGATGTGTGAGGTGATTTGCACCGATTTTCAGCGCTATAAAATTTTTATCACAAAAAGTATTTTCATTCTAATGGATTTCCAACTTGCATTTAAGAGATTTTAAGGTGTTTTTCATGAGCATGGTAATGGTCATGGGGCCAACGCCGCCGGGGACAGGGGTGATGTGTCCGGCAATTTCTTTCGCCGCTTCAAAATCAACGTCGCCTTTTAAAATAGGGACCATCTTTTTGGGGTCGTCTTTGCTGGGCTTTTCACCAACCCGGTTGACACCCACATCAATGACGCATGCGCCTGGCTTGATCCATTCCGGTTTTACAAGACCGGGAACGCCCGCGGCAACGATTAAGATGTCAGCGCGCTTGCAATGCCCGGCTAAATTTTTGGTCTTTGTATGAACAACGGTTACCGTTGCATCCGCTCCTCTTCCTTTTTGAACCAGCATGTTGGCGATGGGTTTTCCCACGATATTTGAGCGACCGACAACAACGGCCTCAGCGCCACTTGTTTCGATTCCGGAACGTACAATCAATTCCTGAATGCCGGCTGGCGTGCATGGAGGGAATTTCACCTCATCGCCGCCGATCATAAGACGTCCGACGTTGACGGGGTGGAAACCATCCACGTCCTTATCAGGGTCAATGGCATTGATCACCTTTTTTTCATCGATATGTTTTGGAAGGGGAAGCTGTACAAGGATACCATGAATGGAGTCGTCTTTGTTGTATTTATCGATAAGTGCAAGCAGGTTTTTTTCGGAAATATCGATGGGTTGATTATCCTGTACCTCTTTAAAACCCAACCTGTGGGCAGTTTTGATCTTTAAAGTAACGTATGATACAGAAGCAGGGTTTTGACCTACCAGAATCGTTACAAGCCCTGGTACAACGCCATATTTCCCTTTGATGTGTGCTACTTCTGAAGTGATTTCCTGGAGAATTTGCTCCCCGATTTCAGTCCCTTTGATTAGTTTTGCAGCCATAAACGTAAAATGCCCCTTTCTAAAAAATGGTTAAATAAAGCACCGATATATAGTATTCCTCCACAAGAACGTCTTTTTTCTGTAAGGTTTTCTTTGTGATCTTTGTGTAAAACTTTGTGTTCTTTGTGGTTGAGCTTTTTTGGTTGCGACCATGCTGCGTTATGTAATATTCGTGCCAAATGTATCCCAAATTCCTACCTTTTGTCAAGCCGGAATAAACAGGCGTTATCGCGACGCAAGCGGTTTACTTTGGTGATAGTTTAAACAAGAGTCCCTTTTTATTCAGCCGTTTGAATTTTAGCACCATAAGCAAGGTTTTTACGAAGATTTTATAGTTTAACTTCGTTTGCCCACGTGTCCTGTCTTCAAATTTGATAGGGATTTCTTTGATCGAAAACCCTTTCAGATGTGCCCGGTAAAATACCTCAGATACAATGGATGGCCCTGTTGAGATCATAGAATCAAGCTCAATTGCTTCCAATACCTTTCGTTTAAAGCACCGGTATCCTGAAGAAACATCTTTAATTTGTAATCCCAGAAGAACTCTTACATAGATGCCTGCAAGGAGTGTGATTACCCTGCGGGCGATGCCCCTGTTGACATCTTCGCCACCCCGTGTAAATCGGGAGCCGATAACCAGGTCCGCATCTTGCAAGGCTTCTAATAAGCGTGGAATATACTTAGGGTGATGGGAAAAATCTGCATCCATTTCGACTACAGAGTCGGCCCCATGATCCAGGGCATATTTGAAACCGGCAATACCCGCAGAACCCCGCCCCCTCTCCGTTATTCTGAGCAGCAGTTCCACTTCGGGATGTTCTTTTGATGCCTTTTTTACTGCCTCAGATGTACCATCGGGCGAGTTGTCATCCACAACGACAATATGGAGATCAGGGATTTTGAGATTTAAGATTTCCCGGGTTAGATTTTCTATATTTTCCCGTTCATTGTACGTTGGGATCATTACGTAGGTTTTCATCGGAAGACACCCTTTACCACTAAGAAACAAAGAACAACGGAAATAAACGGTTTTAATTTGAGCAGATAAATCGTATGAATGTTTTATGCGATTAAATCGTTACGATAAAATATCCATGGCAATTAATGCCATAATTTTTGCGAAATCGATCAGTTCCTTAACACTGATCGATTCGTTTGTTGCATGCGCCTCTGTATCATCGCCCGGACCAAACCCTACGGCTGTGATACCCTTTTGAATGAGTTGCTTTGCTACCGTTGCGCCGGACATACCTTTTGGTTGAGGTCTGGTTCCCAGGACGGTTGATGTGTGCTTTGAAATCAATTCCACCAATGGATTATTGGTAGGGACGGCAGTAGGCGGCTGGTCGGAAATGATTCTTAAATCGAACTTCGCGGGATACCGGTTCTCCACCTCTTTAATGATGTTTTTTAAATTGTCGATAATATCGTCTGATGAATCATCGGGTAAATACCGGATATCCAATTGTACCTTGCAGAGGGCAGGCACTATATTTGGCGCTGTTCCGCTGTGGATTGATCCAAGATTTAAAGTTGGTGGGGTGTGGAGTGGATGTGAGGTTTTTTGGAACTTTAATTGTTTTACGCGTTCAAGCAGGGCGATCATGTTCCATATTGCATTTATTCCCGTTTCCGGCCTGGAGCCATGCGCCTGTTTCCCGTGTGAGATAATTTCTAAAAACAACGCCCCTTTTTCTGTTACATCGATTAACTGCATATTATGGGCAACGTCGGGAATAATAGCGTAATCAACCCTGATCCCGCATTCATTCAGTAAATATTCTAAGCCAAGCACAGAACCGCGTTCCTCATCGGCAACGCCTGCCAGGATAAATTGACCTTTCAATTTGGATTCATTTTCTTTCAGAAATCTTGCGACAGCCATCATGGAAGCCATTTGACCCTTGTTGTCCGAAGATCCTCTCCCGTAGATCCTGCCATTTTCTACCCAAGCCTCAAAGGGGTTCCGTTTCCAGTCATCACCCGCCGGTACAACATCTAAATGACAGGCAACGAGCAATGTAGGGGCGAACGGCCGTTCGCCCCTACCACCAATATACCCAACAATGTTTGCCCTGCCCGTTATCTTTTCATGGATTGTGTATGGGATTTGTAATGATTTGAAGAAATCTTCGACTACTTTAGCGGCAAGGATTTCATTCCCGGGAGGGTTTTCAGTCTTTATATTAACTAATTTACATGCAAGGTCAATGATCTCTTTTTCTTCATTTTGCATGTAATTTTTCACATGGTCTATGAGATTGTTCGAAGATGAATTATGCATAAGAATTATTTTAAAATTAACGAAATATTTGATAATGAAAAAGGTTAAAACAATCGTGATAATCTTACCGTGCAGTCCAGGATATTTCAAATTAAAAGATTGATTCAGCTTTCAGTTTTCCATAAAATAAGGCAGAATACCCACATCCTTTGAAGTCCCGATGGTATCCTTCATATCTACGACAGAATCCGACGCGTTGCTCTGCTGCGCTTCGCGGCAAACTACAGGTCGTTAGCCAAAAATTAATTGCAACTCTTGACATGTGTCATTCATTTGTAATACAATTGTAACATGATCATCTTTGATTCGTCCACGCTTATTCTTCTTGCAAAAACAGATTTACTGGAATTGTTTGTCTCGGATTTTCGCGGGAAAGTTTTAATTCCTCCGAAAGTCAAGACAGAGGTATGCATAGAAAAGAGAGAAGAAACCCCTTTAATAGTTAAATTAATGAAGGATAAAAGAATTGAGGTCCTGGAAGCAAAAAACAGCAGGCAGATAAAGAAATTTACAGATGATTTTAATTTAGACGCTGGCGAGGCAGAGGCATTGACCCTTGCAATTCAGGAGGGTGCCGGCATAGTTGCAACAGATGATAGAAATGCCATAAGGGCATGCAAGATTTTAAAATTGGATTTTGTTAGTGCAATTGCTGTTTTGATAAGGGCATTTGAAAAAAATCTTATTGATAGAGATGAGGTTGTAGTCAAATTGCAAAAACTGGAATCTATTGCCAGATATAGCAGGACAATAATAGAGGATGCAATAAAAAAGATAAAGGGGGTATAGAAAAATGGCTACCAAAACTTTAAGCATACGCATAGATGACGAGGATTATAAATTTCTTTCCGTTCTGGCTAAAGAAGAAAAGGAAGATGTTTCAAAGACAGTAAGAGAATTAGTTGATCTGGGCAGGGTAATGCTTGCCATAGAGAAATATAAAAAATCAGAAGCATCCATTGAGAAGGCTGCAAAGATAGCCGGGGTTTCTATCTCAAAAATGATGGAAATATTTAAGGAATATAGTGTTGAGGCAAACCTGGAGTACGAAGACTATCTGAAGGGGCTAAAGAGTATAAAAAAGGTCTGGTAGGAATAAAGGGTTGATGATTCTTCAGAATTTCTTAGCCATGACATAACGCAGCAGAGCCGCAACCAAAAAAGCTCAACCACAAAGAACACAAAGTTTTACACAAAGGTCACAAAGAAAACCTTACAGAAAAAAGACGTTTTTGTGGAGTAATACTATAATACGGTACTGATAATATCTTGCAGAATGTAAATAATAGAGGAGAAAATGACAATGACAACGCCAATAGAGTTGATTCATGAAATTGAAAAACTTCCACCAAGAGAAAGAGTTCGAATTGTGGATATTGTGATCCGAGATGTCCTGCGCCCCGATTCCGATATTGATAAGGTATGGGCGCAAGAGGCATCAAGCCGCTGGGATGCCTATAAAAGAGGGGAAATTAAGTCAGTCCCTTATGAAGAAGTAATGTCCAAGTATAAAAAATAAGGAGGAGTTCCTGTGAGTGTTATAACGGATTACAAAAGAGAGTTAATGACAATAACCCAAGATTTACCTGATAAGGAAGTCAGAGAGGTATTGGATTTTGCCCGATTTCTCAAGGCAAAGAAAGAAGGGTTTTCATATACACAACATATAGAGGAAATAACTCTCCTTCCGGCATATGGAGATAATTAAGGTTAATCAATAAGCAACCATGTCCAAAATCAACGAGGCCGCCAACATTCTGAGAGGAATGATTGATGCGGCGGACTTTAAGCAATACATTTTTCTATTGCTGTTTTTCAAACGCATCTCTGATGTTTGGGATGAGGAATTTCGAAATGCTATGGAAGAAAGTGGCGGTGATATGGATTATGCCAAATTCCGCGAGCAACACTGGTTTGATATTCCGGATGGGTGTCACTGGGAAAATATACGCAGCAAATCGGTTTATGTTGGAAAACATTTACAAAACGCCTTGCGGAAGATTGAAAACGCCAATTTTGAGCAACTGCATGACGTATTTGGCGATGCCCAATGGATAAACAAAAAACGCATGAGTGACGAAAAGATGCTCAATCTGATTGAGCATCTTTTCAAAGATGGATTTGAGTTTGAAAAATGTCCCCCACGACATTATGGGCGAGGGCTACGAATATCTCATTAAGAAATTTGCGGACGACAGCGGACATACCGCAGCCGAGCTTTACACCAACCGCACCGTGGTAAAACTCATGACCATGATTACCGACCCCCAACCGGGTGAAAGTGTTTACGACCCCACGCGCGGCAGCGGTGGCATATTGTTAAACAGCGCCCTGCACCTGAAAGAGCAAAAGAAAGAATACCGGACGCTGAAACGCTACGGGCAGGAACTAAATCTGATTACCTCTGCCATTGCACGGATGAATATGTTTATGCACAATGTGGACGAGTTTCAGATTGTGCAGGGTGACACGTTAGACAATCCTCAACTTTTGGAAAAATGACGAACTGCGGAAGTTTGATATGATTATGGCAAATCCTCCTTACAGCGTAAAACGCTGGAACCAGCAAAAATGGATGAACGACCCTTACGGCAGAAACATTTGGGGAACACCGCCACAAGGTTGTGCCGATTATGCTTTTCAGCAACACATCATTAAAAGTTTGAAACCAGACACAGGCAGGTGCGTTGTGTTGTGGCCCCACGGTGTTTTATTTCGTGATGCTGAGAGTGAGATAAGAAAGAAAATGATTGAAGCCGATCTGGTGGATGCTGTTATTGGCTTAGGCAAAAATTGTGGAAGTGTTTCAACAACTTCAAATCACATTAGAGCAAATCAAAACACAAAAACTAACCCTGGAGAATTTAAAACAGAAATTGCTGAATGAGATATTGGGATGAGAAAAAAATGGCAGGTTCGCCATAATTAAAAGTAACGGATTCGTGACATTTAAAAGGAATATTCTAAAAGCATGAGTAAGTCAAAAACAATAATGGTAGAAAAATTTGAAATATCAATTTATTCAAAGGAACAGCAGGAATATATTTCACTGACCGACATGGCTCGTTACAGAGATACTGAACGAACCAACTACGTTATTCAAAACTGGATGCGCACCCGTAATGCAATTGAGTTTTGTGGTCTTTGGGAACAACTCAATAATCCTGGTTTTAAAGGCATCGAATTCGATGCCTTTAAAAATGAAGCAGGCTCAAACAGTTTTACTCTTACTCCACAAAAGTGGATTGAATCCACAAATGCAATAGGTATTATATCGAAATCAGGACGCTATGGAGGAACTTTTGCCCACAAGGACATTGCTTTTGAATTTGCCACATGGCTAAGTCCTTCGTTTAAATTTTTCCTCATCAAAGAATTCCAGCGCCTCAAAGCAGATGAGAACGACAGATTAAAACTTGAATGGAACCTGCAGCGCACGTTAGCAAAAGTCAATTACCATATTCACACGGATGCCATCAAAGAAAACCTCATTCCATCAGAACTCACTAAACAGCAAATAAATTTTGTTTATGCCAATGAAGCTGACATGCTGAATGTGGCTTTGTTTGGAATGACCGCCAGGCAATGGCGGGATACAAACCCGAAAAGAGAAGGCAATATTCGCGATGCCGCAAGTATTGAACAATTAGTTGTGCTGAGCAACATGGAAAGCATTAATGCTGTTTTGATCCATCAGGGTCTGCCGCAAAACGAAAGATTGATGCAACTCAATAAAATCGCCATTACGCAAATGAAATCTCTTATCGGGAACAAGCAAATAAAGCGTCTGAACCGTGATTCAAAGGATTAAAAGATTTCCTGATTATGCTTTATAGTATTACCGTATAAAATCTTTCTTTTTTTGCAAGTTTTTTCATAATCCCTTTTCAGGAGGTACCGTTTTTTATGAGTGGAAGATTGCTTCGCTTCGCTCGCAATGACAACGTGTAGTGTGCCATCAAAGTGCATGGTCGATGTCATTGCGAGGGGCCTTTTCCGAAGCAATCTCCCCGTTTTCATAAAGGAAATTTGGTTGCGGCTGTGCCGCGCCAGGAAGATATAACGAAACGAATAATTGCAGCAGCACTAAAGGTGCGTTTAACTCTTGGCAAAAGTTTAGAGTTTAAAAGAGTACACAATAACAAGCTACTCAGGTAATCTCATAATCAAGTAAATCAAGGTTCAGACAATGTCCTTTAACGAACTAAATACCGTTGAGTATTTCATTATTCACCGACTTACGGGCGTGAATCTGAACGCTGTGCAATCAGGCGTGGTGGCAGAAGACCCTGTGGAATATGATACGGTGGCATGGAAATATGTTCAAAGCGAATTGCTTCAACGGAATATTGAAGATGTTTTACTGGAAAAAGAATTGACCGAGGCGCTGTGCAGATTGAATCCTGAAATTTCAGCACAACCTGAAAGAGCCGAAGAGGTGATTCATAAACTCCGTTCCTCAATTCTTTGCGCCCAATGTGTTTTCATTTGCAACAGAAGGCAAAGAGGTATTTATCTGGGCAGTCCGCACTCCTTTGGAATACTGGACGCCCTGGAGACTGGAAGATAAAAAAGACGAACTGGAACATTTTGCAGGATTACAGGATGTGTCAAAGCAATTAACTCACCTTCTGAAACCTTCCACCCTGCTTGATATCTTGCAGCATCACACTGTTTACGCAACCAACAACCAAAAGAGGAAAACAAAGGTAGTTTGCCGCTATCAGCAATACGAAGCTGCAATGCCACCCCAGTGCCTTTCTATCATTTCTGCAAACTTCTCGTAAGGCTTTAACCGTTGCCATTTCAACGATTCCTTCCAGCTATCCCGCCACTTTTTTATCCTGCATCTACCTTTTGCTTGATTTTTTTGTTCACATCCGAAAAAATACCTTGTCTCTGTCCAAATGTACCACGTCTCAGTTTATTTGGCACAGAGTCTCACGTTATTTGAATCTGAAATTTTTTTGTGTTGTAACTATTATCCCGCACTGTAGCTATAGTTACAAACTTTACCCCGCCCTTAAAAAAGTCATTTAAAGTGAGAATTTCAGGTTCTTCATTTATTGTGGGTCTTGGCACCTTAGCATTCCCACATTCGTCACTGCTGAAAGGTTCCCGGGATTGCACCATGGCGCTTTCGCCAAACTCAACAAGCACCTTCTGGATAAAATCCCTTAATATCTCCGGCAGTAACTTGCAAAATGCCTTTAAAATCGCCTCTAAACTGTTGTCTGTTGATTCAGCCAGAAATTGACAACCAAACTCTATTGTGATACTATTTGTACGTCGGGCAACTCCCATATTGCCCACCTTTTCGTTATGGCTTAGTTTTATCCTAAAACTTTTTTTACCATAAATTGGAGGGCTTTTTCTTTAACTAAGTCTCTCTTTTTCTACTCTACCAATAAATTGCATGCCTTATGTCAGAATAACGCCTATGTTATGTTGCAGAGAGAAAACCATTAAACATCGCAAATTACTACGGAAGAGAAAATGCTGAAAAGCCTCTCAACAAATCACAGACTTCTGTTTGCAATACTCGTAATCTTCATAAGCCATTCAACCTTTTTATCTTTACAAAACGTAAATTCCCAGCCCATAGAAAGCGCCACAGATGCAGTCCTCAATGTCCAAATAAATCATGTCGATGCTATCTCCACAGCTTATAAAGACGTGTTTGTGCAATTTGGAGATAATGCTGAACACCTTTACCGGCAATACGGCTCCTTTGCCCTTGAATTTTTAAGAGAGTACAAAATCGACGGCCTTGTCCTCTTGGAAAAGCATGGCAGGGAAATGTCCAATCTGCACCCACTCCTGGATTATCGAGACATCTTTCGACTTTACAACAACCCTGGCAATAACCTACATAATCTCGCTGTATTCTCACCCAAGACACTTGCTGAATTTTACAAAACATTCGGAAATGAAGGGGTAAAATTTATCACAAATAATCCCGAGAACCTTTTCCTTCTCAACGAAGACAAAGAAAAAGGGCTCGAATTGATCAACCTTGCCAATGAGAAGGGAGACGTTGTTTTTCCCCTGACACGAAAACACGGGATCGCCTTTGCAAGACTTTATGACAAAGACGCATTGGCCATTGTTATGAAATTTCAGGAGGAAGGGCTTCTGGCCATGAAAGAATACGGAGAAAAGGCAAAGACCTTATTCACCCTTTTCATCGATGACGATACTTTTTTCCATGTGATTAAGACATACGGATATAAACAAACCATCCCCATCATCTGCCTTTTCTATGAAAATAAGGATTTTAATAGCCAGGTTTACATCTACGTGATGACATCCAGCGCCTGCCAATGGATTTCATCCTGGTGGTATGGAACCGGCACATCTGCTGCAAATACCCTAAATGATACAACCATACGATGTGAAAATGCGCGAAGGGCTATCAACCTTATCTTTGAGTTGGGAAATGATTTTCTCGATAGATTTGAAATCCTTGACGTCAACAACGTCAAAGAAGAGTCCATCACCATCATTACGAATAAATTAAGGAATTTCTTCGTCTCCGATGTCGAGAAAGTCAGCCGGAAAAGGATTCGGCATGATGATATCACCTTCCAGGACAAGGTATTTGCAGGACTGGATATCCTGGGATTTATCCCTGTCGGCAGTGGTGTCTCTCAAGGGGCAAAGCTTGCGGCAAAGGGGGCGCAATTTACTAAAACCATGAAGGGATTCAAAGGGCTTATCCACCTGACGGAAGACCTTGTCGCAACCTATGGCGATGACGCCGTTCCGTTTGTGGCGAAACATGGAGATGATGGCATCGCGGCGCTGAAGGCAACGGACGGCAAAATCCTGAAGCTCTCGCAACAATACGGGGACGACGTTGTTCGATATGTCTCTCAATACGGCGCAAAGGCTGAAAATGCTATTGAAACATATGGGGATGAGATCCTGTCCCTCGCACGTCTTTATGGCGATGACGTTGTGAAATACGTCGCACTCTACGGTGATGATGGCCTAAAAATCATAAAGAAACATGGCAAAGACGTCATACTGCTGAGTTCTGTTTATGGTGACAATGTCATCACGTTGACAGCGCTCCATGGGGACGATGTCATCTCATATGTATCAAAATATGGTTCAAGCGGTGTCAGAGTCATTGAAACATATGGGGATGACGTGGTTCACCTTGCAAAAAGGCATGAGGACGATGTCATACAGTATGTCGGGATGTACGGTGACGATGGACTCAAGCTGGCCAGAAAAGGGAAGGCAGGTCTCTTTGTCATGCGCCTTATGCCACCGAAGATATTTGCAAAGTGTGTGAAGTTCGTTAAATACGGACTCATTGCCGCCATCCTGCTCACCTTCATCACCCATCCCATCGCATTCCTGACCGGCCTTGTTAAGTGGTTTGCATGGCTATTTGGCGCCAGTCCAATACTAATAGCCATTATATTAGGTATCGCAGCTACCTTTTTCATCACACGATTTCTTAGAAAATTTAAATGGCTTTTTACGCCATTTTTGATAGGCCTTGGGATACTGAAAAGGTTTTTATAACCGGTTACGAACTCGAAGATTAGTTTCTGATAACATTCTGGCGTGTAAGGCTGTGTCTTTGCCCTGTGTGTTAATTTTTGGTTGTGGCTTTGTCACGCTGTGTTAACCCGACTTTCGCAATTCGAGGGGCGTGCAACCCGCTGAGCCAGGAAAATCAAGGGGTCATGTAAAAAGGTCGGCACTACAGACCGACCTGTCCGGATGCGTAAACCTTGGGTGGCGGTTGTTCTTGGAAGCGTCAATCCCAATTGAACTTGTTGATGTCACCCATTAGAAGGCTGTCCGAGAATGCAAAATCGTAAAAATTTGGATGTTGACTTACAAGGACTTATGACTTGAGAAATCACGGAAAAGTGAATTCTCGGACAGCCTGTTGATTTGTGATGATATATGGCTGGCGGTCGAATGTCATACAATTGATTTTGGGTTCTATATACACCATACCCAATGTACCACCTATAAAACGGTAATTCCTTCTTTCCCGGCGGCTTGATTCAGTTTTTCATCATTACTTGAAAAATATACCTCTGATGCGATTTTGCACTTTAGATTCATGGCTGATGCCAGATGAATGGAATCAAAACCTCTGAGGAGGTGCTTTTCTGCAATATCACCTGCTAACCGTATCAATCCGTCAGTAACCTCAATTAAAAAATAGCTTTCCCATTCTCTATTGAGATCTTCTACAATTTTTCGAAGTACTTTAGCAGAAAAACTGCCATCCCTTTGTTTCCTTGCGAAGGCAGACCTTGCTTCTGCATAAGCTACTTTTGAAGTTGATATGACCGTTGCTTTGCGGACTATTTCTTTTATGGCATCAGAACCAATCTCATCTACATACAATTTGACCAGGTCGCTTGTATCAAGGTAAACGATCATCTTCTGTCTTCTATGACTATCTCCGAAATGGTCTTTCCCTTAACTTTAACGGAGTGTCTACTTCCTGCTGGCTTGCCACCTTTCCATATGGCAAAGCCCTCTCTAACCAGGGAAAGCAATTGGGAATCCTCGCCTACCCTCTCTACAGGAGTAATGGTGGCAATTATTTTCTTCCTTTCGGCAATTGCGATCTTTTCACCTTTCTTTATTTCCCGGAGATAATGACTCAATCTGTTTTTTAATTCTTTTATGCCAACAGTAATCATGGACACATTATAATGTGAAGTAGCTACTTTTGCAATATTAAATTAATGGAAATAAGCCGGACAGGATAGGCATCGACCGCCACACAGTTCGTCTCTAAGCTATGAATTTGCGTATGTGGAGTGAGTTAGGCAGGTTGGGTTGAATGAGATGAAACCCAACAGATTTTTCAACGCTATGAAAGCCTTAATTCTGTTGGCTTTTTTGTTGATTACGAAGTTTTTTTCTTGTGACTACCCGTAGGTTTCGGCTTGGCAATACCTCCGGCAACTGTATCTGTAATGCCTCTAATAATTCACGTGATTGTTGTCGTGGGCGTGGTATCTTCTGACAATGCGCCTTTTGGCCTTTCACCTTCACCTCCATGGAACAAATGGTCGCCAATTGTTTGAGACCTTCCTCTACTGTCAGATCAAAACTCATCCACGCCCTGCGTAGCCTTCGGATTATCATGTATGCTAGCATCACCACAAATACATACCCTCTCGCACTCTCCTCTTGTCTTGCGTACACGGAACGAACCTCAAGATCCACCGTCTTGCACCCCCGAAACACCCTCTCCACCTCCGACAAGTCCTTGTACCGGTCATGCACCACGTACTTGTCCGCCTCGTTCTCCTTCAGGTCCGTCTTGATTACATAACAGCCGTCAAGATACGATTCTTCCTTGAATGCCTCCTCATCCCTCTCTATCTTCAACGTCCCGGCTTCGTCTTTTATCCGCACCCACGTCTCAAGCTTCAGCTTCCTGAGCTTTTCTTCAAACAGCCCTAATTGCAGAATCCCTTTTTTTATCAACGCCTCTATCTGCGGCTTGGTTATCGTCGTTATGTAATGAAATCCTTTTGAATAAACTGTTTGCTAAAGCCTGATATCGACAATTTTTATGGAGTCTGGTATCTGTTTTAAGGTATGAGCGCCCAATTCTTTTGTTAACAGGAGGAAATGAGGGGCGTACGCATTTATTTCATCGATGCCTATCACCTGATAGCCAAACGTCCTGATCTTTTTTTCATCATCTACAATCGCAACAAGGTCTATTTCTTTATCCTGGATGACGAGGTAGGCCATCTCCATAAGGTCTGTTACACCGTAAATCGCAGCTGAATTTCTGTCCTGAAAGGGAATACTATTGATCTTATTTTCAACGTCTTTTCTAACCGCCTTATAGAAATGAAAGTTCCTGTCAAAAAATTTATAGGCAAGCTGCGTTTTTTCAGCTATCCCCTTAGCGGTAAGGATATACCGTATCCTTCGCGGGTTGACACCCAGCATTTTCACCAGACCCCTCTTGGTAAGTTTTTTTAACGCAAAATTTATGGAGGCTACGTTAATGCCCAACTGCAAAGAGAGCTGTCGTTGGGAGATCTGCTCTCCATTTTCAATCGATTGTAAAATGTTGTATTGAGTGATTTCTTCCTGGCTAGACATAAATCATATCATATTATTGAAACAATGGCCCAAGATCACCTATGTAAACTTTAGCTGATGCCGTCCAAGTATTTTGACAGATGGAGGAAATGAATTAATACATTTTTCTTTCGGAGACGATTCAGCTTGTTTTCCATGAGGAGATTGCGTGTGAATGGTAAATCAGCAAGCGAGACTGCTATCCATGTTTTTGTAATTCCTCCCGCAGTTTTGTTACCTGCGGGAGGAACGGGGTCTCTCAATTGGGTGATGTGAGAGATTGTGTTTACAATAACAAACGTTTATTTTTTTAAACGTTTGTTATTGTAAACATCTTTTTGAAAAAATGTCAATATAAATATAAAAAAATTTCTACTTATTTGGATTAAGTTCCTCTAATGTTTCCTGGGCTAGCTCTCTGACGGAACCGTCTTCGTCGTTGAGGGCGCTTTTTATAAACTCGATAGCGGCCTCGCCACCCACCTCACCTAATGCCTCTACTGCACTTTCCCGCACCCAGGGGTCCCGGTCACTGAGCGCCGCAGAAAGGGGATCGACAACGCTCTTGTCTCCAATATCCAGCAAGGCGTCAATAGCGCTCAATCGCACATCTTCGACAGGGTCATTCACCAATGCCTTTGAGATGATTTCTATTGCTTTTGAGTCTTTGCTTTCTCCCAAAGCTATAATTGCATCTTCTCTCTTTCCTGAATCCTCATTTTCCAGGGCATCTTTTGCAAGGGCTTCAAAGGAGGGGGCTTCTTTCTTCGTTTTATCTTTTTTCGCAATGGGAACTCCGGGCCTTGGGGGGTGTTTCCGGGGAGGTTCTTCCTTTATTTTTGTAAAAATCTCCTGGGACTTACTGGCGCTAATGATAGACAGTTTCCCTTCTTTTGCATCGTGGAGGGCATGCACAAACGCATAATTTTTGTCTTTCAGAATCCGGCGAACCCCTTCCCCAACAGGTATGTTTTGAAATTCTAAAGTAACGGCACCATCGATTGTATCGTTAAGCCATATTCTGGCTCCGCTCTGCGACATGATTTCTTTCAAAACCTTTTCCAATGGAGAATTCTTTATCTTTACCGATAATTGTCCATTGTTGAATTTTATATCGAGGGTTTCTTCGCCGGTTGGTGCATCTGCCCAAAGCTCGTGGTATATATTGGCTGTGAAAATAAGTAAGGATGCTACTACGGCAAGCAGACCAGTTCGTGCATAGTTGTTCATAGTATTGTAAAAAACGTTCATAAGGATTTGCCTTGAATAATGCCGATTAACAGCTTTTTCCCCTTCTCCATAATTTCATGGGTTTTTCCTTCCAGATTTAACCGGAGCAGGGGTTCAGTATTGGATTTTCTGACGTTGAACCACCAATCATCGTATTCTATGGTTACTCCATCCAGCCGATCCACCTTTCCATTTGAAAATTTCCTGATAATCTCCGCGATTTTCGCATCCTTATCGTCCACCTTAAAGTTAATTTCACCGGTAGAATAATATCGCCTGAGTGGCGCTATTATATTTGAGAATGGAACGCGTTTGGCACTCAAGATGTCTAAAACCATAAGGAAGGCAATCATCCCGGAATCCGCACAGTAGTTATCCCGAAAGTAGTAGTGTCCTGATAGTTCTCCCCCAAAGACGGCCTTTTTTTCCCGCAGCGTTGCCTTCATATAGGCATGGCCAACACGTTCACGATACGGTATGCCACCGGCAGCCTTTATTTCCTCAGGAACAACCCAACTCGACCTGAGGTCGTACAAAATCGTAGCGCCCTTTTCGCGTTCCAGAATCTGTCTGGCAATCAGGGCCGTAATGAGATCGCATCCAATTGCCCGCCCCATCTCATCCACAAAGACGCACCGGTCAGCATCGCCATCGAAAGCAACCCCCAGATGCGCCCTTGTCTCACGTACCTTGTTTTGTAAATCAACAATGTTTTCAGGTTTTAAAGGATCGGCTTCATGATTGGGAAAATTCCCATCCAGTTCAAAATAGAGCGGGATAATTTCGATGGGAAGCCCTTCACAAACTATGGGGATTGTCTTGCCCGCCATTCCATTTCCCGCATCGATTACTATGCGAAGGTGCCTGAGGTTTTTGGCAAATTTCCAGACGTGCTTCTTATAATCTCCAAAAATATCGCTTAAAATGACCTTGCCGAGCTGCTCGTTGCGAGAAGGATGATATTGCTTTGTCAGTTTTGCAATGCGGTCTATTCCTGTCTCAAAACTGACGGGAATGGCCTGTTCCCTGCATATCTTAAACCCGTTATATTCTGCAGGATTATGAGAAGCTGTGACCATTACACCCCCATCGTACTTGTAATGACCCACAGCAAAATAGGTCATCTCCGTAGAAACAACGCCCAGGTTAATGACATTCAGTCCGGCAGTACATAAACCCTCAACCAATCCATTGGCAAGTGATTTGGAAGAAGGTCTCATATCCCTGCCTACGACGACGTCTTTTACCCCTGAATTCTTTTCCTTAAAAAATTGGGCTATGGATGTTCCAATCTTATGCGCTGTCAGTTCATTAATCTCCGATGGATATTTCCCACGAATGTCATAACTCTTAAAGATTTCCATGGATAATTTAGATTCAGCCTGCGGATGGTTAACGGTCATAGGCTCAACCTTCTCCAGACATATTTTGCATTTGGGATAATTTACCCGCTGCCGTCCCTTGCACACGGAATCGCTAATGGTATAAGACTCACCTGGACAACGGTGTTGTTTTTCTTCAGCTTTTTCTGGCATCAGTCCTTTTTTCATGCATTGATCCCTTTTTCACAAATTGTACTCCTGAGTAACTGTTTGCCGGCATCAAACGCCTGTTGTAATGCCTCCTGCCTCTTATTTACGGCGCCTTTTTCTTCTAATCCTGAACACAATATATCGCCCACGTATTTTGTATCCAATACATGGAAAAAAGACTTTATCGTTTTTACCGCACCAGAAAACAATTCTTCTCCAGTGTCGCGCGCTGCTGTTGCTATAAAAAACCCCTTAGCAATCCTTCTGTCTTCTCTGAGGGGCAGATTTAAGATATATTTCCGGGCCCAAAAAGCCTGGCAACGGTCGATGAGCGCCTTTAATTGCGCACTTACACCCATGAAATAGATGGGGGATGCCACCACGATGCCGTCTGTATTTACAAGCTGGGAATAAATTTTTTGCATATCATCCCCGATGACGCACTCACCGTTTTCAAAACAGCCGCCACAAGAGTTGCACGGGGCAATCCGTAAGTCGCGAACAATGACCTTTTCGACACCGACGCCAGCCGCCTCAGCACCTTTTACAGTTTGATTCAGCAATATGTCGGAGTTTCCACCAGGACGCGGACTTCCATAAATGGCAATCATTTTTTTCATACATTTTTTTCACAGGAAGTTAATGTGTCTTTAAAATATCCAAGCGTCTTCCGAAGCCCCTCTTCCCGCGAAACCCTTGGTTCCCATCCTAAAAGCATCTTCGCCCTGGAAATGTCGGGCTGGCGAATCTTGGGATCATCAACCGGAAGGGGTTTAAATATTATCTTGCTTTTACTGCCCGTAAGGGCAAGGATCTCTCTTGCCAACTGGCAGATCGTTATCTCTTCAGGATTCCCGATATTCACAGGATCGTGCTCATTTGAAAGAAGTAATCGATAAATACCGTCTACGAGATCGGAGGCGTAACAGAAACTCCTCGTTTGTAAACCGCTCCCAAACACGGTTATGTCTTCACCCCTCAGCGCCTGACACATAAAGTTAGGCAACGCACGTCCGTCTTTGACCCGCATCCGTGGCCCATAAGTATTGAATATCCGCACTATCCTGGTATCCACGCCATGATACCGGTGATATGCCATTGTCATTGCTTCCGCAAATCGTTTTGCCTCATCGTAAACACCTCGGGGACCCACAGGGTTTACATGACCCCAATAATCTTCCCGTTGAGGATGAATTTGCGGGTCTCCGTATACTTCTGAAGTAGATGCCAATAGAAACCTGGCCTTCTTTGCCTTGGCCAACCCCAGGCTGTGTAAAGTACCCAGGGAACCAACTTTCAAGGTTTGAATAGGAAATTCCAAATAGTCCGATGGACTGGCCGGCGATGCAAAATGCAATACATTGTCCACGCGGCCATCCACATAAATATAATCACTTACATTGTGCTTTATAAAACGGAATTGGTCATTTCCCATCAAATGGCTTATATTTTCTACCTTACCCGTCAGTAAGCTGTCAATACATATAATTTGATGCCCCTTCTCTATCAAATAATCACACAGATGTGAACCAATAAACCCAGCGCCGCCCGTAATTACCGTTCTCATGTCAGGATACCACTCCAGGATACTGTAAATTCCAATGCTGTAAAGAACTTAGGATTAATTCTACAACATTTTCATCAATATTCAAGTGGGAAATCTTTGTACAGGTTCAGTTTTCTTTGACAGAAAAATTTGTTAAGGCTTGTACAGAACTTGATTCAGTGATAAAATCCTTTCATGAAAAAATATACAGAACCTAAAAGATACCTCATTTCTTTTGACAGCCGCACATCTTCGCATGTTTTTACCGATATATTGGTAATTGGAAGCGGAGTGGCAGGGCTCAGCGCTGCCATACAAGCCGCAAAGCATGGCTCTGTATTAGTTGTCACCAAAGATAAGATTGATGAAAATAATACCGCCTATGCCCAGGGCGGTGTTGCTGTAGTCCTATCCACCGGGGATACTATAGCGAAACATATAAAGGATACCGTGGATGCCGGACAGGGTTTGTGTGATACGGCGATGGTGAAAAACATTATCAGCGAAGGTCCTCAACGGGTAAACGAACTGATCGAATGGGGCGCTGCATTTGATACGGAGAACAATCACTTGATCTTTACCAAGGAGGGGGGGCATCAATTCCATCGTATCATCCGGGCTAAAGGCGACTCTACGGGCAAAGAAATAGAGCACACCCTTATCCGAACCGTAAAAAGAAACAAGAATATCAAGATTTTTGAATATACCTTTACGACAGACCTTATTACAAAAGATGGTGTTTGCCATGGTGCGATTGCCTGGCACGCAAAAAAGGGTTACATGTTAATCTGGGCAAAACGGACGATTCTTGCTACCGGTGGATGCGGACAGGTCTACCGCGAAACAACCAATCCTGACGTGGCCACCGGTGACGGGCTTGCCATGGCGTACCGCGCGGGCGTCACGCTTCAGGATATGGAGTTTGTGCAGTTTCATCCCACAACCCTCTATATTGCCGGAGCAGTACGGTTCCTCATTACGGAAACCGTGCGCGGAGAGGGGGGAATATTGAGAAATAAACGGGGCAAAAGATTTATGCCCGCTTATCACCCACAGGCAGAACTTGCTCCCAGGGATGTAGTTAGCCAGAGCATCCTGAAAGAAATGCAAAAAACCGATCATACTCACGTCTATATCGATATCCGTCATATTCCGAAAGAACGGCTCTATGCCCGTTTCCCCAGGATCAGGGAAATTTGCGCTTCTTTTGGAATCGATATTGCCAAAGACTTAATCCCGGTTCGCCCCAGTGCACATTACATGATCGGTGGGATTAAGGTGGATCGTTTTTCCCGCACGATCATCAAACAACTTTACGCCTGTGGTGAAGTAGCATGTACGGGGATGCATGGTGCCAACCGGCTCGGCAGCAATTCCCTTCTCGAGGGGTTGGTAACAGGCTATAACGCCGGGGCAGATGCCGGGAAATCGATCCAAAAGGCTCAGGGGGAATTGATACCATATACTGTTCAGGAGTTTATGGGCGGATCAAAGATTAGCTGGCTGGACCTGAATGATATCGGAAACTCCTTAAAGAGCCTTATGTGGCGGGATGCGGGGATCGAGAGGGATGAAAGACATCTGCTTGAGGCGGAAGAAATGGTTGAAATGTGGTGTAGTTACGTTATGGATAAAGAATTTTCCAATCCAACCGGATGGGAATTGCAAAATATGTTGCTGGTTTCCAGGCTCATTGTGATTTCCGCCCGTGAACGCAAGGAATCCCGCGGCGTTCACCACCGCAACGATTATCCAAATACTGACAATATCCACTGGAAGAAACATATCATGGTTAAAAAATCCAAATCCTGATATCGACACAATACCCCTGTTTAAATTTTTATTTTAAAGGGTATCCATGAATTCACTTGACAACCTTTCCTTTCCACATTAAATTAATGCCCTTTGCAGAGAAATTTAATTTTTGAATACTCCTGGTTTAGTTGTTATCATTAATAATAAAAAGGCTAATTTACATGAAATTTCTGACCGAATACTTAACATTTAACACGAAAAAGCGGCGCGAGTTTATCAATATCACGAGAGAGATAGACAGGGTGCTGCAGAAGAGTGGTATTAAAGAAGGTATGATCCTGGTCGCTGCCATGCATATTACGTCAGGGGTATTCGTCAATGATGCTGAGCCGGGGCTCCATAGGGATATCGAAGAGTGGCTCTTGAAACTGATTCCCGAAGGACACGATTATTATCATCACCGGACGGGAGAGGTAAATGGGGATGCGCATCTCAGAAATCTTCTCATCGGTCATCATGTCATCGTACCGGTAACAGATGGGAAATTAGACCTCGGCACCTGGCAAAAGGTGTTTTATGCCGAGTTTGATGGACAACGCAGCAAGCGACTTATTATAAAAGCAATGGGGGAATAGTAGTTTTTGGCGTGAATTTCTGAAAATTTGGTAAATCAATAAAGTTTGGCTATGGCAATAATCAATACCTGTGTAACACCTGAAAAAAAAACAGATGAAGAGGCGCCGTGTATTCTGGCATGTCCGATAAGGCAGGACGCGCGCGATTACGTCCAGCTTATAGCCAGAGGACGTTTCAATGATGCCTTCAGGCTGGTAAGGGAGAGGAATCCGCTGCCGGCAGCATGCGGCCGGATTTGCACCCATCCATGCGAAACAAAATGCCGAAGGAACAGCACCGAGGCGCCCATCGCCATAGCATGGCTCAAGCGTTTCCTGGGAGATAATTTTTCCGAAGAAACCAGGAAAACAACCAGCGAAAAATATCCGGAAAAAATTGCCATCATTGGCGCAGGCCCTGCGGGGCTTGCCGCTGCCAATGATTTAGCCCTTTTAGGATATTCATGTACAATTTTTGAATCGAATCCTACACCAGGCGGTATGCTCCGCATGGGTGTGCCAACCTATCGTTTGCCCAGAACGGCTATTGATGATGACGTCGAATATATTAAGAAATTAGGAGTCGAAATCAAATATAACACAACGTTTGGCGCTGATATTACCTTCGACAGTTTGAAAAAAGATGGGTTTTCTGTCCTTTTTATCGGTGTGGGACTGTCCGAGAGCCGTAGCCTGAATATCGAAGGTGTGCAACTTGAAGGCGTTCTCAAGGGTGTATCCTTTCTCAACGAAGTAAATACTACAGGGAGCGCCGAAATCGGCAAGAAGGTGCTGGTTATCGGTGGAGGCGCCGTTGCCATGGATTGCGCACGAACGGCCCTAAGACTGAAACCCGACAAGGTATCCGTTGCCTGCCTTGAGTCCCGCAAGGAAATGCCAACGACCGATTTTGAAATAGAAGAGGCCGTTCATGAAGGTGTGATACTTTACAACTCTGTAGGTCCAAAACGTATCCTGGGGAAGAACGGTAGGGTTTCCGGATTGGAAACCCTTAAAGTAAAATATGTCTTTGACGAGCAAAAGCGTTTCAATCCCGCCTTTTACGAAGGCTCTGAATCCGTTATAGAGGCGGATACTGTCATCATTGCAATTGGCCAGGCATCAAATCTCTCTTTTCTGAAAGGGCAGGAGGGTATTCAAATTACGCGCAGCGGCACGATCATCGCCAGCCCGCATACCTTCGGCACCTCCGTGCATGGTATTTATGCAGGCGGCGATGTTGTATTAGGCCGTGGAACCATGACTGAAAGTATGGCACAGGGCAAAAAAGCGGCGATTGCCATTCATAATGCCTTAAGAAATGAAGCTTTAAAAGATGAGAAGTGGGCCGAAAAACCTGCAGTTCCCGATATAGTTGCCTCACGGGTACCCCTGATCAAGAAAGAGCAAAAGCAGGAAATGCCCACCATGCCTTTGGATAAAAGGCTGGAAACCTTTGATGAGGTAGAATTGGGATTTCCCTTAAATATAGCGGTGAAAGAGGCTCAGCGGTGCATGAACTGCGGCGCCGGCGCCCTCGTGGATGACAATCTCTGCGTCGGGTGCCTTACCTGCGTAAGGATATGCCCTTTTGAAGTCCCGAAAATTAAAAAAGGTGACACTACGGCTTATATCGACGGAGACTGCCAGTCGTGCGGTTTGTGTATTGTGGAATGTCCTGCGAAGGCCATCAGTTTTAAAACCCCGTTAGAAGACCGGGGGAAAGATGCCCTTGAGACTGTTTTTCAGGAAAAATCTGTCCATGGCGTAAAACCATTAATTATTAATTTTTATTGCCAATACAGCGCCTACTATGAGGATAAAACAGATGCAACAAATAGTTTAATGAATACACATGTCAGGCGGGTAGGTGTGCTTGGGTTGGGTAAGGTGGATACATCATTATATCTCAGGGCTTTTGAGTTAGGCGCTCATGGGGTACTGGTAACGGCCTGTAAGGATGATACCTGCCACTTTTGCAAAGAGAAGGAGTGGGTTGAAAAACGGGCGAAGTTTACTACTCAGCTTCTCAGTGGATTAGAAATGGATACCAGAAGGTTCCAAACCCATTTTGTTTCTTCACAGGACGGCAAGGAAGTCGTTGATATCGCATTCAAAATGGTTGAAGAATTGAAAAATTTATAATCAAATATCGCCATACACCGGCAAAAGAACTGGAAAAAACAATCCCGGTGTCTTTATGCGTTTATGGTATTGGTATGAATACCCCTCATCGTTCGACTAAGCGTTCGTTTGAGCTCACACCGAAGGCTCACGACGGGGCATCCTCCTTACGAAGGAAGGGAAAGATGGATGGTTGTTTGGTTGCAGTTGCGCTGTGTCAGGTTAATTCCGTATAATTTAATTCCGTGAAATTTTGTAGTGAACTATTGCCATGATCGTAGCATCATCAAAACCATTTCCAGAAATCAAAAAGATGCTTTCTGGTTTTAAAAAGGTCTGTGTACTGGGATGTGGTTCATGCGTATCCATATGCCACACAGGCGGCGAAAAACAGGTCACAGAACTTGCCGCCCAACTCCGTCTTGCCGCCAAATTAGAAGGCAGACAGCTTGAAGTCATAGAAGACTCCACACTCAGACAGTGTGAATGGGAATTTATTGATAATATCAAAGAGGTGATCAAGGACTGTGATGCCGTCCTTTCCATTGCGTGTGGAATAGGTGTGCAGTATATGGCCGAGAAGTTTCCAACAATCAGAATATTCCCGGGTGTGAATACCACCTTTATGGGCGGACCCGTCGAACAAGGCATCTTCTGGGAACGGTGTGGAGGCTGTGGTAATTGTATCCTGGGAACCACTGGAGGGCTATGTCCGGTAAGCCGGTGTGCAAAGAGTCTCCTGAACGGGCCGTGCGGCGGCTCACAAAACGGGAAGTGCGAGGTTTCCCAGGAAACCCCCTGTGTATGGCATCAGATCTATGACCAACTGGATACCCAGCAGCTTTTAACCACCCTGGAAACTATTGTGCCGCCTAAGGACTGGACTACGGGCATGGAAAACCATCCCCGCAAGATGATCCTGGAACATTTAGTCATGAAGAAGCAATAAAACCCGTCCTTTTTTTATAGAAAGAAACTACCATGTTAACAGCGTATATTCAGAAGGCAATGGAGCTTGCCCATTATGAAATAATTGAAGACGAAGGAACATACTGGGGAGAAATTTCCGGCTTTCAGGGTGTATGGGGGAAAGCAAAAACCCTTGAAAAATGCAGGGATGAACTGAGAGAGGCATTGGAAGAATGGATTGTTTCCAGATTAAAAAACAATCTTGAGTTGCCTGTAAGCATGAGACAGAATTGACATGGGTTTTTAACGAGGCTCCTAAGTCGGACGATAATAACTTATTTTCTTTATAGTCCTATGGAAGATATAAACGAAATAAAACAAGAGGAAATAAGGACATCCGAACACTCTTCAAAAAAAGCAATGAATGGAGAGTTAATAATTTCTTGTGATGAGATTGGATTATTTGGTACGGTGGATATTCGAATTTCGATACGTGAGAGAGGAAAAATAGAGTCTAAGGTACTTAGAGTTGGAGAAGCTTTTGAGTATGAAGAAAAACACTTTTATAAAGTTACATTACTAACTATAAACAAAAAAGATAATGACAATTCAATTAATGTTTTAGTTAGTAAACAAAAGCTTCAAGAAGCCCCTGAATTACAAGAAAATATAATCCGAGAAAGTGAAACCTCACGTAAAAGAATATTTCAGGAATTAATCGATAAGCATTGTACAAACTTACCTACATGCAAATTTAAATATTATGAGCATTACTTGGATGTCAAAGAAAAAGGATTCTTTAAAAGCAATACAATCTTTAAGGTAATAGATACTTCTTATATGACAACTCGGCCCACTCTTTTCTCTTACGGATGGGACGACATCTGGATCGAAGTTTATAAATCACAATACTTCGATGATTTGATAAAGGGTGCGCATGAATATACTCAATTAACAGGAAAAAAAGCATCTGTGGAAAGATGTTTTTAATTACTTCATTTACTTCATTTACTATATTAACACTGTTTAAAAATAAATTTTTATGGGACATAAAATTGTTGAAGCTATTATAGAAGACGGACAATTAAAGCATGTTGATAAAAAATTGCCTCGTGAAAGAATGAAAGTCCATATCATTTATGATACCAACGAAGAGACTCCTCCAGAGCACGAAATTTTACGAGTAGTTAAAGAAACATCTGGGATATATAAGGAAATAGATGAAAAAACTGAGTCAAAAAAATTAAGAGAAAGCTGGGAACGAAATGCCCACCGATGAGTATTTGATAGATACAAATATTCTTATATATCACACTAAAGGGTCAGAAAATAGTATAGACTTTATAAGTCGTGCAATTATCCAAAAATCTTTTAATATTTCTATCATTACAAAAATAGAATTCCTGGGGTGGAATAAACACACTTCCAAAAGTTTTGAAAAATGCAAACAGTTGATTGAATTTTCATATGTTTATCCTGTTGATGAAGATATCGCAAATAAAGCCATAGAGCTAAAAAGAAAAACAAATATAAGACTAGCGGATGCAGTTATAGCAGCCACAGCAATCATGCATAATCTAAAACTTGCAACGCGAAATGCGGATGATTTTAAAGCAATTGAAGAGGTTAAGATTGTAAATCCCTTTGAATAACATGCAAACAGTTTGACTTGTGGTTTTATTATCACTTAATTTATGATCGAAAGCAGTTTTGACTTAAAATCCGGCAGTAATTTAGAAAAAATTCTTCGAAGCGGACAATTTGCTGTTACGGCAGAGCTTGGCCCCCCACGGGGTGCCGATCGCTCAGTAATTGAAAAGAAAGCTGGGCTATTGAAGGGTTATGGCGATGCCTTCAATATTACTGACTGTCAGACCGCTGTGGTACGTATGTCCAGCATAGCCGCCGGCCGCATCGTCCTTGATGCAGGATTAGAACCCATCATTCAGATGACCTGTCGTGATAGAAATCGCATTGCCATTCAGAGCGATCTCCTGGGCGCTTCTGCACTGGGTGCAAAAAACCTCTTGTGTTTGACGGGCGATCATCAGAAATTTGGAGACCACCCCATGTCCAAGGGCGTCTTTGACATGGATTCGATACAACTCATTCAAATGGTAAAGGCCCTCCGTGACGAAAAGAAATTCCAATCCGGTCACGAGATGAAGACGTCGGAACCAAAATTCTTTATCGGCGCCGCCGAAAATCCTTTTGCTGACCCCTTTAAATTCCGCGCCATAAGACTCGCAAAAAAAATTGTCGCCGGCGCCGATTTCATACAAACCCAGATTATTTATAATGTCACTAAATTTAAAGAATGGATGAAGATGGTTGCCGATTTGGGACTCCACGAGAGGGCGTTTATCCTGGCCGGTGTAGCCCCGCTCAAATCTGCCGGCATGGCCAAGCATATGAAACATAATGTACCCGGTATGGACGTGCCCGATGAGATTATGGACCGCATGACGGCCGCTTCTGCAGCAAAGAAGGGTAAGGAAGAAGGCATCAAAATATGTTTAGAGGTCATCGAACAGGTCAGAGGAGTCAGGGGGGTGGCTGGTATCCATATCATGGCAGTTGAATGGGAAGAGGCCGTTGCTGAAATTGTCCAACAAGCCGGATTATATCCCAGGCCAAGCTTGTAAAATTTGTAACAATTTAGTATTTAAAAAACATCCTGTTAAGGGGCAAATAAAAAAGGCATGTCTCACAATGAGACATGCCTTTTTGTATGTAACTCTTGAGTAAATAAGATGATTACTCCTTAGCCTCTTCGTGCTGATGATCTTTTGGAACCTCTTTCTCGCAATCAAAACAGAAATAAGTCTTCCCGCATTCATGCCCTTCTCCAACCTCAGCCTTGCATGTGAGACAAAAATTGGTGACGCCACAAATATGCTCATCTCCCACCTCTTTCTCGCAGTCGTAACAGAAGTAGGTGACATCGCAAATATGGCCTGGCCCCACTTCCTCTTCGCACGTTGGGCAAAAAATCGTCACCCCACAGATATGGCCATCTCCAACCTCTTTTTTGCAATCGTGGCAAAAGAATGTTAAATCACAAATATGGCCAACACCCACCTCTTCCTTGCACTGCTGACAATATGTTGTTAGGCCACAGACATGCCCTTCTCCGACCTCTTTATTACACGTGGCACAATGATGTAATGACCCAGCCATAGTTTCCTTTTTTTCAGATGGTGGCACTTCTGCCTTTTCCTCTTGAGGTAGCATAGGTGGTTCAACAGGCTTTGCCTCTTCTGCCGATGGCGCAACGGCTTCAGGGGCTGGAGCTGCTGGGGCCGCCGCTTCCGGGGCTACTGGTTCGGTTACAACCGGCGCTTCTGGAGCCACTGGTGTCTCTGCTTCCGGGGCTTCAGGTGCAACATCTTCCGGAGCTGCTGCCTCTTCTGCTGGAGCAGGAACTGCAGGCGCCTCTGCTTCCGGGGCTACTGGTTCGGTTACAGTTGGTGCTTCCGGGGCTGCAGGTGCCTCCACTTCAGGGACTTCTGTTGCAGCAGCTTCTGGAGCAGCCACTTCTGGAGCATGGGCCTCTACCGGAGCTGGGGCGGGTGCTTCTGTCTTTGCCTCCTCCTTAGGGTGTTCTTCCTTTACTTCTGCCTTTACTTCAGGCCCCTCCGTTTCCTTTACTTGCGTTTGAGTGGTAACGCAAGAACTCAAAAAAACCATAAGACTTACTACACCTACTCCCCAAAACCCTTTTCCCATACTCTCTCTCCTCCATGTATAAAATAGTTATTACGGTTAATTCTTCATACTGTTGCTTGCCATTAATTCTAACTCATCAGGTAATTCCCGCTTTTCTATATCTATCCCTGCCGCAGAGAAAAACTTTTTTCTTACGGCATCAAAGGTAATCTTTGAAAGTGATTTTTTATCATTTACATCTCCAAAAATGCCCAGGTCAATGCTGCCTGCCGCCATAGTGGCGTGTCCGCCAGCATTCATAAATCCAAATGCCTTTTGCAATAAGAATGCAAGATTGATTCTCGAATCCACGCTTCGAGCCGATAGCTGGACCTTGTCCTTATCGATGCCAAAAACAAGAACTGTTGAGACACCCTCCATCTGCAACAGTAATTCAGCTGCTTGTGGCAATGCATCCCGGTCAGTTATAAATTCTACAAATGATATCAGATACGAGCCCCTTATTTCCCGGTTTCGTATTGCCCTTCCTATGATGTCGATAGTTTCTTCGCTCATGGGGGGGTTTTCGATCTGGCTTAACAGGCCTACGTCCAGCAACGGTGAGAGGTAGGCAGCAGCATCGAGGTCTTCCGTGGTTGTATTTCTGGTAAATCCACTCGTATCCACCCGGATTCCATAACGAAGTGCGGTTGCAAGGGGCGGATCAGGCACGATATCCAGATGTCTCAGATACCTTGTCATAATACTGGAATTAGCGCCAATTTTTGGCAATATTTCTACAAACTCCCCCTTTACAAGGCTAAAATCTGTTTGATGGTGATCAATAATGATATCAGGAACTATATTTGCCGGTAATATATTGTTTTTTGAAGGAATAGAAGCCTCTATTAATGCCACCTTATCAACGGAATTAACTATTTCCAGCGCCTCGTCTGTGGTTTTTAGCAGAACAAGATTGGTTTCCAATAAGTTAACCAATGTCTTATTTTCCTGATGGCCAATATTTCCACCGTAATAAATATTAGATTTTATATCATATTTTTTCGCAATGCGTTTTAACGCAAATCCGGAAGCAATAGCATCAGGGTCCGGATTGTCCTGTAAGAAAATAGCCAACCCCCTGCCTTTTGCCGCCTTAATAATACTTACCAGATGAAAAACAGATCTTTTTAGTTTCGCTGTCTCCAGTTCGCTCAGAATTGCATTCGTAATAATCCCCACGGTTTGAACAGCATAATCAACGCCACTTTCCAATAATTCAGCATCTTCTTTCTCGTCAGTTGCAAGTGACACGATAAATTTATCCGGAAATAATTTTTTAATATTCCTTGCCAGGGTTAAATTATCCTCAAAGTTTTTTTGCAGGAGGACGAAGGCAATAACATCTTTTGTCGGCAGCGAACCTATGTCCAATGTATGAATATCGGCCTTGATCGTGCGCAGATTGGGCTCTTTCAATCCGGCCAAAACAGTTTCATCATTATCGATTACCAGTGTCTCCTCGCCAAACTTGCTTAAATTTTTGGCCAGAGCACTTCCAACATTATCGCAACCAATAACTATATACATCATTACATCCTTCTTACGTGGAATTTCACTTTTTCGTTATAATCAAAAAGGCGGCTTATTATACGATTATATCTTTTTGAAGTCAACATTAAAAACAGACCTCATTCCAATTTTAACCATTTACAGTTATAAGAGTTATATAGGTAATTGTATCATAAATAGTGATACATACACTTACCGGCAACTCAGTTTTGTCTTGAAATCAATGGGGTAGTTTATGTAACATCTGGGTTGAAATTCCGGAATATTTATTAAAAAATATTAATGGATGCGCACATGTACGATGTCGTCAAACAGTTTGGTATCTCCGAGTTTGTGTGGCAGGAATCGATTGAAAAGCACGATGTTGTCCGTGAAGAATTTGATGGTATTTGCTTTTATAGGGTAACGAAAAAGACCGGCGCCCTGGGAAGAGGATCGATCGTTACGCCAGAGGGAATCCTTTTTAATTTCCCCAGCATTGCACGAATATTGCACCTGGAAAATGGCATCCGCAATGCCTATACCCAACCCTTTTACGTCGAAGAAAAAGTTGATGGCTACAACGTCAGAGTTGTACGCATTCAGGGTCGCATATTAGTTTTTTCACGCGGCGCGTATATCTGCCCGTTTTCGACAGACCGGATTGTGGACTTTTTAGATGGAGAAAAGATATTTGATGATAATCCCGGCCTGATCGTTTGCGGTGAATTTGCCGGTCCTGATAATCCTTATAACATTGAACATCCGCCTAACGTAAAGGAAGATGTCCAATTCTTTGCTTTTGATTTGATGACGATGAACAAACCCCAAAAAATCTCTGTTGACGAACGGTACAAGATATTTGATACCTATCGTATTCCCACCGTAAGAAGGTTCGGGCAATTTTCGGCATCTGATATTTCATCTCTGAGAAAAATTATTAAAGAACTGGAAGAGTCGGGGGGCGAGGGAATAGTAATGAAACCGACCCATCATGCCGAAAAGATTCTGAAGTACGTAACCTTAGGTTCCTGTTTGCGCGATATTCGTGTTACTGCTCCATTGATGGCCGAGATGGTTCCTGAGTTTTTTACCCATCGGATCATTCGGGCTGCTATGTTCATGAATGAAAATACACATTCATTAAAACAAGACGTTTTCACCAGGCTGGGCGAGGCATTATTAAAACCTATTTATGAAAGTGTCACGAAGGCGGCACGCGGTGAAGTCATTGACGAAAAATTTCTCCTCCGTTTCCGGGAGGAGAAAAACATTCAAAGGATGATTAACCACCTGTATAAATGTAAAGTGAAGTTTGAGGTATTATCCAAGAACAGGGAAGGTAATTACTGGCATGTCAGGTTTGCAAAAAAGTGTTATGCCTCGTATGAAATCCTTCAAAAACATATGGGAGGTTCTGCCCATGTGGACTAACCATGTCTCATTCCTCGGATTTATTTTAACAGCTTGTCGAGTATACCCCGCAACATACGAGGGTCGATGTATCGAATACCGAGCTTATCGGCCCATTTGACGATACCGGTATCCGCGGTCATCAGGATACCATCCATCTCCCTGGCCAGGAGAATCAGATCGACGTCTTCCTTACTGTCAATAATTCCCTCACGGAGCGCCGTGCGATATTTTTTCCTCAGATCAGCAATAACAGGCGCCCTTAAAACTTCCGATTCAGTTCTGTATGGAGACTCTTCTATCATACGCACATCCGGGAAAAGAAGCACCGACTTTTCGTGTGGGGACTTCCGCTTCTGTTCGATCTTTTCGGCTGCCTTTAATCCCTTGTTAATCCCCTTTTCTGCGGCCTCTTCTGCCACCCGCAAACCTTTATCAATCCTGTTGCGCACATCCTCGATGAGTTCGTATAGCAAAAAGGCAGGAACAGACAGTTCATACCGTTTTGGCGGTTTCTGGATTATACGAATTTGAAGGTCGGGAGGGATATCTTTTATTTCAACAAAATTGAGCAATTCCTGATAGATAGTCGGAGGCATGTAAAAGGACGGCCCTTGCAATTTGCCGATGATATCCAGAAAAGTGCGTAACGCCTCTGTCGGATTTGCACCAAATGATTGATACACTTCCGGATTGGTAAAAATACTCGTATCAATAATAATGCGTTCGTGTTTGATGTCCTTTTCCATACATGACCTTTCATTTGAATACGGAATTTCTTTCTTTTTCTGTAAGCTGAAATATCAGCCTAAAGAGGCGCTCTTCCGCAGGCGTCATTTCTTTGCCTCGCCTTTTCATCACAATCCTTGCCACTTGCAATGCCTTTTCCAGGCTATAGACCTTCATGCCATGATGCGAAAGCCACACAAAAGAGGGCAGGCATTTCGGAGGATAGGCGAAGGTGACAATGTTGCAGGCGAAACCAATGATACTGCCGGTCATAATCGTCGTGTTGATAGCCGTTTTCGTATGATCTCCCATTGCCATGCCAAGAAACATATGATGTGTGTTTGTCATATTTCCCTCAATTTCAACTTTTACATCTCCATAGGTGTTGAGCAGATTGCTATTTACGGTATCCGCCCCCATATTAACCCATGAACCAATATAAGAATCACCAATGAATCCATCGTGTTGTTTCGTAGTGTGGCTGTGGAAGATCGTATTTACAATTTCTCCTCCTATCTTGCAAACCTCTCCGATATTTGTACCCCCACGTATCCTCGAATGAGACTGAACCACGGAATGACTGCCGATGCAAACGGGACCCTCAATGGTGGTATTGGGGGCAATGGTAACGTGCTGGCCAATATAAATTGGCCCATCCGAGGCATCAAATACGCTGCACGGTTTAATACGGCTGCCTTTACCAATGAATATTTGGTCTTCATTCATGAGGTAAACACCTTCGTATAATTCCCCATAGATAGCGCCTTCCTTAACAAACAGCATAAAATCCTTTTCTATTTGGGCCTTGTTGTGTTTTATAATATCCCAAAAATAGTTTATCATGGGTACCTGGGTATTAACTACCTGAACCATTTCTTTTAATAGTTCAATAGGGTTTTTTGTGAGAAACATTTCTGGCGACAATTTTTTTGCGTTTTCCCCTTTAAGCCTGGCATAAACAAGGGTATTATCCTGAATTCCAATTTCCTCACAACCCCCGATTGGAATAGGAAGGGAGAAGAGGGCGCGGCCATTTAAAAAAAGACAGGTATCACCGGTTATATACAGATCATTAATACGACAGGGATATCGTTCTTGCAATATGTCGGATAAATAGTTTCTGCAAAAAAGGGTAATTGTGGTATTGGGATAATGTTTGTTGATTCTGTCCAGTGCGGTGAACAGTCCGCATCGGAGCTCGAAGACCGCCCTTGTATATACCAATGGGACGAGTTTTGAATAGTGATTGTCTTCAAATACACAGATATTGTGCACCTGAAAATACCCCTTTTCCTGCAAAAGGAAATGTGCCGAACCGACTTCAATCCCTAAGATCGAGTGTTGGTAGCATACTTATCCTTGTAATCTTTGTCAAGTTAATATAAGTTTGGCCTATTTCACACCATCCAAAACTTATTCCACCTGTTTATAACATTGATCAACCCATCCGTTTTAGCCGATGGTAGCTGGGTTTTTTGAAAGATAAAAATAATTTTTTATATCCTTGACATAAAAACATTTGCATAATAAAATCAAAAAAATTTGACCGTATAAATAGTAATTTAGTTGGCTCATCAATGTATATGTGCTATTGATAACAATAATTAACGAATTGTTCCATTGAATTTACCCTGAGATTTGTCAAAATTTTTGCCGAGTTAGCTTAATAATCGTTAAATGTGGTTTTATCTTTGTCGCCGATATCTATGAGCAGGACACAATCTCCCATATTTTCAATTCCGTTAAGGCAAATAGACGGTTTTCTCGCCGATAAAATTTGCTTTCGGGATGCAAAGGCACGAACCCCACGCCCCGCCTTAGCGCTCGGGGTTGATGGTTTTAGCAAACAACGGTTGCTCGTGTGGGACAAATTTTTAATAAAGCACGAATATAAAATCTCTAAACAACATGGTGAACGCTTTGTTGGTGTAACGAATGACAACAATCTTATACACAGAAAGGGCAACATTGTACCTGGTGCAATGACCGTTTCCAAGATTATCCTTCCCCTGGAAATTCTCTTCCCGGAACTGGAAATATCTTCAGTAAATATAAAATTTACCAGTTCGGCTTATTATAGCGAAAGAACGTGTAATCTGTTTTTATGGCAGTTCGTAAGTAATGACTATATCCAGATTGAAGTAAAAACCTATCAACATGACAGGGCGATTGCTACCACTATTATTCTGGGAAGATTGAAAACCACGAATAAACCGGCCAAGGAAATTGAAGAAGCTGCCGTCAATAAGAAATGTTTGAAAAGGGTGCAAGATTATTTTGAAACCCTGGAAATTCGAAGTGATTTTTATGTGCAGAAAGAAAGATACAAAGATTACACCTATCCTCTCGCTTATATTGCCTCGCTGCCCTCTGCAGAGATTGTGAATCAGTTGTCCGGGCAGGGAGGTATGATTAACATCTTGCGTATGGATTTTGGAAGTTACGAGAGGATCCCCATTACCGGCGATAAAGGACCCGAGGTGAAGCTCGCAAGGGCGAAGAAGCGAAATACCTTTAATAAGATCATGGCAGAAATTGCTGAAGGACTTGTTACGTATTACCACGGTCTCGCAATCGTAAATCCTATCGCCAAATTTCACAATTCTCCGGAACCGGTTCTGGATGCCGTTAATAAACTTATAAATACCAATTCACAAGAACATGGGGTTATTGCACCTACCTCCTGATCCAACCAAGCCGGAAAAGACAAATCCGAAGCACGAAATTCGGGTGTCAACCCTGTCAGGGTCAATTCTATTCATATTGTGAGATACTAATCCACACAGTGCAGGGGCGAAGCATTTGCCCGTTTGGGTGTAAACGCATGTATGACAATTTATAGCAAATGCTTTGCCCCTGCTTTTTCAAAAAACTAAAGTGTTACACGTGTTTTAAACGATATCTCCTGTCGACATGTCGTAAAGCCACTGGATATCTGCGGGGTTGTACTCAAAGAGTTCTTCTTTACGGAAAAAGATGCCGATTTCTTTTTCCGCATTCGTGGGAGAATCTGAGCCGTGAATCAGGTTGAAGCGATTGCTGAGGGCATAATCGCCGCGAATAGTGCCTGGTTCCGCTTTTGAGCCAAAGGTAGCGCCCATCATCTTTCGAACGATTTCCACGGCGTTCTTGCCTTTCAATACCATGACTAGCACGGGTGCAGAGATCGTGTACCTAATCAATGGCTCAAAAAAATCCTTACCTTCATGCATGGCGTAGTGTCTCCTCGCCAGACTTTCCGGGATTTGGATCATTTTGAGTCCCAGCAACTGAAATCCCTTTTCCTCAAACCGGGAAAGGATCTTTCCCAGCAAACGGCGCTGAACGGCATCTGGTTTTAGTATAATTAAGGTCTTTTCCATAACATGTTATTCCTTTCTTTAAGCTTTTCTCTGTAGTTCATTTCTCCGATGGTTTCCATTTACCTGCTTTAAGTTTTTTGATGTAAAGTTCCCTTGCCAGGAGAAAGAAGTTTTGATAATCAGCACTCTTGTAGTCTGGAAACGTCCATGGAAAGGATTCGTATCTTCCTCTGCGATAATTAAGGGTTACTTCCGCATAGATGCCGTCTCGCAGGTAGATACGATGAGAGAAATCCTTGGTAGAAGCCAGAACAAGCCTGCTTTCATTCATGTAGCCCGGATCAATATTGGCGGGACGTTTCGGGGGATATTTTTTTGAAGTGGCAATGCATTCTTCTATGTAATTGGTCTGTACTTTCACGGTGGCAATCTCGTCGGGCATGATCAGTTTTTCAAAGCTATAAAATTGCCTCTGAATGCCCTTCCCCATTTCCTCATCATAATAATCGGTAAAGTTGAAGATCAGGATGTCACTCCGAAGGTCGATGGGACCAAAATGCTCCTCAAGGATTTTGTCTGTCTGACGGAGAAGTTCAGGAATATTTGTCAGAACGCCAATAAGTAAATTTACAGGCTTTGGTTTGGAAATTAGACCCACGGGAATGTTGTAATTTGATAGCGTTAATTGATGTCCGTTCCTGGCTAATTCATCAAGGATTTGATAGCATTTCAAACAGGCGTTTGATCTTTGATCTAACTTCTTCTGGCGGTGTCAGGAACGTTTCGCCGCTTTTCCGTAATTTTATTTCAAGTTCCTTTGTTTCTGTAAATTTTTTACCAATAACAATTTTTATAGGGATGCCAATCAGGTCGGCATCTTTGAACTTTACGCCGGGCCTCTGATCTCTATCATCAAGCAATACCTCAATGCCTGCAATATTCGTGAGTTCATCGTAAATGTGATTTGCCATTTGCATGCTGGCAGCATCATTGACATTAACAGGAATGATAATGACCTTGTAGGGTGCCAGTGAAACCGGCCATATAATACCATTTCCATCGTGAGACCTTTCAATAAGGGCGGCAATGATACGATTAACCCCGATCCCATAACAGCCCATAATCATGGATTTCTCTTTGCCATCGGTATCCAGGAACTTTGCCTTAAGTGCATCACTATATTTTGTGCCCAGCTTAAAAACATGTCCGATTTCAATCCCTTGCGAGATATCAATCTCGTGATTACATTTCGGGCACTTATCACCTTTGGTTACGTAGCGGACATCGGCAATTCGGTCAATTTTAAAATCACGTTCAGCATTTACATTCAACAAATGGATGTCTGGTTTGTTGGCGCCGGCAACAAAGTTGTGAAGTACGGATACGGCCTGATCAGCTATGATTTTTATCTTCAGCCCCACGGGACCCGCAAAGCCCACACGCGCACCAGTCACGTGCTCAATGGTGTTATGGTCTGCAAATGCAATAGTGCCCTGATCAAGCACCTTGGTTAGTTTGGTCTCATTGACCTCATGGTCACCTCTCAGGAGAACAGCAACCGGCTGTCCATTCGAGATATAAATCATTGTCTTGACCATCTGATTTGGTTTTATATTCAAAAAATTACTGACCTCCTGAATGGTGTGTTTATCGGGCGTGAGCGCTTCCCTGACCGCTTGAAGGGTAACGTGATTTTCCCGCGGAATGGGGGCGGGTTCAGCTCGTTCGCGATTGGCGCTATAACCGCATTTCAGGCACCGGATGAGGACATCTTCACCCACGTGGCTGGGAACCATAAACTCATGGGACACGTCGCCACCCATAGCCCCTGAGTCTGCCTCACAGATAATATAGTCAAGACTACACCGGTCAAATATGCGACAGTAAGCATCGTACATGGATTTATAACTTTTATTGAGACCTTCATAATTCACGTCAAAGCTATAGGCATCCTTCATGATAAATTCTTTGCTGCGCAGGACTCCGAACCGGGGCCTGGTTTCATCCCGGAATTTGGTTTGGATCTGGTAGAGTGTGATAGGGAGTTGCCGATAGGAATTAATCTCGTTCCGTACAACGTCCGTAATAATTTCTTCATGGGTAGGACCCAGTGCGGTCGTTTTACCGTGTCGATCCTCAAAGGTGATCAAGTCAGCTCCAAATATGTTTAAGCGGCCGCTCTCTTCCAGGAGATCTAAAGGTTGAAGCGCGGGAAGGAATACCTCAACGGCCCCCGCCCGGTTCATCTCTTCGCGCACAATAGCAATAACCTTGTTCAAGACCAGCGAACCTAAGGGCAAATACGCATAGGCGCCTGATGTGACCCGCCGGATAAGCCCGGCGCGAATCATGAGCTTATGACTATCAATTTCCGCCTCTGACGGACTTTCTTTCAGTGTGGGGATCAGTGTTTGCGACCATTTCATCGGTTCTGTATTCCTTAAAAGAATTACACAGTATATTTGCCAGACTATTGGCAATAAGAATAAATATTATAGTTTTTAATATTTTGCTTTCAAGGATTAAAATAATTGGGGAAAGTCTGTTTCTGAAATCGTCCTTGAACATATACAAAATTCTAAACATCAAGCTTCATTTCTGCAATATCCACGTGTTTATCTTTATACAGCGCCAAATACTCCACCTTCAGACTTCAGATTTATCTTGAGAATATTTTCAGAATCGTTTAAATATAACTACAGGTAGATGCAGGTATGAAGGAATTGGATGAGGGTAAAGGGATATGCCACGATGGAGTTGAAAAAAGGACGCCAAATGGCTTACAAAATAAAGTGTCCTCGCGGGCTGCTTCTAATCTTGAAGATATCTGCAACCATGTTAGGAAATATTCCAAACACTATGCCGCGCTATTTGCAATAAAATGAATGGTTATATAAAATGATCGTTGAAAAAGATTTATTAACAATAAAAGAAGCCAGTGAATGGGCAAGCGGCTATCTGAAGAAAAACGTTACCACTTCAAATATTTCCTACCTTATTCAATATGGAAGAATAAAAAAGATTGGCAACAATGGATATTTATTTGTTAATAAACAAGATTTAATCAAATATTACGATTCTTATTTGGGCAAAAGAGAAATTAAATGGAAAGGCAAATTGGGAGAAGACCTGAATTGGGCATTATCATTTGACAACCTCAAAGAAGCAGATACCACGAAGCATGTTCACAGATTGCATCCTTACAAAGGCAAATTTATTCCACAACTTGTTGAATATTTTTTAGACAATCATACCGATGCATTTAAAAAAGAAGTTTACTTTAAAAAAGGGGATATTGTGCTTGATCCTTTTTGTGGAAGTGGAACTACATTAGTACAAGCCAATGAACTTGGAATGCATGCTATCGGTATTGATATTTCAGCTTTTAATGCGCTAATCAGCAATATAAAGATTGGGAAATATGATTTTGATAATTTACATGAAGAAATTCATAAAATTACAAAAGCATTAAGGCAGTTTATTGCAGATTCTAAAACTGTTGCATTTGAAAGTAAATTAATAGAAGAATTAGCAAGTTTTAATAATAAATATTTCCCTGTCCCTGACTATAAATACAAAGCTAAACGTAAAGAACTCGACGAAGATGAATATAGTGCTCAGAAGGAAAAGGAGTTTTTACCACTGTATCAAAAGTTAACTAATCAGTATGGGATACAATTAAGGCAGGAAAAAACCGACAGCTTTTTGGATAAGTGGTATTTACAGCATATTAGGGCAGAAATAGATTTTACCTTTAACCTTGTTAAGCAAATTAAAAATATACAGACAAAAAAAATTATTAGTATTATTTTAAGCCGAACGATCCGTTCCTGCCGTGCAACTACACATGCAGATTTAGCCACACTGAAAGAACCCATAACGACCAGTTATTATTGTGCCAAGCACGGGAAAATCTGCAAGCCTTTATTTTCCATTTTGAGTTGGTGGGAACGTTACAGCAAGGACACGGTGAAACGACTGAAAATATTTGACGATTTGCGGACAGATACACACCAAGTTTGTTTGGCAGGTGATTCAAAAACGATTGATATTATTGAAGTATTAAAAAAGAAAAACACGACTTTTGCTGAATTAGTACAAAAACAAAAAATTAAAGGAATATTTTCAAGTCCACCTTACGTTGGTTTGATTGATTATCATGATCAACACGCTTATGCATACGATTTGTTTGGTTTCGAAAGAAAAGACAAAATGGAAATCGGCCCGCTTTCTAAAGGTCAAGGCAGGGCGGCTCGTGATGCCTATATTAAAGACATTGCAGAGGTTTTAAATAATTGCAAGAAATACCTCGTTACGGATTTTGACATTTTCCTCGTTGCCAATGATAAATACCATTTATATTCTGATATTGCAGAAAAGGCCGGAATGAAGATAGTCAATCGATATAAACGCCCTGTATTGAATAGAACTGAAAGAGACAAAGGCGCTTATTCAGAAATTATATTTCATTTAAAAGAAAAAATATTATGATAATGGATGCCCAAAAAGAATTGATTGCAATAGAAGTAATTCGTACTTTATATACTCAATTCGGTAAATTTCCAGGGGATGAGATAAATAATAGGAATGCTCCTTTTCACGAAGCATTTCTCAATGCTTTTTCAGCGAAGTTAGAAGGGAAGGTTGTTTCAATACCCGTGTTTATAAGCCTTGCAAGTTGGATGCATGGCTTAAACACAAGTTTAGGTCAATCATTTTTAGAAAAAACTGCTCATGTTCTTTGCAATGACGAAAAAAAAGAATTTACGGCAAACAAAAGGACTGGTTTGAAAATTTCTACAAATCAGAAAAGCATTGTCAATGGCATTATCACCGATTTAACAAATGGGAATAGGATGCCTAATTTAGACGAAGAAAATGAAGAATGTTTATTTCTTGAAACCCCCAATATAGACGCAACTGATTTTATCGCTGATGTTTATTTTCAAGATAATGAACAAGTTGTATGCATAGAATTAAAAACCGTCAAACCCAATAAAGGTGTTTTTAAAGTTGAAAAAGAGAAGGTGTTAGAAGCAAAAATAGCGTTAAAAAATGTTTATCCAGACAAAATTATTCGATATTTTTTGGGATTTCCTTTTGACCCCTTAAGTGATACGCCAACAGGGTATGATAAACAAAGATTTATGGATTATTGTGTGGGATTTAGAAAATATTTTGCAGAAAATGAATTTCTATTATCATCTGAATTATGGGATTTCCTTTCAGGAGGTGCTGACACAATGCAACAATTGATAGATATTATCAATAGAATTGCCACTCCTCAATTTGCTGAAAAGTATGAGTTTCTAAATAATAGCACAAATAAAACAACCGGCAAAAATGATTATATCCAATATCTAATAGAGTGGAATTTGATTAGTGAAATTGTTTTAATCAACAACGAAACAACCATTAGTCAAAAAGTAAAAAATAACAATCGTTTAACAAGAAAATTTAATCAGTCCATTTTTAAAGATGGTGTATATAATGTTGAACGAATGATAGAACTAAGATCATTAATAGTTTAGTTTTCAAAAACATATTTATACTGGTTCGAAAATAAGGCCACAAAAAACAACGTAACTATCGGTGTTAATTCATCCTACAGCAACAAACCCGATTTTCATCGTTTTTGAGTGTTGCTGGGGCAACATGATGACTAACATGCAAAAAACTTTTGAAATAAATTACAAACTCAGATACGCTGAAGTAGATGATTGAGGGCAAGAATATGTTAAAGCGGCTACCCAAAAACAAGCACTTAAAAGTTTTGCGAAAAAAATGAAAATCCCAATCAAAAAATTCAAAAGTTTTGAAGATTGGCGGTGGGAAGAAGGGGTATGGTGTGCATCATTCAAAAATATAAAACAGGTCAAAGAAAAACCGTGTCCACGTTGTTGTGGAAAGGGCATAATCCACATTTAGAAAATTATAATAGACACAATCAAAAACATCCTGATGTTGGGAATAGCCCACAGCACGCGCAAACAAATAAATTCGCAAATTCAAACGAATTCAATTGGTTATCTTGACTCAACATTGTGGGTATTCAAAATGTTGCAGAACAGGAATTAGAGAGAAAACTAACGGCAAAAAAAATTAAGCTTGATCGGAAAAATGTGGGGATTTCATAAATTGGTACGAAGCCATCATTAATGCAATTGTTTAGCAAAAATTAAATCTTGACCTAAATAATCTGTTCATGGATGAATTTTGCAGTGCAGATGGCAGCAAGATATTATGGGATAAAATCGTTACGCTAAATTCCAGTTCAGAAACTATCGAAGTTAAAAGTAAAACATTTGGATAAGAGGTTTGGGTTTTACTTTACACAGCCGAATCAATACAACTACAAGTTTAATAATTCAAATTTTATTTCAAATATAATCGTGGCCATATTGAAATCTGAAAACCTCGAACTTGATATGTCTCTTAGGTGGGATAATATCGAGGGTATTGTTTATGATCTCGTTTTTAAATGGCGAGGTATACCGATTGTTAATGATTCAATAATTAAACGAGGTAATGATTGGTGGTCACAAGCCAAACCTAGTGGTTTTTTCTTCACCGAGTACGCAAAATTAAGACCTGTGGCGTTTTTCAAAAAAATGCTCGATTCTCAGAAGAGTGATTACATCGAACCAATTGACCCAGATATAAGAATTACAGTTCATCCTATTCATGCTTTACCTGAAGATCGTTCTTCTGTAATGTGGGAGGCAGAACATATCAAACGACAGAGGGAAGAACGAGAGAGATTGAAACGTGAGCTAGGCAAATTACCCGATGACCTTTTTGAAATAATATTTTTTTTGGATACCTACAATTTTAAAGGTTGCGCCGCTTACTCTGGCGATGGGATTTCCTTTAACTTTCTAGTAATTCGAACAGAATTTGAGAATTTTATCAGACAACTTGATCAAGAAAGACAAAGTATGGTTGAAAAATATTCTACAAATCCAGAAGGTAATGGTTTAGCAGATTGTGATGATGAATAGTAATAGATTAGTGAATCCAATTATTCAAAAATTAATTACAACCTAAATTCTGCAAATGATTTTCGCGTAGCGAAAATCGGCCTTCCATAATATCTTTGCTATGCAAAAATCCGTAATAAACTTCAATATTTGGCGGT
>JABWAQ010000151.1 GCA_013360945.1 Candidatus Brocadia sp.
AGGGGAGATGTGTTGCAAACCCACAGATTACCCACGGGCTAGTTCCTCTTTGATTTCCTCTATAGAATATTGAAAAGGTGATACTCCAAATTTCGCCAGAGAAAATATAAATTCTGACCTGGATAATCCGGCTATTTCTGCTGCTCTTTCCTGTGATATTATTCCCATTTCATACCATTTCACCGCTGCCACAAGACGCAATTCCTTAGCGAACTCATTCGGGTCTTTACGAAGCGCTGAAAATGCGCCTTCTGGCATATCAAGTTTTAGCAATACTGACATAAAAGCCTCCTACATTACTGTACATGAATTTCATTTTTCCATAGTTTGATATCTTCGCAATCCTCTTGATACGTAGAAACATGGAATGAAGGACAGAACTGGCACTGAACCGGTACAACATTATTATGAACTTTCTCACGGAACCGGATATACCGAGGAGAACGCCATATTTGTTTAAAAGGAGTTTGGAAAATATTTCCCATGGAATACTTACGCTGGAACTCGCGACGACAGTTTAATACAAATCCCCTCTTCATGTTCTTTTTAATAACTCACTTCTTATTTCAGAATTCCTAGAATCATAAAAAAGTATCCTGTCAGAAAAACGTGTTGCATATACACCATCGGAAAAACCCTTTATCTTTTCAATTCCTTTCCAAGGATACATTCCTTCTTCATTATACACAGATGAGGCAACAGCCTCTATAAAACGATTTCCCCATTTAGAAAGTGTAAGAGTATATCCTTTACCAACTTTATTAACCCCTGATTTTTCTGGAAATATCTGATAAATACCTCTTCCTTCATTATAAAAGGGAATTATTTTAAAATAACTGCTCTTGATAAGTACTCCACCATTTTTTATCCATTCTAAAACACTATTTAAAGTCTTCTCATGGAGAATATTATCACCTAAGAGAATCAAAAATCTATACTTGCTCAGAACTCTGTCACCTATCATGTTCTCGTCCACTAAATCAATATCCACATAAGAACGTATTGTTGAACATTGCTTATATAGATCATATAAAAAAGAAGGTGTTATGGCAATGGTTGTATTGGCAAAAAGTACTGCTGTTTCAATTATAGGATTATCAAGTTTATAATGACCAATATTTTGTCTTAAGTTAAGTGCACCCATCGTTGGTTCTCCCAAAGGAAAAACTTTTCCAGTGCATATATCAGTACCTGTTCCTATTATACTTTTAAAATACGAACCCTTAGCTCCAGAAGTAGCAGCATCAAAAATACGCATCGTTACACCCTTAGGCTGGTTAACCAATTCTTCTTCTGTAGTAAAGTAAGAGCCGTAATGCCTACATGAGGATGAAACCAGACGGGTATAAATAAAACTGTCTGAATAATTATCCGTCTGATTTGTTATCCTTATACCAGCGTTATATTTTTTAGCCACCTTTGTTTGTGCAGAAAAATCAGTGCCTGCCTGAGGTAGACCGTAACCGCCTGTAACCAAATATATTTCAATATCCACGAAATATTTCCTAGCTGTACTAAGCCAAAAATCAGACCATTTGTTCATTGAGTCTATATACCAGTTAACAAAATCTACCCATCTGTACTGCTCATGTATCGAATATGTTTTTGTAGAATCCGAATATAGCCACCTGATAGATGGACTTACTACATCACCCCAAAAACTTTTAGTAGTTTTGTAGAAAGGACGTAATAACTGTTTTACCTGACCAGGTAATATCTCTTTTATCTTTAGTCTCAAGTTGTCTAGATTAGTTCGTTTTTCTCTTGGGAAAGTTATCTCTTGAAAATCACTAAAGCATGTCTTATATAAATCATTAGTTTGCCTAATATCCTTATATTTTTCAAAAAGATACTGCCTGTAACTCTCGATAGCATATTTATCACCACACCACCATCCGCTGTGAGTATGAAAATTTGTTCCAAATCCTCCACCTACTGGATACATAGCTTCACCCCAGTTTCCACTGATTCCAAGCGAAATACTTTCAAACAAACCATGCTCTTGATAATGTTTCGCAAAAACACCAAGAAAACGGTCAACATATCTTGGCAAATACGGATTCCAGATAGATTGAATCTTCGATTCAACGCCATGCTCAAGGCATCTAGCAAAAACGCTCTCATCAGAAACTTGAAACCATGCAGGAGTTGCATAACAAGGACCTAAAATTAGAAATGGTACCCATTTTAGATTATGCCTTATTATCTTCTCCACGAGAGGGTCATAGGAGGAGAAATCAATTTTACCTGGATCTTTTTCTATCTCTGCCCAGTAAACATAAGACTGCAGGCTGGTTAGACCGGATGCCTTAACGTGACCGAAAGATTTATCTTCTAAAAGAGATGGATTAACCTCCCCGGTATACTGCCATTGTTGAATCAATTCAATAGTATTTTTTTTATAATGAACCATCTTTACATATTTTCTCAATAAATTTTAATGTTTTGAGAACTCTGCAACCATATAGTCATGCACACCAATTTTTTTCTCTCTGCAACTAGTATTAGCTCCACGACAGCCTTTGCAGTAAAGAGGCACGGGTTTCTCTTTTTTGTTTATATTGTTTCTTACTCTTTTATATCCTTCACTATACCAAATATTTTTAAAATTTCGTTCGAGTAAAGAACCCGGACTAATAGACTTTAGGTAATCTCTATTATTGGCCATCACAAGGGCACAGTCTAACACAGTATATCCACCCATCATTATGTAAGGCTGTATCCATTTAGCACAATAATCAATTGAATACATATTGTTATTTGTGTGTGACCAGATTATGTTAATACCATATTTTTTAGCATTTTCTTGTGTTTTCTCTATGATATGCTTTGGAATTTGTGCCACATTGTATTTTTCAACTTCTTTGAAACTTAATAGACCTACAAATTCAATGCTTACCTTTCTGCCGCAATTCAAATCCAAGTCGTGTATTAAAGCTGGCATATCAGGTATTTCATTAATGTTTTCAGATGTTACTATAAATCTTACAAAAACATAAGGGAAAGGGGTCTTCCTGCGCTTTTTCTCCGCCACCAAATATTTTAGATTATCCATTACACGTTCCCAATTTGCTCCCACTTTTAATTTTTCGTATGTTTCTTTTGTAGTGGCGTCAAGCGACAGTTCTATCCTGTTAACATCAGTTTCAAATATTTTATTAACTCTTTCCTTATTGAAAAGATCAAAGCTCTCCACCATTAAAATATAAATGTTTCTTTTATGCAAATACTCCAATATTTTATTAAAGTCATTATTTAACCAACAAGTTCCTTCCCCTGTCACATTGATAAATGATAGTCTTGGAAACTGCTCACATATTCTTACAAAGTCTTCATAGTTTATATCTTGTTTTGAATATTTTGAATCTGTCCAATAAGTATGTTCACAAACGATACACTTTAAATGGCAACGAGTTGTTATTTCTACCTCGATTTCACGGGGATATCGCGTCAGATTTGGGTATCGCATATAAATAGGGTCCATAAGCCCTATTCCGATGTCACGTACATTAAATCTGGACCATACATAACTTTTAAGTTTTGAAAATTTCCTGTTTTTTAAATAATACCACCAGTAATCAAAATCATCTATGAAACACAATTTACATCCTTGAAGAAACATTTTTAATACTTTTATTAATACCATCGTATATTTCCAATAGAGATAATTTTATTCGGATATTTAGTTAAACCAACAATACAGATTCTTTGATATACTTAACTTTTCCCAGTGTTGTCTGTGTTTCATATGTGACAACAAAAATAAGCGTTCTAGGTTTTTCTTTCATAAAAGACACCTAACTTTCCTACAAACATATGTTTAAAATATCGTACGAAAAGCATCGACTCGGCTTGAAGAAAAAATATCGGACGTGATTTATGATTAAAGAAATTTGATAAAAATGTAGAAAATGCATAGGAGACTACTGCAGAAATTGCAGCGCCAATACTTGAATACAGAGGTATGAATATAACATTGAGTATAATATTTACAACTGCACCAATAAGGGTTCTTTTTAATGATAGTAGCATAAGATTTTCTGCTGCATCCCATGCTCTCTGCGTCGCTGCTAAGAACATAAAAAAAACTGCCCAAATGTGTATTGCCAAAACCGGTCCAGCAGATACATAATTTACTCCAAATAGTATTAATACTAATTGTTTTGAGAAAAGTGTAACAGGAACAGCAATTACGAACGCTAACCCCGCCATGAGATTAAAAAGCCTCTGCAGCCTCTGATAGTAAAGAGTTTCACTAATCCTTTTTGCTTCAATGATTGAAGGAGAGACAGAAGATATAATTACAGCAGGAATAAAATACCAGACTTCGGAAATTCGCGTTGCTGCTGAATAAATCCCTACAGATTCACTCCCGACCATTTCTCTCAACATAACTTGATCGATTTTCATAAAAAGCCCCACTGCCAGACCAGAAAATATCAGTGGCCAACTATCGTTAAGTAACTCTTTCGCATACCGAATACTGATTCGCCATTCTTTGAGATAGTATCCATGTAATTGATAGGCAATGACAAGTCCAATCGTACCTAAAATGATCTCTGCAAGCCCTGCACAGGCAAAGAGGATAAGCGACGATCGAGTCATAATGAGTATAATCTTGACGAAGGTAACAATTAAAAATGCCGCATTCCTGACATAGACTGTATATTTTGATTTTATCTGAGATTGAAACCAGAAATCTATGGTATCAAAGGCCTGAAAAATTGTTCCAGCCGCAGTGATTCCCACCAACCAGCAGGTTAGGGTGTCACCAGAGCGTAATAACAAAATTGCTCCTGTGGATAGTATTAAGGTTATAACGCCACCAGCAAATTTCAGAAAGAAGGCCGTACCCATGATCTCATCTTTGGATGCTGAATTACTAACTATGTTACGAACAATGATACTATCTAATCCTAAATTGGATAGAATGGAAAACATAGCGACAAATACGATGGCATAGTTGTAGATGCCAAATTGCTCAGGACCCATGTATCGGGCAATCCACACTCCAACGAACAATCCAACGCACATACGTAGAATACGGTCCGCAAAGAGCCACCCCGTATTTGCCAGGATATTTTGCAGGTTATTACGCCCTTCTAATCTCATGCGGATAAACGACGGCAGGCATTTCTTTATAGTATAATTCATTTCTGACTTTGGAAGTGTCTGGTTTTCGAAGGTTAAGACTTAGAAAACATTAGGTTAAGGTTGAGATTGAAAAGATATTAGGTTAAGGCTAAGGTTGGGGTCGAGTCTTTTTTTTCTGAAGAATAAGTAAACAGTAAGAATCAAGCAGTCGAGAGAAAACGGCTGATTTAAAATTTCCTTAATCTCAAATCTGATAA
>JABWAQ010000152.1 GCA_013360945.1 Candidatus Brocadia sp.
CTTGCCGAAATAAAGAATAGGCGCACTATGCGGTAGGAATTTGATGAAGCTTTTACATTCGGGGCACGATGCTTTTACATGCTTGCCCTTGTTGGGCAAAAAAATCGTTTCGATGGTAAGGGTTTCTGTTTCGTGTATCGCTCCGCATTTTTTACAAAAAACTGTTGACTTGTTCTCCAACATGGTATACAATTTCTCCTAGTCTAAAAAGTTGCTACATCAGCCCCGGTCTGCTTCTTCAGATCGGGGTTTCCTTTTTGGTACAACAAATCATTTCATATGTACGCCCCTCCTGTCACCTGTGTGAAATCTCGAAAAGTGCTTCCCGAATCCGACCTAAGTCGCTACGCCGATAAAACCTACGACCACCTATTTGGGGGAAATCTTCAATCTTCAATTTTCTACTCTCGAATAAATATGAGAGTCTACTCCGGCTTACGTTTAATTCGCATGCTACTTGCTTCAAACTCAAAAGTTCATCTGTCATACCCGTACCCTTTCGCTAAAAAATATTAATGAAGATAAGATAAAAAAAATTTAAGTTTCGTAACTTGTTGTCAGTAGTTATCCTTTTTTTGGAGTAGTGCTGGTGAAATTAAAATATAAAAATTTGAAGAAAAATCTTATTGTATTCTGGTGTAGATACTTAGAGATGAAGTCTGGGAACGTAAATCAGATAAGGGGAGGTTCTTCGATTTGTAGGGAATCGCGGAGTTTGTCGAGTGAAGGTTGATATTTTTTGTATTTATTTAGGATATTTATAGTCTGCCTCCTTGTAAGATTGTTCATGTTAGACACTTCTGCGTAAGAATAGTTCAAGATTCTTTTTTGGATTATCATTTCAATGTCTCGCTCAGAGATACCACGTTTTTTTAAAAAGTTTCTTATTTCCTCCATCGTCTCATCATCTACGTCTTTCGGTTGAACGATCCTGTCCTTGTATTTTTGCATCCGAAAAACTCTTCTGTCAATTTCGCTAAGCGCCTGCGATCCGCTTCCCGATATAGAGTCCATAAGTTCGGGATCAAATCTGCTCGCTTTTTCCTTCGTATTGCCGTTATAACGATCAAGTGTTTTACTGATGAGCTGGCAGAATCTTCCTTGCATTGGTCTTTTATTTGTCCCGAACAACCATGTGTAAAGATTAGTTTTGTTATTTGGTCTGAATGAGTAATTATTAAACCGACGTTCGGCTTTGGGAGTTAATCGCCATTCTGTTTTCGCAACAAAAAGACTGAATGGATTGAACAATACTAGGATGTCGAAGGGATCAGACAATCCTTTCTGGAGAATGTCAGTTAATCTTTTAGGCACTTCCTCCGAAAGCCAATATGCGTAAAATTTTTCTATGAAGTTGGGAATATGCCAATTATGTCCTTGTGAGAGTCGTTCTCTAAATTCTCTAAGGGAAAATCCACCGATTGTGAGGCGCAAGAGAATTCTTGCTTCTCTCACAAGCTGTTTTATATCCTCGGTTTTAAGCCCTCTTTTTCTTGCCATCCTTTTGGCTACTTTTTCGGCAGCATCTTGGAAAAGACTACACAGTTTATTTATGGCTTTTTCGTCTTGGTTTAACGCCCTCTTGATAGTATAGGTGACAAGTATTCTATCCAAAAGGTCATTGCTTTTTATTTTCTCCGGGGTGAGCGTTGGCAACCAGAGTTCGTATATGTCCGATACCGACCAATACGAAGGGAGCGGTTCGCTATACGGTAGGAGCTGTTCTATATCCAGCGCATTATTAAGAGCGGTTTGTTCGTCTTGCCCTGAATATTCTTTCGCATACGGGATTTTTTCAAACTCGGCTCTGCTTATAGGTTTCCACTGCTTACAAAGGTCATCCGCATATTCCCCAGCAAGACGTATGTTTTGGCTGCTTACTCTCAGAATCCCTAATTCTCTAAGTTCTGTATCTTTGATAATAGTGTATTTGCTTGTGGTTGGAATCGGGGGGTTTTCACCAAGCTCTTTTTCAAGGTCTATGTCTTCTACTATAAATTTGAGACGTGATTCATATCCCGGAGGGAATGTAATGTTGCGTAAATTAATCAGTGGGGTAATGAGTTTTTTAAGGCTTTCGCTAGGTGGTAACTTTTTGTTCTTCTTTACTTCTTCCGCAGCCTGGAGATATTCTTCTATCAGCTTAGTCCGATCACCTTGTTTGCTTTCATCCCATATCTGTTTTTCATCTCTTGGCACATGAACAAGGCCTATTTTAGGCTCTGTATGACTACGGACGGCTTTAAGTATATCTTCTGTGAGTCTTTCTTTGTCCTGTTCAACCCAAGCTGCAAAAAAACCTCTTTGTTCTGCCATTCTTCGTTTCCTCTAAAACGATTTTTTCCTCTAAGATAAAATATAAGGGAAGCCGCGTAGAGGTCACGGTTTTTCGGGAGCTACCCTATCCCTTAATTACTGTGATTATTGCGACATAGTATTTAACAAAGCATATTTCGACATCATTCCACTTACTACCCAGTGTAGCCGGAATTTAACCTCTTTTCTTATTAAATACCTATGTCTGCCATGTTTGCACGCAAGACACGATCCTCGATGCAGATAGAACAGGTTACGTTATCTCCGTCAATATCTTTATCTAGCTTGCGGCCACACGTTATACAGCGACCAGATTTTTTATATTTCTCCCTAAGCTTTCTTTTTCCGTATGCGTGGTTTTCGCGGTGTACTTCACACCTGGAATACGGGTATGATGGGGCACCACATTCCACGCACAACCCCGCAGCCCTGCGTTTCGCCTTTAATTGCTTTTTTCTTTCTGCTTTTTCTACCATCAAACAATTGCCTCCCCAATTAGTTTTTAAGTGATAATATGCAAAATGCAGCACTGTTGCCATGTCCGAATACTATATATGCCTCCCTCAAGAAAGAAAGTCAAGTGCATTATCTTAAGAAATACAAAATTAATACGACAATGGCTTTATATTTACTTGTTTACGCCTCTATCAGAAAACAAAAAAGCGGTATAACAAGCACATGCTCATTGTACCGCTTATAATATACTGCTTAAAATTACCTAATTTCGAGAGGTTATATCATCGTCTCTTTTCCAACTGAATCTCGATTTCTTCCTGTTCTCCCTCTTCGAGTGTTGCAGTTTGTTTATTTATTTTGTAACCGCGCTTTCCAGCGATGATAACATATGCATCAGCGTCTAAATCTGAAAAGCGAAAATAACCGCTTGAGTTGGAAACCGCATTTTGTGAAATTAATGTTTTAATTCCCTGTAGCCTTAACCTTGCCCTGTTGATTGGATTGCCTTTATCGTCTAATACATAACCTAGAATGCCACCTTTTTCAGACGCGGTAATAAAAGACATTTCATTACCATTGGAAGTTCCCGCACTGTTCTGTGCTACAATCCTGTAATAGTAAGTCGTTCCAGCCGACAAACCACTTATACCAATGTTTACTGCTGTATCATCAAAGCCGCTCACACTTTGCGTAGATGATGTATAGGTATAAGAGCCACTAGTCGGACCATATTGGAACCACGCCGTTGTGGACAATCCATTTGCATTTACTATCCCATTCAATGTTGCTGAATCAGATGTTATGCTTGTAGTGGATTCCGTTATCACTTCAGGTGGTAATTTAGAAAGATTGTTGTCAAGTTTTGAGACAAAGGTATCGACATAATTATAAGAGGTATCATAAGCGCCAGTGGTTGTTGGAAAGTCTAATGAACGAGTATAACCAGACACGTAGATATTGCCATTGGAATCAACAACTAAGGAATAACTTTGGTCATAATCAGATCCCCCTAAGTATGTAGAAGAAAGGAGGTCTGTTAATAACCCATTCATCTTTGATACAAACACATCATTACCACCAAAATAATCATCGCCATTATGAGAAGCATCATAAGCGCCTGTGGTGGTTGGGAAGTCTTTGGAAGTCGTCCGACCAGTCACGAATATATTTCCACCTTGATCAATAGCCATAGATAGTAACTGGTCATCGTGAGACCCACCCAAATACGTGGAGGCAAGCAGGTTTGTTAAATTGCCATTGAGCTTTGCTATGTAAGCATCGAAAGTACCGCCATTGTAAGAAGTGTCATAAGCACCGGGGGTTGTTGGAAAGTTTGATGAGTAAGTCCAACCAGACACGTATACATTTTCTGCTAAGTCTAAGCCTATACGGTACCCAAAATCTCCGTCAGTTCCTCCTAAATACGTGGATGAGAGAAGGTTTGTTAAACCAGCATTTAATCTTGACACAAAGGCATCGGCATAACTACTTCCAGTGTAATCGCTATTAAAAGAAGTATCATAAGCATTATAGGTTGTTGGAAAATTTGACGATTCAGTCATGCCACTAACAAATATGTCGCCAGTCGAATTCATGGTTATAGAACTAATGTAATCCCCGCTCGAACCACCTAAATAAGTGGAGGCAAGAAGACTTGTCAAATTCCCATTTAGCCTTGATATGAAGCCATCACTACTTCCTCCATTATAAGATTTATCATAAGCACCGTTAGTACTTGGAAAGTCTGAGGATTCTGTAGAACCTGTAACATATACATATCCTCCTGAGTCTATGGCAAGAAAATAACCTCCGTCATGATCCAATCCTCCCAAATATGTAGATGCGAGAAGACTCGTTAAATTCGGATTTAACTTTGATACAAATGCATCAAAGTCATTCAGAGAAACACCATTATGTGATGTATCATAGACACCGGTGGTAATTGGAAAGTTTAACGACATGGTCCGGCCTGTTATGTACACGTTCCCATCTGAATCTAAGGCGATAGAATCCCCTTCATCAAAGTCTGACCCACCCAAATACGTGGAGGCAAGTAAGCTTGTTAAATCCCCACTTAACTTCGACACAAAAACATCATAATCACCACCGTTATAAGAAGTATCATAGACACCGGTGGTAGTTGGAAAATCTGGTGAAGAAGTGGAACCAGCTACGTATATATTGCCCTCTGAGTCTGTGGCTATGGAACCCTCCGGAAGATCACTGCGCGATCCTCCTAAAAAAGTGGATGCCAAGAGAGGGTCTATGATGAGGTCTTTTGTTCTGTTATAGGATGCTACTTTGAAGCTATAAACATGTTCCGATTTCTGATTTAAGATTCTGTATTCAACTTCAACCGTAACTCTTTTGCCATCGATTTCTTGATAAGCTAATGGTTTTGTAAATTTAACCTTGCCTAAATCTGTTTCTGCTTCAAGTTGTCCTTCTTTATTTACCTTCAAAGCCTTGGCGCCGGTGATTTTTACTTTTATCTCGTCTGGTTTTGCATTCGGCTTCACACAAAAGAGTTTTTCC
>JABWAQ010000153.1 GCA_013360945.1 Candidatus Brocadia sp.
TTTTCTATTTTAATATTGAGAATTTTACCATGAAAGGGTGGCATGAACAAACCATGTCCCTGTATGCATTGGACAGGGATTGTTTGTCCGTGTTTGACTTGATATACCATGCAAGAAAGAGTGTCTTATAACATAGAGGTTATTACTACAGGAAGCATTGTTGCGCCCAGGGGATTTCAGGCAGGGACTACCTATTGTGGGATTAAGACGGTAAAGGATAGTCTTGATTTGGGTGTTATCTTTTCAGAATATCCTTCAACCGGTGCAGCACTATTTACAACAAATCAAATTTATGCAGCACCTGTAAAACTTAGTAGAAAGGCTGTTCAAAAGGGACGTACGCGGGCTATTGTTATCAATAGTGGAAATGCTAATGCATGTACAGGAGAACAAGGTGATAAAGATGCTGAAGAGATGGTACGGCTCACAGCAGAATGCCTTAAAATTTCTGAGGATGAGATACTTGTTGCCTCTACCGGGATCATAGGAAGACCTCTCCCCATGGATAAAGTTCGTGCTGGCATTCAGGCAGCAACGGCATCGATGGGAAACACCCCGGCGCATGGTAATGCCATGGCACGGGCTATTATGACAACGGATACCCGGCAAAAGGATATTGCCGTCAGATTAAAGATACAGAATAAGGATGTAATCCTTGGTGGTATTACCAAAGGTGCAGGAATGATTGCTCCTAACCTTGCTACCATGCTATGTTTCATTACAACAGATGTCTCCATGCCAGCCTCTCTTCTCGATAAATGTCTCAGGAAATCCGTAGAATCCTCTTTTAACCGCATTACCATTGATGGTCACACGAGCACAAACGATACCATTGCCATTATTGCAAACGGTGCCTCTGGGGTGAATATTCCTTCTAACAAGAGTGCTGATCAATTACCTTTGCAAATCTTCCAGCAAGGGTTGGATTATGTAACGGGCTATTTGGCAAAAGCTATTGTGAAGGATGGAGAAGGCGCTACAAAATTTATCCAAATCGATGTGATCGGTGCAAGGTCACGAGGCGATGCTGCACGGATTGCCCGATCAATTGCAGATTCTCCACTCGTAAAGACAGCAATCAATGGCGAAGACCCCAATTGGGGGCGTATCGTCTCTGCCGCTGGTTATGCAGGTGTAGAATTGAACGAATCAAAAACCAATCTCTACATCAACGATATCTTGATCTTTACTAAAGGAATGCCGACACAATGTGACCTTATTACATTAAGTACGTCCATGAAAAGTACAGATATTCAGATTCGCTTGGAACTTGGATTGGGTGATTACTCAGATACGGTATGGACATGTGACTTATCCCATGAGTATGTCACAATCAATGCAGAATATCATACATAAGCTTTCCCAACGCATATTTTAGCTGGTACAATTACTGTTGATTTCATTTATTGCTAAACTCAATTTTGTATAAGGCAGCATAATAGCTCAGGGCAAACACATCAAAATGAGAAGAGAGAAATAGGAGTAACAAAAGGGATTGCAAAGGAATAGGTCATTTTCTATGCTATAGTATTTTCAAGAATTATTGTTGGTATTGCAGTGAAAAGAAAGCTCGCTGGCTTGGAGTAATGGATTACCTCTTACAGTATTATTGGGATGATTTGATGCGTTTTCCCTGACCGCTACACAAGATTTATGCCTCCGGATAAACCAGGCTGTAGTGCCGACCTTTTTACATGACCCATTGAATTTACTGGCTGAGCGGCTCATACACCCCTCGAATTGTGAATGTCGGGTTAAGTCATATTCTTCTTATTTCCCTTGTATTTCGCTGCTCTGAGGTAAATTTATACTATTTCTATGCAACTTATGTATATATAGTCATTGACGGTGGTCTATTTCCCTGGATTGGGAAAAACTCAATATCTTTCATAATGCACACGAAAAGCGAAATAGCCTCAAACAGGGATATCCAAGACCTGTCTTGAAATTTATAAAAGATCGGGTTGAATACACCATTCCCAAGCGGTGTGAGCGCATATTTTGTATTCCAGTAAAAAATACAATCGAATACAAAGTGTCTTCAAAAGCCTGTAAACAATACAAAGATATACTGATCGATTATGAGAAAAATTTTGGGCATATTGATAATATATTTACCACAAAAATCCAAAAGAGAGAACTTACCGAAGGTGATTTGGTCTATTTTATTCCCAACGAAGGTGCAGACAAAACCGTACAGGCTATCATGCCTGTGCCTCTTTCACGGGTAACCGATAGCAGAACACTGGGAGAACGATTACCCCACAAAAATCTCTTACCTTGCATTCACGATGTTAATGAAGATCTTTCGTCCGGCATGTTAGACTCTCTTGATAAAAAACTCCTTTCCATTCACCCGGAAGGCCTTTGCCCGGCCTGCCGTCTTTTTGGGACGACATATTACAAAGGGCGGGTTCGTTTCGGGTTTGCAAACCTTATGAACAAACCCAAATGGCTGGTAGAGAGAGAAAATGGTTATGGTGGGTATGTAACCCTTCCACTCCTTGAAAGACCACGTCTGACATGGTCAGTGCCTTCCGATAAATGTGATGTACCAAGGAGGAAATTTTATGTCCATCATAATGGCTGGCAGGAGGTACTAAGGAACAACGATATAACACCAAAAACTGAAAATAACCGTACGGTGGAACCATTAGCCGCGGGCAATAGATTTACCTTTGATGTCCATTTTGAGAATCTGAGGGAGTGGGAATTAGGGCTTCTCTGCTATTGCCTTGAACTTGAGCCGGGAATGGGACATAAACTTGGCATGGGTAAGCCACTGGGCTTTGGCAGTGTAAAAATAGCGATAGAAAAGTTACAGACCTTTACTGTTCATCAGGACGGTATAAACTGGAAGTCTTCCGAAAATGAAATTGGGATTTATGTGCAGAAAGGAAGAGAAAAGCTGGTTGAGTGGTTTATACCTTTGACTCCGCATAAAAATATGGAATGGAACAAGGTAGAACACATCAAAGACCTCCGTTCTTTACTCAGCATACCCGACAATAAACCCACCGTAAAATATCCCATCCTTAACAAGGACGCTGAGGGGGCTATACCTGACTATACGTATGAACGGCTCTCTGATACAAAGCTGCTGCCTCATGATAAACGGGTAGAACACCTGAGAACCCCGTGGAATCCTTGGAATATCTTTGTGAAGGAAGCCGGGTATTCTCCTTCAGAAAAAAGTGATGAAAAGGGTAGTGGAACTATACGCACAAAACCTAAATCTCTACCTTCTGTGAAATCAATTGGTAAGGTTAAATGGTTTGATGAAGGTAAGGGTCTCGGTATTCTTGTTATGGATGATGGCAAAGAGGTATCGATAAGCAAGAATTCTATCCGGAGAAATATCTTGCTAAAAAAAGGTCAAAAGGTGACGTTCCATATTGTACAGAGGTTAATACCAAAGGCTGAAGATATAGAAATAGCGAAGTAAATACGGTATATTTATGAAAAAGAATTTTAATAGTGTGGCAGTAAACTCTGGCAGCGATCCGTATAGTTTTTTATAAAAATTATTTTTCCATTTTTAGCAAAAATATTCTTTACGACTAAGAGGAGTATAATTAATGCTGTAAAGGGAAGCTTTTACATCACGATCTGAGGTTTGACATGAAGAAATACAGTAAATAAAGTATAATCTAACGAGGCGAAATATCAGACCGATAAAAAGAGATAGGAACCACAGATTCCACGGATTACACAGATTGTGGTTTCAGCAGTTTTTTTGCTCGGCTTCTTTGCGAAGACAAAATTCAGGAAATAGATATGATCAACGACGACCTTCTAAAACAACTCGTAGAAAGATTGAAACCTTTAAATCCAGAAAGGGTCATATTATTTGGAAGCTATACCTCGGGACGGCCTCATGTGTATAGCGATATTGATTTGATGGTTGTTCTAAGAGATGATTTTATTCCGGAAAATTTCAGGGAAAAATATGAAGGTGTATTTGAAGGTGTCTACGGTTTTTAGAGATTTAAAAAGGAAAATTCCGATAGACCTGATTGTTTATACAAGGCCTATGTATGAAAAATTTGTTGAACTTAAAAGCAGTTTTTCAAAAGAGATTTTATCCAAAGGTATAAACCTATTATGAGATTTTTGGCACAGGAATGGTTCAAGGCTGCAAACGATGCATTGTAGTTCTAGACGAAATAGTTGATAATCCGATTATAACCAATTAACAGCATTTCATTGTCAACAATGCATAGAGAAGTGTTTTAAGGCAGTTTTAGAAGAACATAAATTGAGAATCTCGAAGATTCATAGCCTTGTAACTCTTTATGAAGATGTAAAAAAAGTATATAGCTGCAGAAAAAATTATCGCTGTATTGAAAGAATTCGGATTTGGTTCTTCGGGCTTAAAAATGAATGATTTTTGTAAACCTGGTTTCGTAATACAACTTGGTTACGAACCGAACAGAATAGACATTCTGACTTCTATAACGGGAGTAGATTGGGAAGATGTGTGGAAAAATAAAACAAGAGGTATTTTTGGAAATTCAAATATCTCTGTATACTTTATAGGGAAAAAACAGCTTATTAAAAATAAGTTAGCAACAGGGCGTTTTGTAGATAATCTGGGTAAGATTATTGCGGTAGTTGGTCCGCCGGGTGGAAGTTCTGGTGAAATATCCTTGTTACAGAAACCAGGAAAAAGATTTCAAAATCGGTCATTGGCCGCCTTTCAAGCGAGACTTGGTTTCACGGCCGCAGGCTTACTCTTCGAGAGGTTATTCAGGAACAGGCTTACAATATTAAAAAACATCTTTCTCATAAAGCTCAATATCATCCTTCTTTAATCCCCCTTAGTCCCCCTTTAGAAAAGGGGGAAAATAGGGAAATCCCCCTTTTCTAAAGGGGGAAACAGGGGGATTAAGGAGGAAAAATGGACACACATCCTCCTCTCTTAGGGAATAATACTCTTAGCTTGATGCGTATGGGGTGGAGCGGGCAAGGATTATTTTGAATCATGTGGAGGGAAAGACAGATAAAGGAATAGCACACGAGATCGGGATTCATCGGTTCACGGTAAAGAAAGGATAGAGTTATTTATTGATGAATCGAATAAAATGCCCGTTGTGTTTCGTTGGAAATATAAAATGTCCGAAGTATTGATCAGAATTTATATGTGTATTCATTAAGAGAATAATATGCTAGTCCTGCTTCTATTTAAATTGCACCTATAAATATATTTTGGTATACTTCTTCCAAGGAAGGATGCGATTATGCCAAAAAAAATATATAATGTTCAA
>JABWAQ010000056.1 GCA_013360945.1 Candidatus Brocadia sp.
AAAGTTAGGAAATTACAAACTGGGGTTACTGATAAATTTTCATGTTGTCAAACTAAAAGATGGAATAAAAAGGATAATCAATGGAACTTTGTGATCTTTGTGTAAAACTTCGTGTTCTTTGTGGTTGCGCTTTTTTGATTGCGGCTGTGCTGCGCTAGGATATTCCTTATGTTTAACAAACCGGTAAAGTGAACAATACATGACCACGGAACTAACATCTGATCCGCGAATACCCGTTTCAACATACAGGCTCCAATTCAATCATCTGTTCAAATTCTCAGATGCCAGGAAAATTATTCATTACCTTCACGATATCGGGATCAGCGATATTTATGCATCTCCATATTTTAAGGCAAGAGAGGGTAGCCTCCATGGCTATGATATTGTCGATCACAATACCCTGAACCCGGAGATTGGCACCGAAGAAGAGTATCGTGAAATGATCCATGAGCTTCGGAATTACGGAATGGGCCAGATGCTGGACGTCGTTCCAAACCACATGTGCATTGCCAGTAAAGATAATGCCTGGTGGATGGATGTCCTTGAAAATGGGCCGAGTTCCATCTATGCAGACTTCTTTGACATAGACTGGGCGCCGGTAAAAATCGAGCTGAAAAATAAAGTGCTTATACCCATTTTAGGCGATCAATATGGGATTCTTCTTGAGAGGCAGGAATTGCAACTTGTCTTTGTAAACGACGGTTTCTTTCTTTATTATTATCAGCATAAATTTCCCATAAGCCCGGAGACGTACATCGACATATTACAATATCGTATCGATGATCTGAAAGATCGTCTCTCGCCTGAAGATCCCAATTTTAATGAGCTTTTGAGTATTATCACTGCATTAAACCATTTACCGCCGCATACTGAAAAGGAACCTGAAAAGATTGCAGAACGATATCGTGAGAAAGAAATTATAAAAAAACGATTGTGGAATCTCTATAGCGAGAATCATGGGATTAAGGCATTTATAGATGAAAATGTGAAAACATTTAACGGGATAAAAGGTAAGCCCGAAAGTTTTTATCTCCTTGACAATCTCCTTAATAAACAGATTTACCGGCTTTCGCACTGGAGTGTGGCTACCGAAGAGATAAATTACCGGAGATTTTTTGATATTAATGACCTTGCGGCAATCCGCATGGAAAACCCGTTTGTCTTCAGAGAAACCCATAAATTGATATTTGATCTTATCAGAGAAGGCAATGTAACAGGGCTGAGAGTCGATCACCCTGACGGATTATATGATCCGTCTGAGTACTTTTATCGGTTGCAGAAGAACTGTTTTCTCCATGAAAACCTGGGCCTTTTTAAGAATGTAGCCGATACCTCTGATAGTGAAAGAGAGATAGTAAAAAAATACGATGAATTGTTATTGGCGAATCCACAGTTAAAACCCTTTTACATAATCGGCGAGAAAATCATCATCAAGGGGGAAAAAGTACCTGATGACTGGCTCATTTATGGCACTACAGGATATGAATTTTTAAATTCTTTAAATGGAGTCTTTGTTGAAATAGCCAATGCAAAGGCATGTGATGGCATTTTTGCCAGATTTATAAGAGCGAAACTTAATTTCCATGACGTTGTTTATGAGAAGAAAGAATTGATTATGGAACTAGTCATGTCTGGCGAAATCAATACGCTGGGGCACTACCTGAATTGGCTATCGGAAAAAAACAGGCATACCAGAGATTTTACCATGAACAGTCTTACGAACGCAATAAAGGAGGTCATTGCATTTTTCCCGGTGTACAGGACCTATATAAAACCATCGGGTGCAACTGAAAGGGACCTGAGGTATATTGAAATCGCCGTATCAAAGGCAAAAAGGAAAAATCCCGCCATGAGCGAATCTGTTTTCGATTTTCTCAGGGACATCCTTTTGCTGAAATACCCTGAAAAGTTTAAAGACGATGATAAAAGTGAATGGCTTGATTTCGTTATGAGATTTCAGCAGATCACAGCGCCTGTGACGGCTAAAGGACTTGAGGATACAGTCTTTTATATCTATAACCGCCTTGTTTCCCTCAATGAAGTGGGCGCGAGCCCGGAGAGATTTGGCATACCCTTGGAGACCTTTCACGGGCAGAATATAGAACGGAGTAAAAACTGGCCCCATGCCCTTATTGCAACCTCTACGCATGATTCAAAACGTAGCGAAGATGTGCGGGCAAGGATAAACGTCCTTTCAGAGATGCCTGATGAGTGGAAAGAACATGTGGTGCGATGGAGGCGACTCAATAAAAAAAAGACCGTAACTCTCGAAGGACAAACTGTGCCCGATCCCAATGAAGAGTACCTGCTCTATCAAACCCTCATTGGTGCATGGCCTGTTGAACCAATGAACGCATCCGAATACGAAGTGTTTGTAGACCGGATTAAAGGTTACATGATTAAGGCGTTACGGGAGGCAAAGGTCAATACGAGCTGGATAAATCCCAATACAAAATACGAAAACATTGTGACGAGTTTTATCGACACTATCTTAAATAATACCCGGAGAAATAAATTTCTGAAAGATTTTCAAGTGTTTCAAAAAAGGATATCCCAATATGGCATATACAACTCCCTCTCGCAAACACTGCTGAAAATAACCTCTCCAGGCGTTCCGGATTTCTATCAGGGAACTGAGTTATGGAATTACAGCCTTGTTGACCCTGACAACCGCAGGCCTGTCAATTACCATGTAATGACCGGGATGCTGGAAGAACTGAAAAGGAGTGAAACAGAGATCCCCTTGTGGAAGCTTGCCAGAGAACTAACTCTCAACAGGGAAAATGGGAAAATTAAACTGTATCTTACGTATAAAGCTTTAAACTACCGCAGAGAAAACAGGGAATTATTTGAGAAGGGGGAATATATCCCCCTGACCGTTACGGGTGAAAGGGCACATAACGTCTGTGCATTTGCACGGCAGCTTGAGTTTAAAAAGATCATTATTGTTGTCCCGAGATTTTTTACAAAACTCATCCCGCAATCCGAATCTCTTCCCTTCGGTGAGGAGATATGGAGAGACACCTGTCTCGAAGTGCCGTTTGCAAAAGGAGACACAACATACCGTAATATTTTTACACATGAAACGGTAACCACCGCGTGTCCTGGTGATGCGACCATTTTGCCCCTTTCCAAGGCATTTGCCAATTTCCCTGCGGCATTGTTCGAATCCCAATGAAAAAGGGTGTATCCCCAATTTTTTATAAAAAAAATGAACGAACGGCATAACTGGGTATATCGTATAAAATTGTAGCGGCAAGGCGTGCCTTGCCATATGGAGTAGGGTGGGCATCGTCCACCAATTACAAAAAATCGGGAATGCACACACCGAAGGAGTTCCCAGTATAGTATGCGTTAATCTTGCGGGAGGTTGGAGAAAACGGAGATATAGGGTCGTGTTTGTTAACAAATCAACAGGTGCAGAGGAATAGATATCCGTGAAACGTGTTCGTCTTGTGTGTTCGTAAAAAATCATTTGATAGGGAGGTTTTATTATGGGACTTAAACGGAATGGTACCTACGAAATTCTTGAGATTATAGATGGAGATACCGTCAAGGTAAGCCTGGATGGAAAGAAGACCAATCTAAGAACGCCCTGTACCGATACTGAAGAGACAAAAAACAATAAACCCCTAAAACCGGTTACCCGTTTTGGCGTTAAAACCATGGAGTGGGCGAGAAAATGGTTTCTGGATCGGGGGAACGTGGCAGAACTTGAATATGAGGCCGACTATGAAATTACCGATTTCTTTCATCGTCCTTTGACCTATGTGATTGCGGGAAATGAAAATTACAACCTGGAGGCGGTTCGATGGGGATACAGCCCTTACTTCCAAAAATACGGCTATGCACGCGGCTACCATGATGCCTTCCTGGAAGCTGAACGGGCTGCCATGTGTGACAGGAAGGGGATTTGGGATGATGCTACCCACGCCGGTGATGCTACCAGACCGTATCACTTGCTCAAGATGTGGTGGGAGGTCAGGGCGGCACAGGTCCAGATGGGAAGGGATGAAAAGAGGGATAACAAGAGGCTTATATTCCTTCCGGACGGACTGGATTACGATGAAGCCCTGGCTGCAGCAAAGCGGACGGAAGAAAGGGTCGTTTTTGGTGAGGTAAGCAATGTAAGGGACGTGGGCCCTGGTACGGTTATTGAGCTTTCGGTTAAGCTTCAAAGATATTTCTATCTGTATGTATTTGAGAACAATTCCAATTATGACCGGATTGTTAATTCTATCAAAACCCGGCACCAGGCGGACTCCACGGATATCCCAAACGGCCTTATGAAGCAGAATTTTATTTTTGTGAAGGGTGTGTTTAAACTCTATAACAACCGGCCAGAAATAATACTGAACGATTTGAGTCAAATTAGAGAGGAGCCTTTTTAGTTCTTCCTGCAAGATAGATCATCAGGATGGAAATATCGGCGGGAGAAACCCCGGAGATACGTGATGCCTGCGCCAGGGAAACCGGACGGATATGGAGAAGCTTCTGGCGCGCTTCTTTCCTGAGTTCAGAAATATTTTGGTAGTCAACCCAGGGAGGAATTTTATAATCTTCCATCTTCCTGAACTTCTCTATCTGGCTTTGTTGGCGTTCTATGTATCCCTTATATTTCACCTCGATTTCGACTTGCTCTTTGACTTCTTTCTGTATGTGCTTTTGGCTTAACCAGGCATCCATGGCAAGCAGATGATCAAGGGTACGGTCCGGGCGACTCAGTATTTTCGCCAGGGTATCCGGCCCCGCCATTTTTTTATCCAGATATGTAAGAATCTCTGCAATGGCATCTTCTTTCTCTTGTAATTTGCGCCACTGCGGTTCTGAGATGAGTCCGTAACGGTATCCGTACTTCATCAACCTTCTGTCGGCATTGTCATGCCGCAGGAGGAGCCGGTATTCCGCACGGGAGGTAAACATCCGATAGGGCTCCTGCGTGCCTTTTGTGACAAGGTCATCGATGAGCACGCCGATATATGCCTCGGAGCGGTCCAGGATGAAAGGGTCTTTCCCCTGTACTTTCAGCGCCGCATTGATGCCTGCCATGATTCCCTGAGCAGCGGCCTCTTCGTAACCGGAGGTTCCGTTAATTTGTCCTGCGTTGAAAAGGTTTTCGACAAGCTTTGTTTCTAAAGAGGGTTTGAGTTGGGTAGGGGGTGTAAAATCATATTCGATGGCGTAACCGTATCGCACAATCTCTGCTGATTCCAGGCCTCTGACAGAATGGACGATCGCCTCCTGAACATCATGAGGCATACTGGTTGAAATTCCGTTGCAATAAATCTCAAGGGTATTTAGCCCTTCGGGTTCCAGAAATACCTGGTGCTGATCTTTTCCGGAAAAGCGCACGACCTTATCCTCTAAGGATGGACAGTACCTGGGTCCCACAGACTTTATCTGTCCTGTATAGAGCGGTGCACGGGAAAGGTTAGACGTAACAATCTTGTGGGTGTTGGGATTCGTATAGGTAATATAACAGGGGACTTGGGAGCGGTCTATCTTTTCCGTTGAAAATGAGAAAGGCTGAGGTTCTTCGTCACCACACTGAGGTGTGAGTGTTTCATAATTAATGGTACGGCCATTGAGGCGTGGCGGAGTGCCGGTCTTGAGGCGTCCCACCTCAAATCCTGTCCTGCGTAAGGAGTTGGACAATTTTTCAGATGAAAGTTCTCCAATCCTGCCACCAGCGGTGATAAACTCACCGATATGGATAAGACCTTTTAAGAACGTACCGGTAGTGAGGATAACGGCCTTTGTTTTGTATTCTATGCCGCTTTGACCAATAATCCCGACTACTTTTCCATTATCCACGATGAGGTCGTCGGCAATTTCCTGCCTCAGAAAAAGATTGGTTTGGTTCTCCACCCTTTTTTTCATGGATACCTGGTATGCCTTTTTATCGGCCTGGGCGCGTGGTGAATGGACGGCGGGACCCTTTTTGGTGTTGAGCATACGGAACTGGATGCCTGTTTCATCCGTCACCTTTGCCATTTCGCCGCCGAGGGCATCGATCTCCCGGACCAATTGACCTTTTGCAAGGCCGCCGATGGCTGGATTGCATGACATTTGAGCGATCGTGTCCAGATTTATCGTAAGTAATGCGGTGCGCATCCCCATGCGCGCCGATGCAAGGGCAGCTTCACACCCTGCATGACCGGCGCCGACCACGATCACATCAAACTCGGTATGCATATACTACTTCGCATGTTCAACAAAGCGTGTTTCCCGAATTACGGTAACAACGACCTCGCCCGGATATTCCAGTTGCCCTTCAATTTCTCTGGCAATGTCGTAGCACATCTTAGCGGCGGCCTTATCATTTGTCTTATCCGGACATACCATCACCCGCACTTCCCTGCCCGCCTGAATCGCATAGGCGCTTTCTACACCGCTGAAAGAGGTTGCAATGTTTTCCAGTTTCTCGAGTCGTTTAATATATTTTTCTAAGGTTTCCCTCCGTGCTCCCGGTCTGCCGGCAGAGATAGCATCGGCTGCGCTCACTAATACGGTATAAACAGATTCAACCGGCGTTTCCTCATGATGGCCGGCAATCGCGTTTATCACCTCCGGCCTTTCATCATACCGTTTTGCAAGGTCGGCGCCTGCAACGGCATGGGTGCCTTCCATTTCAGAACCTATCGCCTTACCAATGTCATGCAAGAGGCCGCATCTCTTTGCCAGTGGAACATCCAGTTTTAATTCACCTGCGATAATACCCATAATGTTGGCAACCTCGATAGAATGCTGCAGTTGATTTTGTCCATAGCTCGTTCTGTATTTGAGCCTGCCGATAAGTTTTATCACTTCCGGGTGAATAGTGTGGATTCCTAATTCAAAACAAGTTTGCTTCCCCGTTTCCTGGATAACCTGTTCAATTTCTTTTTCTGTCTCCTTGACAATTTCCTCAATGTGCGCCGGGTGAATTCTTCCGTCAAGAATCAATTTCTCCATTGATTGCCTTGCTATTTCACGGCGAACGCTATCAAAACCGGAAAGGACAATCACGCCAGGGGTGTCATCCACAATGACATCGATCCCTGTCGCTTTTTCAAAGGCACGGATGTTCCTCCCTTCGCGTCCAATGATACGGCCTTTCATCTCATTATTGGGGAGTTCGATTGAGCTTACAATGTTTTCGGCCGTATGAGCTGCTGCGCATCGTTGAATCGCAGTGCATATTAAAGATATGGCAGTCTGTTCCGCACTTTCCTTTGTCTCAGACATTTTTTTCGAAATCATTTCAGAGCATTTGATGTCAAGCTCTTTTTCCAGCCGGCTCAATAAAAGTTTTTCAGCTTCTTCTCTTGATAAATTTGAGATTTTAAGAAGGGCCTTATTCTCTTCTTCTATTAACTTTTCAAGTTCAAACTTCTTCTCATCAATTTTTTTCTCTTTTAAGGCAAAATTGGCAGAAAGGGTATCTATATACCTCTCTTTTTTTGTTAACAATTCCATTTTGCGTTCCAGATTATCTTCTCTTTTACTTAACCTCTTTTCTTGTAACCTTAATTCCATCCTGGTTTCTTGTGTTTCTTTTTCGAAGGCCTCTCTGCGCTGGTACAATTCTGCCTTCGTTGTCAATTCAGCTTCCTTCTTAATTTTTTCAGCATCTTTTCGAGATTCCTCCAGGAGATGCTTTATCTTTTTTTCGCTGGCAGCCTGCTTCTTCTTGTATACAAGGATACAAATAAAATATCCGATAGCAATACATGCCGGAAGAAGGAGGTATGCCAGTAATTGAAATAGTTGCATTTTATGTTATAAGCCGGTTTATGGGGCTTATCCTCCAAAAATGAAAAACGGTCTTACCAATAATACGAGATAATGAGAAACGAAGGTCGGGAAGAATGAAACTTTGGAAGAAGAGCCATCTTGTCGAAATGCTGATTTGAGTAAAACAGAAGGGGAAATGAATAAGGTATCTTTAGAAAAATATTTCTTAAAAAACACGTACTCCATTCTCACATACAATAATATTCATAAATTATGGTGAGATAATTTATGTAAAATATTGCATGGATTACAGCGGTGCCACCATCGATTTGTTGTACTTCTTAGACTTGCCAAATCGTGCGTATTAAATAATCTTTCTAAAAGATCCATATGATTACCGTTAAATGACAATTACTAAACACAAACAGCACATCTGAATTAAAAAATAATCGTTTATATCAAAAACAACACATGCCTTATAAATATTGATTTGCTGTTTATGGGTTCATTTCTCCATGTATTTCTCATTAAGATATTATAATATGGGCGGCATTTTTCATTTCAGCGCTTCCCGAACTTCCATTAATTCTACTCCAAAAAATGCATAATGTTGATAATGTATGCCACAAAGCTCTAAAGTTTGTTTTGAAAATGCAATGCATTTACGTTAGAGGCTCGGCATCTGTCACTTGTTATTTAATAGTATGAGTTGAAATTTTAAACTATCTTTTTTATCAAGTCAAGCGATTTTATATCTGTATTATTAAAAGGGTTAAGAAATTGCGAGTTGTAAATACCTTTTTTGATTTTTTATTTATTGCCTTGACGCTTGACAAGGAAAATATCGCTCAGTATAATGTTTTACCTTAAACCCCCTGAGATAAATTTTTTGAAAAGGTTAAATATTTTTGTAGGGATATTGCTTTGATAATTAAGGAGAATCGGTATGAGAGTTGAAGTAGAATTACCCGATGTAGAAGGAAATAACGGAGACGAAGCGACGGTCTCTTTTTGGTATGTCGAAGAAGACGAAGAGGTTGAAGAGGGGGAGGACCTTGTTGAGATGATCACGGAAAAGACAACGTTTAACGTCACCGCCCCGGTATCTGGAAGATTATTAGAGATACTTACGCAAGAAGGTGACGTAGTAAAGGTAGGGGATATTATGGCAATACTTGAAACCGAGGAGGATGAGGAGGAGGAGGAGGAAGAAGATGAGGAGGAAGAAGAGGAAGAAGATGAAGATGAGGAGTAGCCTTCAAAAATAGTACCTGGCGCAGCAATGCCGCAATTACCCCCCCCCGAACCAGGTGGTAAGGGAGGCTCTGAAAAATTACCAAAAAAGAAGTTTTTGCAAGGTAATAGTATGATCATAGCTGCAACAATTACTACCTGTTTACCTATGCGCAGGTGGATGAGAGGAGCAAAGGTTGTTTCCAGAAGTTGTAGAACATTCAATATATCAGGACAATTGTTTTAAGATGATATAATTCATGTCTTTTAAAAGTATTTCTTGCCAGGATCGTGTCATAAAGCTGTTTCAAAATGCCCTTATAAATGACCGTCTGGCACACGCCTATATTTTTGCAGGTCAGGAAGGTGTTGGCAAAACATTATTTTCCAAAGAGTTAGCAAAGGTAATTTTTTGCCAACATCCTGCTGGCGTGGATGCATGCGATGCCTGTAATCATTGTCAGAGAATTGCCAGCGATAATTTTTCCGACCTATTTTTGATACTTCCGGAAAAAAATAGCCGGGTGATTAAAATAGAACAATTAAAATATCTTCAGGATATCCTGAATGTCAAACCTTTGGAATCGAAGCATAAAGTGGTAATCATCCAGTCAGCCGACAAGATGAACGAAGAGGCATCGAACTGTTTATTGAAGACCTTAGAAGAACCCCCCTCGTACGCAATTATGATATTAATCGTCACTTCTTTAGAATCGGTGAAAGAAACAGTCAGGTCAAGGTGTCAAATCATAAGGTTTTCTCCCTTATCGATGACCACAGTAAGAGATATCCTCGTAAGCCGTTTTCAACTGGATAGGAAACAAGCGGAACGATTGGCATATATATCCAATGGTAGTATTGAGAGGGCTTTATTACTTTCTGGTACACAGGCCATTGAAAAGAAAAACTGGCTTGTTGACAGGATTTTAAAATTAGAACTGGATAACAATTTGTCTTTCTCAAAGGAATTATTCAACGAATGGCACCTCCAGGATTTGGAAATATTGGAGGAGAAACGAACGTATGTAAGAGAACTGATACTCTCATTTCTTTTGTATTATCGGGACTTGCTTGTTTGCAAGATGCAGGGTGAGTTCTCCATGTATCATACAGATTGGAGAGATGCATTAATCTCTAAAAGTGAGTCATTATCGGAAGATGTGTTGTTCAGCATCATAAATGTAATTAAGAGATCACTCATATATCTTGATTATAATGCCAATATCGCCTTGTTGCTTGAGAATATGATAACTCAGATACTTCGTCTCCAATTTGGTAAGCGGGTACCTCAATCGATTTTTTAACTTTTAATACCAACGAAAATCGTGGTGACATTATTCCCGTTATTCTCAATGTTGTTTCGTGGCATGTCTCGCATTATTCTTTTCTCACCTTCACGGTTACCGTAGTTTTCAAACCACTGGAATTTTTAAAGAATTTCTTTACTCTTTTTTCTGAAAAGAAAAAAGAGCTTGACATGGAATGTCTACGGGGTTTTATAAGGTGGTGTGCTTTTTTCTATAATCATGTCATCCCTTCGGGATTTTCCGGTACGCCCATTTTCCCTATTTGTTCTTAACTATTCAAAAAAATATTCTCTATCAGTTTTCGCTGAATAGTTTAGTTACAAAATTATTGGAGTGCGGTAACACACCTTGCACAGATGGTAGGATGCTCTTTGTTCAATCCCACGCTTTCTCTCAAGTTCCAGCACCTTTCGCATTTCCTGTGTTGTGATGCGCTGCATTCTATCCAGAGGTCTGGGATTAACTCACCTTTTACTGCTTTGGATGGAATATTTTTATCGGGTCCCTGTTCCAGACTTACAGGAACCAGTTTTCCTTCGGATACAATGAATATCATCGGAAGGTCTTTTTCGTAGCTTTTGAGAAACTGCCAGAGATCTTCGTTATTGGTATAGAGTCTGACCGAGGCCTCTAACGAGCTGCCTATTGATTTTGTTGCACGCATCTTTTCCAGTTCCCTCGCCACATCGGCCCTGATATCGATTAACTTTTCCCACCGTTCATTCAGGGAGTTATCTATCCAGGCGGGATTATCTTTTGGGAACGTGGTCAAATGGACACCAGAGACATCTTCATCTTTGTGGATGATTGCTGACCATACTTCTTCAGCGGTATGGACGATAACCGGTGCCGATAATTTAACCAGATTGAGTAAAATGTGATACATTACCGTTTGCGCGGCATGTCGTTCGGTTGAGTTTTTTGGGAAGGTATATAATCGATCCTTCAGGATATCCAGATAAAAGGCGCTCATTTCCACTGAACAAAAGTTGTAAATATGATGAAAAACACGGTGAAACTGTAACGACTCGTAAGCCGCGGTAACATTTTTTATGAGTTCTTGTGTTTTATGGAGTGCCCAGCGGTCTATTTCCCATAATTTTTCATAGGGTATGCTATGTACACCGGGATTAAAATCATAGAGATTACCGAGCAGATACCGGAAGGTATTCCGGACACGTCTGTAAGCGTCAGAACACCGGAGGATCAAATTACGTGATACGCTCATATCATTTTGATAATCGAGGGATGAAGTCCATAATCTGAGGACATCAGCGCCAAATTCCTTTAAAGCGTCTTCTACCGATATGAAATTCCCGCGGGATTTGGACATCTTTTTCCCTTGCTCATCAACAACAAACCCATGCGTTAAGACAGACTTGAAAGGCGCTTTATCCCAGGCGCCAACGGATGGCAGTAATGAAAGCTGAAACCATCCACGGTGCTGATCCGTCCCTTCCAGATAAAGGTCGGCTGGATACGATAATTCGGCGCGTTTATGTAAGACCGCATGGTGGCTCGAACCGGATTCAAACCAGACGTCAAAGATATCCATTTCTTTTTCAAACTGGCTTCCTCCACATTGAGAGCATTTCGTATCAGGCGGTAAGAAATAAGATACGTCCTTATAAAACCAGGTGTCAGCCCCTTCCTTCTCAAATTTGTCTCTCACATAATTTATGGTCTTCGTTTGAATGTGTGCCTGACGACAGCGAACGCAATGGAAGGCTGGAATGGGCACACCCCACGAACGTTGCCGTGAGATACACCAGTCGGGACGTTCCGAGATCATCTTTGCCATACGACTCTCGCCCCAGGCAGGTATCCATTTCGTCCGTTTTATTTCATCCAATACCCTTTGACGCAGGTTGTTATAATCCAGATTGACAAACCACTGCTCTGTTGCCCGGAAAATAACCGGATCGTCACAGCGCCAGCAATGAGGATACGAGTGGGCAATGTCTTTTTTATCAAGCAGCGCCCCTAGCATCTCCAGTTTTTTAATTATCGCCTCGTTTCCTTCTTTTAAGATGTGGAGCCCGGCAAATTCACCGGCTTCTTTGGTAAAATTACCCTTTTCATCAACAGGGCTTAACATAGGTAAATGATATTTAATGCCGGTAAGATAATCTTCCTGGCCGTGTCCTGGCGCCGTGTGGACGCAGCCCGTACCATCCGATAAGGTTACATAATCTGCCAGTACTACAGAACCTGTTCTGTCCATAAAAGGATGACGGTACTTTATACCTTCCAATAAACGGCCTTGTACCTTGCCGAGGTATTCGTAATCCTTGATTCCTAAGAGAGACATGATTAATTCAGCCCTCTTATCGGCAAGGATGCTGATTTCGTTCTTCTGTGTTTTTGGATTCAGATAGCGAATGGCTCCATATTCATGATCGGGGTGGACGGCGACTGCAACGTTTGCCGGAAGTGTCCAGGGGGTCGTTGTCCAGATCATGATGTGTGAATTATTGCTATCCAGCCCTTTAAATACATTGCCAATTCTGTCGGCGAGTTTGAAATTTACATAAATAGATGGACTTGGTGTTTCTTCTCTGTAATCAAGTTCTGCCTCGGCTAGGGTTGTTTGGCCGAGTTCATTGGGACACCAATGAACGGGTTTTTTACTCCGGTATACATATCCCTTTTCTACCAGTTTCCCAAATACTTCAATAATTCCCGCTTCATACCGGGGATCAAAGGTCAGGTAGGGATGTTCCCAATCTCCCATTACCCCCAGGGCCTTGAATTGCGCTTTCTGGAGTTTTACAAATTTCTCTGCGTATTTTTTACATTTTTCCCGCATTTTTGGTTTGGTTAAATTTTTTCTTTCTTCACCAACCTCCTGCATTACGCGGTGTTCAATCGGCAAACCGTGGCAATCCCAGCCGGGGACATAAGGCGCATCATAACCCTTCATCGTGTAAAAACGCACAATAAAGTCTTTTAATATCTTATTCAATCCCGTACCGATATGTAATTCACCGGTTGGGTAGGGGGGGCCGTCATGCAAGATGTATTTTTCTTTGCCGGCTCGCGCCTTGCGAATTTGCTCATAGAGTTGTTCTTTTTCCCATTTTTTCTGGATTTCTGGTTCTTTTCTCAGTAAATCCGCTTTCATGGGAAATTGGGTAGTGGGCAGGTTAAGGGTGTTTTTATAATCCATGCTTACGATTACTTATCCAGGTATCATAGGTAGTGGTTTTTAAAATTGAGGAATTAGTAAGGATCGTACATCTTCATGAGTCAGACCTTCGATCATTATTTTTTTGTCACGCGATGATTCGCCTGAAAGGATACTTAGAGAAGATTCTTTAATATTGAGTACATCTGCTAACAGTTCAATTACTGCCTTGTTTGCCTTACCTTTTTCGGGAGCTGCAGTAACGGCCAGTTTTAAACGCCCTCCGTACTCGCCTATAATTCGATTTTTACTTGAACCTGGTTGGGTTCTGATGGATAGGATGACGCCTGAGTTAGTAGTAACAATATCAAGCATATAAATGCAACTGCTCAATATCAGGTGGTTATAAATTTCACCTGATATTGAGCAGCTATTAATAAACTACCGAGAATTCATCGAATTCACCGGAGTATTCTTCCCAGCACACATCGATGTGCTTAACAAAGGCGCCGTCTGGCCCTTTTCTGCACCAGGTTACCATTTTTTCAACAGCGTCTCTTTTACCTTCAAAAACGGCTTCAACGCTGCCATCCGAACAATTTTTAATCCATCCCTTAACGTCAAAGTTTCGTGCAGTGTCTCTCGTAGAAGCACGAAAGCACACGCCCTGCACCCTGCCATGGACGTAAACATGCGCCCTTGTTGTTATACTAGGCATATGCTTATTCTTAAAAGGCTATTGTGACCCGTAGATATGTTCGCTATCAGACGCGGAAGGCAAATAGTTTAAACCTACAAAGGTAAAGTTTACTATTCCGAAGGAGATGAGCAACCATATAGATAACATTACAGAAGCCTTCGATTTGTTAATATTCATCTTGGGTAAAATAAGCGGAGTGTGTAAATAAACTAAATATGCAAACCACGTAATTAAAGACCATGTCTCTTTTGGGTCCCATGACCAATAATCACCCCATGCCTTTTTTGCCCAAACAGCGCCGGTAATCAAGCCCAAGGTAAGGAAGGGAAACCCAAAGGCAACGATTTTATAGCTTAACGTATCAAAATTTCGGGGTAATATTTCTCTTCCATCATCACCCCCTTTATCTTCTTTGCCCTTTCTGGCAAAGGGTTTAACTACTAAGAATATTATACTCGTGACAAATGAAATGCCAAAAGCAGCATATCCAAGCATGTAGGTGACAACATGGACAAGCATCCAGTTGCTCTTTAATGCCGGCATAATAGGTCTTATGGAATCGTCTTGAAGCGTAGCGTAAAGCAGGATTAACATTGTTAGTACCGACGCCAGAGCCCCGACGACCTTAAAATTATAAACAAATTCAAATATAATATATACAAACGCCGTGCAGCAGGCATAAAATATGAGCGATTCGTATAAATTGGAAAAAGGTGGATGGCCAGCTTCTATAGAACGCTTCGCCACCATTGTCAAATTCAGGCAGAATGCTAAAATGAGAAGTCCCAGGGATACCCATTTTGTAGCAACGTATCTCCAGATTTCTCTTACAATATAGGCAATGGCCGCTACTATATATACCATTAAAGTGATATTAATTAAGCTCATGTTGTTATTCCTCCACCGCTTTTTTTGTTTTTTTTCGTAGAAATGGCTTTATATAAAATATGAATATTACTCCAAAACAGAGCGCCCCAAAACCCGTATAAACAACGGGAATGCCAGGGTCTTTTACAATTTGTAAACCGGAAAAAGCTCCAATTTCCGGGTCGTAGCTTGATTGATAAATAACATATCCTTTATGTTTCAAAGGATCGTTTACCCGGATAGTTTTTTCTGCAACAATTTGCCCATTTTCTTCGATGCGCAATTTACTCGTAAAATGTTTAATTGATTCGCCTGTGGATTCATAAACGAGGGCAAAATTGTTATCAGGATACCAGGTAGCATATTGATTGTTGGCAAATAACCAATCATCAATTTTACCACTCGGTCCTTCAACTTCAACATGAATAGCAGGCGACTTTACTTCATCAGATTTTTTAATTACCTCTCTTTTGAAATCAAAGGATGGGAAATAATTCGATACCATAACCTGATTACCCATGTCGGCAATCGGATACTTCTTTTCCAGTTCCCATGGTATAGTTTTGACAAGGCGCTTGTCTTTTATGAATACCATAACCTGTTTTCCTTCAGCAGATTGAAAGAATCTCACAGTGTTTTTCGCCATATGGGTACTGGCAACCCCACTACAGGATATTTTTAAATTTTTATATTTTGCAGGGTGCATTTTGTCCCAATCGGGAAATCTTTCAAATACCCAACGGGTTTCAGCGCCTTCAGGTCCATTGATTTCTACCTGAACAGCCGGGTTGTCCGCTGGCTGTTCAGCTATAGGACGTTTATCTCCATAATTAAGTACATACTGTAACATTCTTATGGTGTATTCGGTTCCTTGAAACTTAAAAATCTTATTTAGTTCCATGGGATAATCTTGAGAAAATCCCTGCCCGGGTATCGAGACAGATACCTTTGCATGTGCAGTTTCGCTGGAATGAATGGCTTTATCCAATTCTTCCTGGGAAGGCAACCAGATATATTCTATGCGTAAGTTTTGGTTTTTATCCTCGTAGTAGTTGCGGTCATTTGCTAATAGCCATCCTTCAGCGGTGACCTTGTCAGAACCAAACAGTTTTACAAAGATTGCCGGGTTATCGGGTTTATCTGATACATTGATCGGTTGCTGTATTAATTCTGCGTCCGGAATATAGTCTTTGATGGTTACTTTATAATCCGACCCGGGGACACGATGCCTTTTCCCAGGTTTAACGTCTAATATTTTTTGCCGGTCTTTGCTCTTTACGTACGATACAAGCTGAAACTTGGGTTCGTTTTTTTCTAATATAAAATCGTCCAGGATGATTGAAAATGGTAAATCTTTCTTGATATAATCCAGTTTGCCATTCCGGTCGATCATTTGTGTAAGAAAATAATTTACCGACTTCCCTTCATAAACATTCACACCGCCTTTTACACCCAGTTGAAATTTTACAACGCCTCCGACGAGTATTAAAACAAGGCTGAGATGGGTAAGAATAAAACCCGTTTGCAGGAATGTATTTCTCCATCGTTTAATGGTGCAGCAAATAAGATTGGCGCAAAGCAAGATTAAGAGAAATGAAAACCAGTAAGAGTAAAAGACGTTCGTTAATTGTGTAACCCGGAAAAAAGTTGCTAATCCATACCCATATCGTGCGACATATTCGTCCAGGGTTTTTTCCTGCAGGATTATTGTTCCTAAGATGCACGCCACAACCATAATCAAAATATTGACTACCGCCAGTTTGACCGAACAAAAGAATTCCCAAATTTTGTTGGAACCACTTTTTTCATATCGGCCTGTCTGGTCTTGAGTGATGTGTTTACTGCTGCCTTTAGTTTCTGTTGTTGTTTGAGGTTGATTTCCTTTTACATTTTTCATAATTATCAAAATTCAAATAATTCAAATGACCAATCAATAAACTAAACAGTATCATACTACAAAATTACAGATTTTTTAATGAGTAAATGCCTCGGCTCAACTTTTAGAATCCCTGAAGTGGCAAAGTCTTTCCAGGCTGGGGTTGTTTTGAAACTGGTTTGCGAATTGTGGATAACGCAGGTTTGGTGTATCTGGTTATTTTAATGAATACAATTTTTAAACCAACGTTTCTTCCGGCAGTTTTAAACTGCCGGAAGAAACTACTTCCTTCAAACAACTTATTTTTCTTCACTTTCTTCCGTTGTTTCGAATGCTTCTGCTGCAGGTTCTGTTACCGATAGTGTCTCTTCCGGCTGCTCTACCAAAACAGGCGCTTGTTCTACGGTGAGCGCGGATTCTTTCGGAGGCAATGAAGCAACAGAGGTTAATATTAAAAATTCTACCCTTCTGTTTTCCTTCTTTCCAGCGGATGTATTATTGGATGCTATGGGGCGATTGGGTCCAAAACCGGCAACATAGATCCTTCCTTCCGCAACGTTTTCACTCTTAGTCAAAAAATGAAATACACTTAATGAGCGTGCTGCCGACAGATGATGATTAGAGTTCCAGAGATGCTTCGTTCTCATAATGGGGTCGGTGTCCGTATGGCCGTCAATCCGGATAGAAATACCCGGATTCTCTTTAAGGAATTTTGCCACCTCCCTCAATTTCGTTTCACCATGAGGCTTTATAGTGGCGCTACCCGAATCATAGAGCACCTTCTCCGGGAAAAGGAGCACCGGGCCCTCAACCGTGTCTCTTACCGTGACACCCTCGCCAATCGATTCAGCAAGCTTTCTCAGCTTATTTAATTCTTCCTCGTTCGACCTCAATTTGTCGGACACTGAAGAAAGCTGTCTCTTAAGTTTTGCAATTTCTTCAGATTGGTCTCTTATGGTTACTGCCTGTCTTCTATTTAAGTTTCTCAGCTCGCTCAGTTCAGCGCAACCCGACATTCCTACAAAGGCTATCAAAAGGAAAAACTTCGCATATTTACCATAGTTAGACATGTTTTTTTCCTCCAGCGGGTAAGGCGGAATAAAGGTGTTATCCCGTAACGTAATAGCTAAAAGCATCAATAATAGATTCAAACTATAACATGTGATATGTCCGTTTTCAAGCGTTTTTTCAATGAAAATTTATTTTTTGTAATTATTTAAGCGCCTTTTTATTTGTATACCTTGTCGGGATCGAATACCTTATTCTCTGCAATCTGAATACTGTCCGTCTCAGGTATGTATTCCCGATAAAAACAAGTCTTATACCCTGCATGACATGCAGCAACATGTTGCTCCACGACGAAAACGAGTGAATTCCCCTCGCAGTCGAAAAACACCCTTTTTACCAACTGAATGTGACCCGAAGTTTCTCCTTTAATCATCAACCGATTTTGGGAACGGCGGAACACGTGCACCTTGCCTGTTTCAATCGTCTTTTCAACTGCGTCTTTATTCATATAACACAAGGTGAGCGTCTTCCCGTCCAGCGCATCTACAATAACCGACGGAATAAGCCCTTTTTCATTGAAGTGCAACTTGTCCAGCAACTGCATAAGGTATCTCCTTTTATTTACTCGTTTCAAATAGAGGGCGTTTCATAAAATGCTATCATTTTCCGGTATAAACATTTTGTTGCATCTTCCGGATTATCGGCATGCATAATACCCGAAATAACAGCAATGCCGTCTGCCCCTTTATTCAGAATAGTTTCTACATTATTTTTATGAATTCCACCGAGTGCGATGACTGGTATCGTAACCTCGCTCTTCAGATTTTGTATCTCTTCGGCCCCGGTGGGCTTCAGAAGCCCCGCCTTTGACGGTGTGTTAAATACAGGTCCAAAGGTAATGTAATCAGCCCCGTGACCCTGGGCTTGCAATGCCTCCTGACGATTATGGGTAGATATGCCGATCAGTTTTTCAGAACCAAGCAATCTCCTTGTTATATCAAAAGGAAGTGATTGCCAGCCCAAATGCACACCGTCTGCTCCCACTGACAGGGCAATGTCGACCCGGTCGTTAATAATTAAATTCGCATTGAAATCGAATGTTATCTTTCTCAGTTCACATGCCAGTGAATACAGTTCAGAAGTAGCAAGCCCCTTCTCCCGTAATTGCACCGTTTTAACTCCGCCTTTCAGGGCCAGTTTTATGGTATTAAGGAAGGGTTGCTTGCAGAGGCTCCTATCCGTAATCAGCATAAGGCAGAGATTGTCTGTCGGGTGTCTGTTTATCATAAAAGACAGATTTTTAACTTCTTAACAAGATTACACATGCAATGACGGTATGAGTTTTTTGTCAATAAGGTTGTTATATCGTTTCAGGAGAGGATATATTACCTGATTGATAAATTCTTCCGCTTGTTGCGGCGCCCTGCCCACCAGGTTAATTGGATCAGAAATTTCTTTCAACCTCGATTTGATCCTGAAAAATGAAGGGTCCTGTGCGATTCGTTCTAAAAGGTCATTCTTGTTTCCGCCTTCCTTCATCATGCGGGCGGTCTCCATGGCATGCCTGCGGATGCGTTCGTGCAGTTCCTGACGGTCTCCACCTGCATGCACTGCTTCCATAAGAATGGTTTCCGTTACCATAAACGGCAGCTCATCAGCAAGATGGCTCTTGATAACAGAGGGATAGACGCTTAATCCTGAAGCAACGTTTAATACAATATTTAATATGCCGTCAATCGCGAGGAATGTTTCCGGGACAGAAATTCTTTTATTGGCAGAATCGTCCAGTGTCCTTTCAAACCACTGCGAGGCGGCTGTAAACGCCGGATTTAAAGAGTTGCAGAGCACGTAACGTGCAAGGGCGGCAATCCGCTCGCAACGCATCGGATTCCTTTTATAGGCCATGGCCGAGGAACCGATCTGTTCTTCCTCAAATGGCTCTTCTGCTTCTTTCAGGTGTTGAAGGAGTCGCATATCATTGGAGAATTTTTGGGAAGATTGCGCAATACCCGCCAGGCAGAATACGATCTGGCTATCGATTTTCCGTGAATAGGTTTGTCCGGTTACCGGATAGTAACTTTCAAATCCCATTTTTTTTGTGACAAGCGCATCCAGTCTTTTTACCTGCCCGGCATCGTTATGAAAGAGCGACATAAAGCTGGCCTGCGTACCCGTTGTGCCCTTTACACCGTGGAACCGTAAGCCCCTGATTCTCGTTTCAACCTCTTCGACGTCTAAAAGAAAATCCTGTATCCATAAACAAATCCGTTTTCCTAACGTTGTTGGCTGTGCCGGCTGGAAATGGGTGAAACTTAAGGTTGCGAGGTCTTTATATTTCGTCGCTTGATTTGAAAGGACGCTTACAATAGTTACAAGCTTTGCCAGGATAATATGCAATCCTTCTTTCATCTGGATGAGGTCGGTATTGTCCTGCACGTAGGCGCTGGTAGCGCCCAGATGGATAATGGGCCTCGCCTTCGGACACTGCTCACCATAGGCGTGTATGTGCGACATAACGTCGTGCCTGAGTTTCTTCTCGTATGCCGTTGCAACATCAAAGTTGATCGTATCCTGAAATCGCCGCATTTCATCAATTTGATCGCTGGTAATAGCCCCCAGCCCGAGTTCTTGCTGCGCCTCCGCAAGTGCAATCCAGAGTCTTCGCCAGGTGCTAAATTTATATTGGTCGGAAAAGACTGAGCACATCTCTTTGCTGGCATACCGTTCAGAGAGGGGGGATTGATATTTATTATATTGATTGTTCGATGGCATAAAGATATTTCAACGAAGATTGTAACAAAATATTTTGACGCTTTTATCAAAAATATTGTGTAGCGCAGGCACCCTGTCTGCTTTTGAATGTATATAGTATGCAGACTGGAAGCCTGCGCTACCAACTATTCCGACTCGTTCGGGTTAGGGTATTTTAATCTTAAAAGGATAAAAATCAATCTTAAATAAAAAAGGCGGTGCCTGTTCACAGACAACGCCTTTTAACGAAAATTTTAAATGTGTAATGCACAGCACAGCAGATTGCCAGGAATTTATAACACCTCATACCATCCTGTTCGTCTGCAGAAATCCGCACATCGTGAGAATCAATGCTTATGTCCGCACGGAGCGTTTCCTGCCCCTTCATCCTCCTCGGGTATTTCTCCAATGACGGCATTGGTTGTAAGGAGCAGGGCGGCGATGCTTGCGCCATTTTGCAGCGCTACTTTTACAACCTTTGCAGCATCGATGATGCCGGACTTGACCATGTCGGTGTATCTCTCACCAAAGGCATCGTAACCAAAATTACCCGTACCTTCTTTTACCTTTTGCAATATGACAGCGCCTTCCAGTCCGGCATTCTCAGCAATCAAATGCAGTGGCCTTTCTACGGCAGTCCTGACGATATTTACGCCGATCTTCTCGTCGCCCTTGACCGATACGGTATCCAACACCCTGGATGCCCGTATCAGAGCAACACCTCCGCCTGGCAGGATGCCTTCTTCAACTGCCGCCCTCGTAGCTTGTACGGCGTCCTCGACACGGAGTTTCTTTTCCTTCATCTCCGCCTCTGTGGCGGCTCCGACGTTAATCTGTGCGATTCCACCAGAAAGTTTTGCAAGTCGTTCTTGCGATTTTTCACGATCGTAATCGGAAGTGGTTGTATCTATCTCCGCCTTGATTTGCAAAACCCTTCCCTGTATTTCATCTTTACTGCCAGCCCCCTCAACGATCGTTGTTGTGTCTTTATCGATAATCACCTTCTTTGCCCTGCCAAGATCCGTGAGTTGCACACTGGAGAGTTGTATTCCCAGATCTTCGAACAATGCCTTGGCTCCTGTCAGAGCGGCAATATCACCCAGCATTGCCTTCCTTCTGTCACCAAACCCCGGCGCCTTAACGGCGGCGCACTGCAAGGTGCCACGAAGTTTATTGACAACAAGCGTACTCAGTGCCTCTCCCTCTACATCATCAGCAATAACAATTAATGCCTTGCCTGATTTGGCAATCTTTTCTAATAAAGGGACAAGGTCTTTTATGACGGATAATTTCTTTTCGTATATCAGGATATAAGGGTTCTCAAATATTGCTTCCATGGTTTCGGGTGAGGTCACAAAATAGGGAGACAAATATCCTTTGTCGAATTGCATCCCTTCCACCACATCGACAGCGGTTTGAAGGCTTTTACCCTCTTCCACCGTAATAACGCCATCCTTGCCGACCTTTTCCATGGCATCTGCTATTTCGTTGCCAATCTCTTCGTCATTGTTGCCGGCGATCGTCGCAATTTGCGCAAGCTCCTTTTTACCTGATATCTTAATGCTCATCCTTGATAATTCTTTTGTCAGGGCATCCACAGCCTTTTCAATGCCGTGTTTAATATCCACAGGATTAGCTCCGGCTGTTATGTTTTTAAGACCTTCCTCAAAAATGGCCTCCGCTAAAAGCGTGGCAGTTGAAGTGCCATCACCCACCATATCATTTGTCTTGGAGGCAGCCTCTTTAATCATCTTTGCCCCCATATCCTCATAAGGATCTTCAAGTTCGATTTCTTTTGCAACGGTAACCCCGTCGTTAACCACAACCGGCGAACCAAAACTCTTTTCAATAATAACATTGCGGCCTTTCGGCCCCAGAGTGACCTCAACGGCCCGCGCCAGCTTCTTAACACCCTTTTTTATAGCCTCACTGGCGTCGTGCCCGTAGATAATCTTTTTTGCAGCCATCACTATCTCCTAAAATGTTAATCAATTACAGCTAAAATATCATCCTCCGGCATCAACAAATATTCTTCTCCATCAAACTTCACTTCAGTGCCGCCATATGAACTAAACAGTACCCTATCGCCTTTTTTAATCTGAAACTTTGCCCGCTCTCCATTCTTCAATAATTTTCCATCTCCAAGCGCAATAACCTTGCCTTCCCTCGGCTTTTCTTTAGCCGTATCGGGTAATACGATACCTCCGGCGCTCTTTCCCTCCGCTTGGACCCTCTGTATTAATATCTTTTCACCTAATGGCCTTACATTCATAACTCAAATTACTCCTTTCTTTAAATGTCATAATGTAGCAAAGCCGCAACCAAGTCCCCCTTAATAAAGGGGGATCAAGGGGGGTTGTAAAAAACTTGATCATGGTATCGGAATGAGCATGACCCTGACGAACTATTTCCAATAGTATTTTGCAATGACCTGCTCGACAGAATCCCGCAAAATATTGATGTTAATCGGTTTCGGTATGAGCGTATAGACATCTTCGCTAATAAGATCTATTTGAAGCTCCTTTGTTATTTCACCCGATATAAAGATGCAGGGAATGGCAAGGCTGATTTCCCTTTTTATAATCTTAAATGTTTCAAGACCACTATAATCAGGGAGGTGTACATCCAGAATTAACAGATGCACCTCTTCGGTTCTGGCGATCTTTACCGCCTCACGCCCGCAACTGGCAAGATGGGTGGTATAACCCTTCGGTTCGAATATACCTTTTATGCTATCACGGCACGATGCATCGTCATCCGTTATAAGGAGCGAATAATGCCCTGCACGTGGGTCTAACAATGCCATCATAATCAAATCCTCTGCAAACTTAAAAAAGTTGAACTATGAACGGGAGGGAGCAAATTATATACCAACAAATTATTGCAAGCCCTTCAAAATTTATATCCCGGCCAACAATCAGGTAGTGAGATGTTTTAATATGGTGCAAAACAGTTATATTGATTCATAACTCGGCAAAGCCACAATCAGGTCCTCCCTTAATAAAGCGGATGAAGGGGGTTGTGAAAAAACCTACTAAAAAGAAAGATTTTACACGGTAATACGATAAAGCAATAGTTATGACTGCCAAACAATTTAAAAAACAGACTTATTTTATAAATTTTTATTCTCTTTATCAACGCGATTTTGGCATTGTCATTTTGACACTTTTAGGATAAATGGGTTTCTATTGCTGTCACTATGGCAGACAGGTGGTATCGTACTCGAATCCCGAATACGTCCTTGATTAACAAACGGTCTGTAACTATAATCATAACGCATATGAAAGAAACACTAAAGGTCAAAATGGGTTTTTCAAACCTGTTGAAAAAGATTACTTCGATACTCGATTTAATTAAATTCAGCCATACCATATTTTCATTCCCTTTTGCCGTTATGAGCGCATTCCTTGCGGCAGGAGGTATGCCCGGACTGAAACAATTATTGTTAATCCTTGCCGCGCTGATAACAGCCCGGAGCGCGGCAATGTCCTTTAATCGGTTGGTCGATACATCGTACGACATCCACAACCCGCGCACCGCTTATCGTGTTGAATTGCAAAAAAAAATCGGGACAGGCTCTGTGTGGGTATTTACCATCCTATGTGTCATTCTCTTTGTTTTTTGTGCATGGCTGCTCAATCGATTGGCCTTCTTTATGTCCCCGCTGGCCATCCTTATCATCTTTGGATATTCATACACAAAACGGTTTACCCATTTCTCTCATTTTGTCCTGGGCCTTGCACTCGGACTATCGCCTATCGGCGCATGGGTAGGGATTCAGGGAACTCTGACAGCGACGCCATTCTTGCTGGGCCTCGCCGTAGTATTATGGACAGCGGGATTTGATATTATCTATGCATGTCAGGATCTGGAACACGACATAAAATCGGGACTATATTCCATTCCCAAGAAATTAGGCATTAAGAGGGCATTAATCCTCTCTGCCGTGTTGCATCTTTTTATGATCGTGGTGTTGCTTGCAGTATCACGATATACGGATTTAGGTATTATGTATACGATTGGGGTGTGTATCGTTGCCGCTTTGCTCGTCTACGAACACGCCCTCGTAAAACCAAAAGACCTGTCCAAGATCAGCACGGCCTTTTTTACCGTCAATGGCATTATCAGTGTCGGCCTCATGGGTATAACATTACTGGATATCTTTGTGAGGTAAGATTTGGATAGAGAATCCCAGTTGATGATTCAACATGGCAGTTAATTTTGTGGTATGTCTTATTGCGATAACTGTGACAAAATATTTACATGAAAAAACTCCGAATTTACGTTGATACTTCGGTAATCGGCGGGTGTTTCGATCGGAGTTTAAAAAATCTGGATAAGATGCGGCTCTTTAGCGCCGTCAACCCGGAGCATGGGTATAAAGCACTATCAATTTATTCCCCCTCCCCAGGGAGGTAATCAGTTGTGTTACGGAAGAATGATTTTCATACGGTAGATTTTTTCCAAAAGGTTCGTGATGACAAGTTGCGATGTTGCAAGACAAAACTCATGAAGAAATCATGGCTTTTTTTGTTTCGTTGCGTATAGATAAACAATACATACCGCAGCACAGCCGCAACCAAAAAAGCTCATATTAATCAAGCCCCTCTTCTTCCCCTACCCTTGAGATAATAAGCTTGCAAAATAGAAATAATATTTCTAAAATGTCTATATGCCATTGGTAAAACGATTGCTCTCAGAAAAATTAACCAAATATCTCAACCTGTTCCCCATCGTTGCCATTGTGGGTCCGCGACAATCAGGGAAGACGACCTTTGCAAAGATGGAATTGCCTGAATGGAGATATTTTGACATGGAGAAACCCTCTGATTACGGCAGGGTCTCGGCTGACAGGGAGTTCTTTCTGGACCAGTACGGCGATCATTGTATAATAGACGAGGCGCAGGTTTTACCCGAATTGTTTCCGGCATTGAGAAGCTATGTTGATCGCAAGAGGGTTAAAAAGGGACGCATTGTTCTGCTGGGTTCAGTCAATCCGCTGCTTGTAAAGAACATATCTGAAACCCTTGCCGGCAGAGTAGGGTTTATTGAAATTCAGCCCTTTAGTTATTCCGAGGCGATTACCCTCCGGAAAATGGAATTGGAGAAATTCTGGCTAAACGGAGGCTATCCTGAACCGCTTTTGTGGAATGAAAATGACCGCTTTGTCTGGATGGAACAGTATATGAGAACATTCGTAGAGAGAGACGTTTTTGCCCTGTTAAAGACGTCGTTTTCCCCCCAGCAGCAGATGCAGTTATTAACCATGATAGCGCACAACCATGCAAGGCTCTGGAATGCCTCTCAGACGGCATCCGCATTTGGGGTGAGTTATCACACGGTCAACCGATATCTTGAATTGTTAGAAACATACTTTCTTGTGGATAGACTCATACCTTATTATCAAAATGTGGGCAAGCGCCTTGTCAAAAGTTACAAGATTTACTTTCGTGACACAGGGGTGCTTCATTACCTGTTAAACATTTCATCCATTGAGGCTTTAAGGACGTCGCCGTACCGGGGCATTAGCTTTGAAGGGTTTGTGATTGAGCAACTGATGCGTAATTATAGACGAGAGTCATCCGGCACACGTTTCTATTTTTACAGGACGTCGCAGGGAGATGAAATAGATTTTCTCGTTTATAACAAAAAGGGATTTCATGCGTATGAAATAAAGACCTCAACCACGATAGACGCAGGGGATTTAAAAGGTTTTAAGAGATGCCTTGAACAGTTAGGCTTGAAAAAAGGGACAATCGTCTATTTCGGCAGGGAAGATTTTCGGCTTGACTGGCAAATTGAGGTTAAGGCAATACATAATCTGCTTGCATGATGAAGCGACAAGGGTATTACAATAGATTTTTGGTAACAATTTAGCTTTTTGAAAAATTCGTACATTTCTCGGTAATCAGTACGAGACAAAATACGCAGCGCGGGTGGTTTATTCCCCGCACAGGCCGACCACAAGGGATCGGCGCTACTTTTTTCAAAAAGCTAAATTGTTAGTAGCGTTGTCAAGTGGAGACCTGGCAAAAGCCCTCCAAATTATCGTTGTCACGCATCAAAACCGTTGTAATAATAGGCAAGCCGAATCTTGGTAACATTCAGTGCTCCGGCAATACTCCATTTGCTCACATTCACCTGCAGATTAACCGTACGCATGACTCGCTCTACTTTACTTGTTGTTTTGCCATTGAGCCTTTTTTCTATCGCCGTAAACAGGTCAGGCTTAGCATTCTCAAGGTAGGAAGCCGTGTGGGTATATCCCTTCGACACACAATACTTGATCACCACGTCCAATCGTTTCCTCTTGGATTCTATCATCTTCTCAATGGTCTTCTGACAATCAACCAATGGCCGTATCGCACATATCTCCAGAAGCTCCGATATCACCTGCAGCCATTCTTCCCCCTTGCGCCTGGCCCTGTCCTGCCATAATACATACCTTGCCTGATACGGAATATGCCACAAACATCTCTGAATCAGGATTTTGACCTTACCTCTCAAACCATCCAAAATAGAAGTGTCTCCATCGGTATTCGCTTCATCGGTTCCATCCCAAGAAGCTTACGCGTTATATACATCTTATGCCCGCATCTCTTGCATTGTATCTGCAACTGCTCCAATCTCACCCACTGAAAGACCGTCAGGATCTTCGTCTCTTTTCCATGCCGTGTCTTCCAGATAAACACCTTGTCATTCCCACATCTGTCACAGCAGAACGGCTTCCGGGATTGCCCCATTGCACTCTCACCAAACCCAACAAGCACCTTCTGGATAAAATCCCTCAATATCTCTGGCAGTAACT
>JABWAQ010000057.1 GCA_013360945.1 Candidatus Brocadia sp.
TCTGCTTCTTGCAATTTATTGTTACAACCATCATAAAGAGAAGGTGAGTATTAAAAGGGTCAGAGAGTTACGCATCAAAATACAAAACGAAGCACGCAAGCTCGACACTAATCTACCAACTCCTGCCTGCCATCAGGCAGATATTCATAATCTCAAAGAACAACAGGGACGCTCTTTCGCAATTCCCTAACCGGACAATGCTGATCCTTTCCTGACTATTTGATATGTTTTTTGAACAATTTTATAAAGTATCGAATAATGTTTCTGATAAATATAGTGTGTAACGACCTTTCCGCCAAAGTCTCTTTTAAAAAAATTTATCTTCTCTTTTTCTTCGTCTTTTTTTGTTCCTGTATAGTATCCTCCCAAATCGAACGCCTTCATTCCCTTTTCTTTGGCACACTTCATTGCTTCCCAATATATTAATCTATTTATGTTACTTATTAATGTAGATTCTTTTTTTGTAACTTCGAGTCGTCGTGATGCCCCAATTAATAAACGCATAGTATTTTTATCCTCCAAGACAAAATACCCACTTAACATCTTTCCGTTTAAATAGGCAGCAAACAACGTTCCATATTTTTTCATAAACTCACATTCTGCCTGCATCAAAGGTAATTTTTTATCCCTTCTAAATGACTCGTTTATTCGATAAAATTCTTCATAATCTTTATTCTGTTCTATTTTTACTCCACTCCGCTTTGCATTGTTTATTCTAGTACGGCACCTGTTACTTATCGCTTTCCAGATTGTATCTAAATCTTGAGTCAAATCTATAACTAATGTTGTAAATTCTTCACAAGAAAATCCCCTTGATACTACTTTATTTTTGCAGTCACGAAAGGATACACTACCATATCCAACGACATCAAAAGGATAATCGCTAAACCAAATCTCTTTCGTTTTAAATATAAATTTTTTCTTATCTATCTCTAACATTGGTGGAACATTCTTTAGCAAGCCAGATATTCTTCAGCAAGTGTTTTACCCGAATCCTGCACCAAATAGGCTGCTCCCATGTAAGCGATAAGATCTATCAAGTCAGCGTCTAAACTACGAGCCGATTGTCTATACCAAGAAATTTTATCAGGGTGTTTTCAGTTCTTTTTTCTCGCCGAATGAATCGAAAAAGACCTGCAATCCTACTATCATGCTGAGAATATTTTACCTCATGGGTATTCGCATGATCGGTAATCCTGGCCACTATAAACAAAAGCTTTAAACGGGCAACCCCTCTCTCCTGGCCTCCCCTATCAGGTTCTCACTATCTGCCCTCTTGTCATACTCTTCTATCACTTTATGGGCATTTTCCACCTTGTTCGTGACAAAGATTTAGCAGATATGCTTGTCATCCCCGAAAAACTTCATTTTTCATTACTATCTCAAGAAGCGTGTTTATTCTTTTACTCTTCCACTTAAGACCAGCAAATTCAATGAACTTAATCCACTCAAGCCTTTTAAATCCACAAGCTTCTATTACCTTTATAGATGGAGTATTCCAGGGTGGTATGTGACAGACTGCAAACCTCCATTCATCGTATTTGAGCATCTTAAGTACGGAAGAAATAAAATACTTTGCTATTCCCTTGCCTCTTATGGTTTCGTCTATTTCATATTCGTATATAAATGAGATTTTATCAGGAAGTTGAAGAACCTCGTTAAAATCATTTACATAGACTCTTTTAAAACCGCACTTACAGAAACCCATCACCTGTTCATTGACGATAAGGCCTAAAAACCAGTGACCTTCTTTCATACCTACCTCAATCTCTTTTTCAGACAGGTAATTTTTTTTCTCCATATACTTAATCACTTGCTCTGTCTGGTTTTTCACCACATTCACAACAAAAGGTGCAGAGAACTCTGGAATAGGGGCGGAGAGATCCCTTATAAACCAGTAGGCAGAGTTTGTACGATATAGACGCTTCCCGGCTCTCTTGAGTACAAGAAGAAAACCACCCTCCTTATAGGCCTTTATTCCCTTCTGTAAAGCTGCGATTAAGCGAACCATTGTTTAAGATGATTCTTTAGGGTGAGACGGAGCCCCTTTTTAAACAGAAGGGTGTTACAGTACCTGCAGATATCTATCTTTTTTTCTCTCTGGACACGGACAAACTCCCTGTGGGGTTTGTTACCCCAGATCGTTTCCAATTTATTATTGTAGAGATTACCCAAGGAATATTCACTAAAGAAAGGACAGGGAAGGGTATCTCCATATGGGGTAATGGTAGGCTCTATAGCTGCCCTAAGACATCTGACAGGTGGAAATTCCCCCTTTTCAAACTCTCTTGCTGAAAGGACGAGGAGGTTATCCATAAGAAGCCTATAAGGGTAGCGGTTCCTTGATTTCTGCACCTCCCGCACGATTTTGTATAGTTCCAGCGCCTCCCCTTCAGAAAGCAAGTGGCTCTCTCCATCGGTGGAGACAAAATAAGGGTCTGAGGATATGCCATTGACAGTAGAATTCCGCACAGCGTTTTTAGGCACCTCACTAACATAACCGAACTCCACTGCATCGATAGGAAGAAAGGTTATCTTTTCTAAGAACTCGGGTATAAGTTTGTAGTTTAGTCTGGATACGGTAGTATTTATAACAATCTCTGGGCGGAACCCATTCTTCCTAAATTTTGCAACCTCTGCAACAGCCTTTACTACCCTATCATAACTGCCTTTTAAACCTCTTATAGCATCATGAACTTCCTTAGTTCCATCTAAGGAGAAGTAGAACGCAGTGAGACCTCCTTCTACCAGACGGCGTGCCGTATCTTCGTCTATAAGGTTACTGTTGGTAGGAAGAAAAGTCTCTATACCCTTTAATCGGCAGTAGTCAATCAGGTCAAAAATAATGTCTTTCCTAAGCAGGGCATCTCCACCAAATATTTCAATTCCCCTGACTCCGCTGTTGTGCAGCCTATCGATAACGACCATCCACTCCTGTATTCCCATCTCGTTACTTTTGTTCTCAGAATTCCTCTTCCAGATGTTACAGCACCCGCAGCTACTGGTACATCGGTATGTGAGGAAAACTAAGGCATAGAGGGGATTGAACCTGTTTGCCATAATCTCTCGCCTTACAGCCAGGTGAAGCTCCTTAAAGACTCCGAATCGTTTACCCAATAGTGGCATCCCTCTTTACTCCTATCCAAAAATCCATTACAAAAAGTAACATTTTAGTGCCAGGCAAAGACATACCAGTTTCCATTATTTTGATGTCGTTTCGAAATTGCTTAATCATAGCAATTACTTCCTTAAATTCAAAAATTCTCTTCGATGTATCTCGTGCCTGATGCTTTCTGTTTGTTATCTTCTTTATTATTCATAGACTACTCATCAATAACCCATAGCTAACACAAATGCTTTTTTTGTAACTTCGTAAATTTTTGAATAAGATTTCTGATAAATATAATGCGTCACAATGTTCCCGCCAAAACCCTTTTTATACATATTTATTCTCTCTTTTTGTTCGTCTTTTTCCTTTCCCGTATAAAACCCCCCCATATCATATTCTTTAATTCCTTTTTCCTTGGCATATTTTATCGATTCCCACTCAAGTAACCTATTTGCGTTACCAATTAACGACGCTTCTTCTTTACTAACTTCCAGTCGTTTTGTCGCACCTATTAATCCCCTTATATTATTTTCGTCTTCTAAACAAAAGTGTCCTCCAACTATTTTTCCGTTTATATATGCCGTAAACAAGGTTCCATATCTTTTCATAAAATTCATATCAACCAAGGCCACAGGCGCGCCTTTGCGTTTTTTTAATGTCTTATTTATCTCGTAAAATGCCTCGTAATCTTCGTTTCGCTTTATTTTTACTCCATCCCTTACAGCCTTATTAATGCAATACCTGCAAGACTTGGTCATACTATTCCATATTGCATTCAAGTCTTGTGTCAAATCTATAACCAATGTGGTAAATTTCTCGCAAGTGAACCCCTTCAATGCTGCTTTATTTTTACACTCACGGAAAATTACGCCATGATATTTTTTTATATCAAAAGGGTAATCGCTAAACCAAATCTCTTTTGTTTTAAATATAAATTTTTTCTTATCTATCTCTAACATAGGCGGAATATTCTTTATGTTATCGGCAATATTTGATATTTTTTAACCTTTAAATCCTACAAATTTTAAGAAAAACTGAAGTTTGTTTGCTATCAAGCCAGATATTCTTCAGCAAGTGTTTTACAATGTTTCTCGATAGTATAATTCTTTTTGAAAAGCTCAAAGGCCTGTGTTCCTAATGTATCCCGTAATTCTTTATCATTAAGTAACTTTAAAATGGCCTTCGCAAGGAGATCGGGTCGTTCAGGATCAACCAGTAGTCCAGTCTCTTCATTCTTGACAACTTCGCAATTACTACCGACATTCGTTGCAACAATTGGTTTCCCGTTCGCCATGGCCTCCAGAAGCGTCATAGGCAATCCCTCTCGTCGGGAAGAATTGACGTATATATCACAAATTTCTAATAATTCATTTACATTATCTACAAATCCAAGAAGGCGGATGTACTCCTGCATTCCGCTTGCCATAATTTGTTGTTCAAGTTTCTTCCTGTCTGGACCATCTCCACCAAGCAAAAGAACAACTTTAGTCTCTTTTTTTATTACGTGCTTAAAGGCATCGACTAATAAATCATACCCTTTACTTTCAATAAGCCTCCCAAGAGACAATACAATTTTATAATCTTTACCTACGTCTAGCTGCTTCAAAATTTCTTCATATTCTGTGTTATTATTTGATACTACTGGTCGAATGGCATTGTTTAGAAGTCTGATTTTTTGTTTGGGTATGAAGCTACTAATATTCTTCACGACTTGAACACCACATCCGAGCACTAATGAACTTTGGCGTAAACATAGTCTTTCTAGCCAATCATACCTATGATCACTATGGGCTGTAGCGATACAATTCACTTCAGCAAACCGCCCTATCCATGAACCATAATGATTCAACAGATGTACATGAAGAATATCAAATCGTTTTCGTCGAAGATAACGAACGATTTTTAAGAAAATGAAGAACATGCGTAACGATTTATGCGGGGCATTCCATATATAAATTGGCATCTCTAATTCCTTGAATTTATTAAATAAATAGCCGGGTTCGAATACTACATGAATCTCAAAATAAAAGCGCTTATCGTGTTTGAAAAAAGATAACTCTTCAAATACTAAACGCTCGGCTCCGCCTAAAGAAAGGGTTGGAAGTAAAACGGCTATTTTTTTCATTTACCGTACTCTTCTTTTCAGAAGGAATGGTTTTTCAAATGTAATATCAAAAAGGATTTCTTCCAATGAGAAATTTTTTTTCTTCAAGTATTTTATCGCTTGTTATAACTTTAATACGAACTGATTCTAAATCCTTCAAAAAAGCCATACAAGAATATTTTGTTATCATGTTTGGATGTAAACATACAGTCTATGTACCAAAGAGTCTTTTTTGATCTGACAGAGTTATTGGAGAATCAACAAAAAACTTCGTACTCAAAGGGGAACAAAACCAAACCACCTGAAATGATCCGAATGCCTGTCTCCATCTTTAAGGAAATTAACGTATTTTATTGATTCCCATTTTGATAAGATAATATATTTGACCAGATAAAAAAAGCGGTTTCATAATCATGAAAAAATAGAAATATAAAAAAACCGACAAATCCATTTTGCCCATACTGAAAATCCACCGACGTTTTTTTATTAAAACATATGAGGCAATTAATAAAGGGAGGCTAATAAAAAGCAGAAGAGAAAAAAGTATATATCCTTTAAAAAGGAGAAGTAAAAATACAAATAATACCATCCCGCACTGTAAAGGTACTTTGTAAAAACCTTTTTTAATTTCCCATGGAACGTCTGGAATGAGTAACAAATTGCTCATGTTCATACCCCAAAAAAAATACCGTTTGAGTAGGGACCCTATAGTATTTAACCCATAATCATGCATGCACATATATGAGTCAATAAGACGAATCTGATATCCCTCTCTTCTTAAACGGATACCAATATCAGGTTCTTCACCGGCTCGAATCTTTGAATTATATCCTCCAACTTTTGACAACGCTGATTTTAAAAATGTTCCACCTGCACCCGGTGAAGCAACAAAACCAACTTTTTTGATTTTCCAATCTGTGTGCAGAAGATTTGAAATCCAATTTGTTTTCTTATTCTTTTCGTTTAATTTCCCAAAAACACAGGCGGTATGATTCTTGCCTAAATAGCCAATTGCTTCCAGTAAATAGTTAGGATAGATTACTGTATCACCATCTACAAAATGAACAACATCATACTTTGTTTCCTTCCATCCACGATTACGAGCAAGGGCAGGAGAAGGTGTGTTACTGTATTCTTCGCAAACTTTGATTCCAAGTGATTTTGCTATCTCAGGGCTACCGTCGTTTGAGTTTGTGTCTACATAAATAACCTCTAAAAGTTCTTGTGGGTAATTCATATTAAGAATTGAATGAATACAGTTTTTTAAGTTTTCTGCTTCATTACGTCCGATTATTACAATAGAAACTTTTGGTAAATCTTTTTCTTCATTTTTCATTTTTGAAATGCACCCCATATGTCAAGACACTTATTTATGGTTAACATTTTAAATATAGTATATATGAATCGTCATTGCGAGCGGCTACAAAGCAACCCATATGTGAGGTTGCTTCGTCTCTCTTTGCTTCTCGCAAAGACAACTTATTTTTGTCGTTCATTGGATAATTGGTTAACTCGATAACCATTATCTATAATATTACTTTCTGAAAATTGCGGAAATTACAGTTTTTGCTTCTTCCAGTTTCGCTGTTTTGATAATTTTATCTCGTCGAAACAAATTCTTTATAAATAGTAAGAAATAATAAATAAAATCTAATATTTTAATTATTATAGAAATTTTGATGCCATAGTTTTTTTTGAAAAAGTAGTATTGTGTTGAAAATAAATAAGTTGTAATGCTTTTGGAAAATACCTTTTCTTTATTTTGTTTTAAAGCACTACGCCCTCCATGATGAATTATATGGGCAGATGGATAGTAAAGTATTTTCCATCCATATTTTTTAAGCCGAAAACATAAATCAGTCTCTTCCGTATACATGAAATAATTTTCATCTAAATATCCAACCTCAACTAGAGCACATGTTCTTATTAACAGTGCGCATCCGGTAATCCAATCTATTTCCTTTATTTCATTGTAATTCCAATAGGTCATATGCTCGCGTCCGAAAAGTCTATTTTTTGGGAAAAACTTTTTCAGTTGAAGATATCCTGCGAACCTTATTAAAACGGATGGGAAATGATGGCAATTGTGCTGAAGAGTCATATCCGTATTCAGAACTTTCGGCCCACTAGCCCCCATCTCAGGGTGTTTATCCATAAACTGGACTAACTTGTTGATAGCATTCTTCAAAATAATGGTATCAGGGTTGAGCATTAAAATATATTTACCCGTTGCTTCTTTAAATGCCTGGTTATTTGCCCTTGCAAAACCAACGTTATGATTGTTTTGTATCAATTTTACATCAGGATGTTTGGTTTTGAGCATCTCAACTGAATTATCTACCGAATTGTTATCAACAACTATGATTTCATAACTACAGGATGTTTCTTTTTTAATTGATATGATACATTCATTTAAAAGATCGGACACATTATAACTAACAATAACAACTGAAACATCCATATTACGCATTTACAACACTGTTAGAGTTAAGATTCGCTTTATGCGTTATCCCCATGAATCCAAGAAATACACCAAACAACAAAATATCCCTATCTCCTAAAAAAAGATCAAATGTTATCATGGTTGTGAATGCTAATATAATATAAGCCGCTACATCTATACACTGCTCCCGCTTCAAAATACTTCGCATGAACCTTACGAGACCAATAAGAAAACATAGTAGACCCACAAGCCCATTTTCATAAATTAGATGCATAATCCCGATGTCGGATATATGGATGCCCTTTTCCATCAATCTGGTTGCCAAACTACCTTTCCAGTGAGGACTCAAATGACCATATCCGATTAATGCAGATTTTTTAAACTGATCAATATAGTATAGATAAGAGTTTACTCTCGTTATATAACTTGCCGATTTTCCTTCAAAATCAGCATAGGTTACATCAACCAATTTATTTTCAGTTATTGAAGAAATTTTGGTTATACCAAAGATGAAAATTATCATTACAATGCAAATCAAAGATATTGCTTTTAATGAAAATCTTCTGTAAATTAAAAAAAGGATAACAGAAGTCATTATAATTCCCATGACGAGCATCCTGGTTTTGGAAATTAATATTATATAAGCAAGAAGACTGATAAAGGTATACAGGTAAATATTACCCTGTTTTTCCAAGTATTTTGCAAATGCAACGACAGCGGCAGTCGCGATCAGGGTGTGTCCCAGAGTTATCCTAAGCCCTCTGATTCCTGTTTCATACTGGCCTTGTATATCCTCTTCAAAATGTATAAATTGAAATTTATCGTAAAAGATGTATTGTAATGCAACTAATGCTGCAACTGCAACTCCCATAATTACCAAATAGCTGGTAAATTTATTTATATTTATATTTATATTGCCGCCAACAATTAAAAAATAAATCACAATTACCATGGGATATTGTATCTCTTTGATCCCGAATATAATGGGTTGTCCTCTATAGGTACTAACAATAAGTCCAAATGCGAGAATGACAAGATACATTATAACCCACCCGCCATACCTTCCGAATCTAAATTTGCCCGTCAAAAAAAGATCAAACAGATAAATGATAAGAATTGGCAAAACAAATTGTTTGTAATTATAATGCTCCCCAAACTTGGGGACTAAATAAAATGTTTCAAAGTAGATGAAAATTAAGAGACAGAGAAAAAATTCAAAATTGTGGTAGCATCTGTTGCGCAATAAGAGAACTATCAAGCAGAATAAAATACTGAGTAATACTCTGGGGTCTTCAAAAGATTTCAAATATATACTACCTAGCAACATAGCAATAAAAAGTGAAATTAAGATTTGAGTGGTCTTTTTCATTGTCTATATTCTTTGTTTATAAAAGAAGAACCATATTTCATGTTTACACAATAATATGCTTACCCAGCCTATCTGCTTGATATTATAAAACCTGTTCTGCGTACTCTCTTGAATTTATTGATGGATTTAAGAAGGTTTCTGGCCTTTTATCCCAGCATACGCAATTCGGGCATGTAACTTCCAGCCCCTTCTCGTAATAATTTTTCCTAAGTTTAATCATACCATTGCTATTCCAGATAGATGCTATATTTTCCTTCTTTAAGTCACCTATTATGTAACGCTCAAGGGCACAAGTCATAACTGTACCATCCCAATTTATAAACATTTTTTGAAAAAAAGCCCTGCAATCTGATCTACAAACATTGAATATCGGCGAATTAAATGTTATGTTTAATTTTTTTGCCATGATGCCGGCCTTTTGGTAGGCTTTCCTCGTGTTCTCTATGTTGAGCCACGTGCATTCTTCCTTAATATCCATGCCCTGCACAACCAGATTGGGGGAATTTATACATTCAACTCCTACCGAATGAGCCAATTGCACTATAGATTCTAGCTCATTCAAAATGCTATTCATCGCAACAACTTCAAAAGTTAAAATAGGTATTTTCTTACCCGTTTTCTTTTTATATTCAGTTATTAATCGTATATTGTTCATAACTTGTTCAAAGGCATCTACCCCGCGGATTTTCCTATAGGTTTCTTTTGTAGCACCCCCAATTGATATACAGATCATATCTATCCCTGCATCAACTAATCCTCTACCCATTTCTTCTGTCATCGATATCCCATTTGTAAAAAGATACACAAAGGGATTTGATCTTTTGATCTCTCGTAGCATAGCCAAGTATTCTGGATGTAATAGTGCCTCACCAAATCCACAGAACAAAACCCGTTCAGCATATTTAAAGAATGGCTGTGCCTTCAATAGAATATCCCAACTTAAAAGGCCCGCTGCATTTTTTGTCTCCTTACGGCTAAAATTTCGGTTACACATTACGCAGTTAGAATCGCATTTCATAGTAGGTTCTATGGCGACCTCCAAAGGTCTTGACAATAGGTAAGTCCTTTTCAGTTTTATTTCTATTCGATTTAGAATTTTGTTGATAAATGAATTAAAGTTTGTATATTGCATAAATTCTCCGATATTTTCAAAATATAATAAGATTTATACTGAACAATTCCTATGAAAATAGCTATTTAATCAGGACTTCGACGACTTTTTCCCCTCCCTTGATGGGAGGGGTTAGGGGAGGGCGCATATCCGTTTCTTTATCACCCTCTCCTAGCTTCTTCCATCAAAGGGGAGGAACAGATGGTTTGAAATTCCTTAATATTAAATTGGCCAATATCTTTTTTAAAGACACTTATTCTTGTAAGTATTTCACAGGACTTCGCCAATTAACAATTGCTGATTTTGATTCTTTAATCAGTTTCCAATTTGTAATATATCCATGAATTATAAAAAATCCTACTCCCGTTAAAAATGTCTTTATAAAAAGTAATAATAAAGAACACTCATTACATATATACGAAAAAACAATAAATCCAACAAGTATGACTAAAGCGGGGATAATTACAGATTTAACGGATTTAAATAAATCAATAAGCCCGATATCTAGTTCTCTACGAAAGAAATAGAAATAAATAAGATACTGTAACGAATATACGGCTGTTACTGCAATCGCCACCCCTTCTATACCAAAATATTTTAACGCAGGATATACAATGCTTAACTCAATTGCTCCCACTATCAAATTTGATCTAAGTAGTAGATTTATTTTTCCAATAGCGAGTATAAAGCTGCCAATGGGTTCCAAGAGAGCCCTGGATATGCCAAATACACAGAGTATCCTGAAGGTCGCAATGGCTGGCAACCATTTGTCAGTATTTTTACCAAGAATTATGTAAAGGAATTCTTTTGAGATAACAAATAAGGTTAAGTTGCCAAAAACTACGATAAAAGTTGTATATTCCATAATTTCCAGATAGGCTTTTTTAAGCTTTTTTCTGTCACCCTGCATTTTTGAAAATGTCGGGAAAAGAACGCTGTTTATTATACTACCTGATATGGTACATACCATAGATCCCCAAGTAAAAGCTATTGCATAATATCCCAGTATTTCGGAACCTTTTAACGCTCCGATAATGAAGTTGTCAAAATTAAAAATTACAAAGCCAATTATTCCTGTAAGAAAGAGACCGCCTCCGAAATATAAAAATTCTAAAGCGATTTTCCTTTCGAATATAAACCTAATTTTAATGGGTTTTAGGATATTAATAAAGATTACTGAAACGGCGGTTGCGCTAACGTTTGCAACTACAATACTCCAGTATTTAAAGCCAGTTAACGCTAAGACAACTGTAAGAATTGGAGTAATAACCCCTGTAACTATTTGAGTTAATGACAATTTTTTGTAATTCAATTCCTTTGCAAGAATTATTTCTGGAAGAAAGGCAAAGCTATTAATTATAAAGTTTAAAGAAAGAAGTTTAACGACACCTTCTACGGCATTATTATTGAAAAAGATATTAGCTACTGGAGCAATAAAAAAAGCAGTTGCAAAAATTAATAACCCGAGTATAACTTTGATAGTAAATCCTGTATAAAGTCCTTTTTCACTAAGATCTGTCTTTTGTATGACCGCACTTCTGATACCAAGATCATTAAACCGTATTAAAAAATTAATGAATACCATTGCAAACCCAATTATTCCATAATCATCCGATGTTAATTGTCTAGCAAGAATTATATTTGCTGGAACCTGAAAAACGAAGGTAACAATCCTGGAAAATGCATTATAACTAATATTTTTAAAGGTTATTAGTTTTAAAGATGCGTTCATTTTTTGCTTGCTACAATACAATATTTAACAACTGAAAAAGACTCTATTTTTTTACATAATAAGGCATTTATAATATCAAATGCTTTTCTTTTTTTAGTTCGACATTTAACATCCACAATTTTTAAATCGGCATAATCAAGGAGCTTTGCTATTTCCTTAAGTGTAAAGAATCTTATATGTGTATTATCAAGTATTCCGGCTTCTGAATATGACCATTCATCATAAAAAATTAATCTTATGAGTGTATAATAGTTTTTGATATTTGGGATACTTAATAATATAAGGCCATCGTCTTTTAGATATCTTTGCATGTTTTTTAATGTATCCCAAGGATTAAACAGGTGTTCAATAATATCAGCAAAAATTATGACGTCGAACTCTTGATCTTTGAAAGGTAAAATATCCTTTTCTACATCTGCAACCAAAACAAAATCCAAAAATTTCTGAGAAGCTGCATCGACAGCCTTCTTGTTTATATCAACTCCCGCTACATATGATGCCCCCTTTGACTTAAGGTAATCCAGTGTTGACCCCACCCCACAACCTATTTCTAAAAACTTACCTTTTACAGAAGGAAGCATATCTATGAGCTCTGTTCGTATTTTGCTGTAGTAATCTATATTCTTTTCAAATATCATATTTATATTATCCTTTGAATTACATTATCAGTATTGTCGAAAATGCGTATGACAGGTAATTTGGTCCCGACATTAATCTTTGTAACCATAAAGCCGATTCAAGAAAATTGCCTTTTTTTTGAATATATTAAAATCTTCTTCTGTCAAGTCGTTTTTCCATCGTTTATCGGAGGGCAGAATTTTAGAATGATTGAAGCGGGAGCGACTCCCTGAAACGTTATGATGCACTATTGAACTAAAATTAATCATATCTTTATAATCAGATAGGTCAAGCCATTCTGCTAAAGAAGAAAAAACCGTATCTGGCGTATCGCAATAGTCCTCATACTTCACAACTCTCCAGCTATTATAAGGCGCAAAGAGTGACAAATAAACGGTTATTTTTAAATTATCATGTATCCACATTTTTATCGCTTGTTCAGTTGGAATAAATGGTCTTGTTATTATGGCATCTTCATTACTTTTTGGAAAACGGACTTTGCCAACATTATTTTTGCACGCACGCATAGTTCCTCTGCAATCGCGAATTAGATGAATAAACTTTATCTGGTATCCTTTCAGAACAGATCGTAACATAAGGGCGCGCCGTATATCCTTACTTGAATCAATAAGGACTTTTGCATTGGACATTTCAGCGATGGCATCGTAAAGAATTTTCGTATTCTTAAGCCATGGTTCATTTTTAGAAATTCCATACACATTCGATAAAATTTTTAACTTCCTTAAAATATTGTTTCTATTGCGAATTTCAGCTGGTTTTAAAGGGAATGAATCAGGATTCCTTATAAAATCAATATTATGTTTCTCTCTTATGGCATTACACACTCCTAGCCAGAAGTGGCAGTTTCGAATAAATTCACCACATACACATGGATTATTTATATTTATCTCCGTAGGCAGGTTAGCAATTTCTCCCAACGAAAAAGATTCTTTATTATTACCTAAGGCCATATCAAGAACAGTTGAGCCTGTATAACCTAATCCCACAATAAAAACTACAGTTCTCATAACACTAACACCGTGTCCTTTTTCTTTTTTCCAGCAATGTTCATCATAAACTTCCAGATATACAAATATGAATCAAGGAACTTACAGATGTTTTTTTGGGCCAATTAAATAACCGTTTAAAATATTAAAAGGTGTTAAAGAAAAATTCAAATCCCGTTTTATCCTGCTTAAAATTAAAATTTTTATATTATAGTATTTGCATAGTATCTGTCAATGTATTAATGAAACGCTATACTAATCACTCATTTACCCCGCATACTAGGAATAATTTATTTTCCAGCATAAACAAAGTTCTTATCAGCATTCTTCAACAAAAAGAACCTGAAATCGTAACAATTTAGTTTTTTGAATAAATACGCATTATTGATGTAAATTACATGCAGATCAGCGTTGCACGGTCAGGAATTCGCGGGTCTTATTTTATTGCTCTCGCTATATCATTCCCGCATATTTTTAGCAGGAATCCAGGAAGAACAAGTTTCACTGAATACCCGATAAAGGCATTCTGGTAAGACAGAATTAGTACTCGCAAATTTCAAGCCGGGCAATGCTGCATGTAAATAAATCTATGAACAACAATGTGTTTTATTCGTATGTGATTTGTTGTTTAGACTTTTTACATACCATGTGTATACCTTTCTTATTCCATTCTCCAAACAGGTTTGTGGCTTCCACCCCAATGCCTTTATCTTTGATATATTCAGCAACTTTTTTGGCATTCCGTCAGGTTTTGATGTATCCCAAATTATTTTCCCTTTGTAGATAACAACCTCCTTAATGAGGTCTGCTAAATATTTAATCTGAATGTCTGTCCCTGTGCCAACATTTATAAATTCCCCAATATCTTTAGCATTGTAATTTTGTATTAAAAATACACAGGCATCGGCCAAATTATCTACATAGAGAAATTCACGATAAGAGATGCCACTTCCCCATAGATCAACGATAGTTGTACATTTCGAGTTGCGAAGTGCTTGTTTCGAATTTTTTGGATAATTACTTTTGATTCCGCTTTGGGAAAGGAGGTTAATGATTTCTTCGTCCGTCATTTTATTTACATCGTTATCGCGTATCGGACGTCTTTGTAAATCGTTTCTAATAGACTGAAAATCTCCATTTAGTAAACACTTTCCAAGATGCATTTTCCTTATTAGTGCTGGCAGCACATGTGATGTCTCTAAATCAAAATTGTCATTCAGACCATAGAGGTTAGCTGGCATTACAGAGATAAAGTTTGTACCATACTGTTCGTTAAAATACCTGCAAAGCTTTATTGCAGATATCTTTGCTATCGCATACGGCTCGTTGGTAGGTTCAAGACATCCTGTGAGCAAATGTTCCTCCATCATCGGTTGAGGAGCAAATTTTGGATAGATACAAGACGAACCAAGATTTAACAATTTTTTGACACCATACTTATAACTTGCATAAATCACGTTTGCTGCAATCATGATATTTTGATATATGAACTCTGCCTTATACGTGTTGTTAGCTAAAATTCCACCAACCTTAGCAGCCGCCAAAAAAACAAACTCAGGCTTTTCCTCTTCAAAAAATGACTCTACCTCAGACTGCCTTGTCAAGTCCAACTCCTTATGCGTCCTCACGATGATATTTTTATAACCCAAATCCTGAAGTTTTAGTATAATAGCCGAGCCAACTAATCCACGGTGTCCGGCTACGTAGATTTTAGAATTATGATGCATGGTTATTGGGCTATTTATTTGTACGTGTGATTATTTATAATTCGTTAGCTGATTAATGAAACAAATAGCTAGCAGCCCTCCCTTACTTTCTCGTAGAACGAAAAATCATGCTCTGTGTATTCGAATCCATTTTTCTTTGAAATTTCTATTCCCTTTCATTCGATTTCTATACCTGCATATTTATGCTTTTTCTGCAAACTCCTGTTTTCCCATGAGAATATTGGCAATTGCTCTTGTAATTTTTCTTGTCACAAAGGTCTCTCCTCTGCGGGGACTTTCGTGATTAATCAGAAGTTTTTCTTCTCCAAAGCATTTTTAAACCCTCCGTTTACGTCAAACCCTTCCATAATCGATTCAGCTATTCCTTGGAATTTCCATCTTCCGTATCTCCCTGTTTGATAAATTCGATTTCCCTTCAAGATTTCTAACGCCTTTTCTCTCCAATTTGAATCAGGATATTGCCAGGTATAAGCGATTTCAACCCAGGTAGGGTTCACGACTTCCGCTTCGGTTATGAATTTCCATTCTTGCAATTCTTTTACTATCGAATCACATATCTTTTTCATGTTTTGCTCTGAAGGTTTTTCTCCTCCATGGAATGCTTTCTCCACATAGATACTCACTCTATCTTTATTTTTCCTTGATGTGATCGGTAAAAATAAACTGTCCACGTGGCTATAAAAACCAACCCGATGAAATCCAGTCTTACTCTTTGGGACATAAATCCAATGATCATCCGGACATTTTGCACCTTTTAACGCACCGATATTTACCACTAATACTGAGGTAAAAGGGTCAGATTCCCCAACGTTCAATCCCGTCATCTCCATAGTTTTATTTAAAGGCAATGTTGAAAATATTTTATCGTATTTTATTTTACCACCGTCTTCAAACAAAATCTCTTTCTCATCGATAGAAATCTTTACAACCTTTTTATTGAAATGAATACGGCATCGATCTGCCATTTTACTGATTAAATCATTCAATCCTTTCTCGGGATAGATAAATGTTACATTATAACCGACCGATGGCGTTTTTTCTTTTGCGCCTTTGATAATTAAATCTTTATTTACCGGTGTTTTAAATTTATCCTGTGGCGCTATTTTTGTGTACAAACCAGCAGTATACAATTCGTGAAATGGAAAGAAAAATATATCGCATAAAGTTTTTCCAAAGTTTACCGCTAACCAGTCGGATAAGGTGGAAACCGACTTGTTCGTGCCATGCAGAATCTCTTCTAAAGCTTTGTTACGGATATCCTGGGGTAAATAAAAAAGATGATTCTGAATCGGATAGGGAACATAGATATCCAAAGCAGAGAGATAAACGGAAGACTTCCTCTCGTAACTTTTGGTCTGAGATAAAGAATTGATAACATTGAAACTCTCTTTATCTGCCCCAAAAATCCAATGTCCTCCTCCTATTTCAAACCGGTATGTTTCTTCATCCTTGCGAGAATACGATTTCTTACCGCTGGGATTGACATAATAGGAAGCGCATATGCCACCCGGTATATTATTCGCTTCGTAAATGACTATTCCCGTACTTATCCCCGCACTGAGACCGGTAATTCCGCCCCCTAATATTATGTTCTTACCGTCATTTCCCTTAATCATTATTTTAAAGGCAATGTTCTGCCGTACATGTCTTCACATCTTACAATATCGTCTTCGCCCGTGTATTCCCCGTTTTGGACTTCAATTATCTCCAGAGGCACTTTACCATGGTTTTCAAGCCTGTGCAGCGTCGATTTTGGAACATATACTGATTCATTTTCGTGAATAAACATCTCCTTATCACCTATGGTTACTTTTGCGCTCCCCTTTACCACTACCCAGTGTTCAGAACGATGATAATGCATCTGTAGGCTTAGTTTCTCATTTGGGTTTACCACGATTCGTTTTATTTTGTACCGGGGGCCTTTCTCAAGAATGGTATAACTTCCCCATGGTCTAAAGGTGGTGACATGTTCTTCTGCTTCAGCCTTGGCATTTTCTTTCAGCTTATTTACGACATCTTTTACCTTTTGCGCCTCTCCTCTCTTTGCAACTAGTATGGCATCATCTGTTTCAACGATCAGACAATTTTCCAGTCCTATGGTTGCTATGTGTCTTTTGTTGCCAAGGATTAGAGTTCCCTGTGTGTTTACTGTCAGGACATCGCCCTTTTTTACATTACCGTTTCCATCCTTATCCAGGACATCATACAGTGAATCCCATGAACCAATGTCATTCCAGTATAAATCAAGGGGAAGCACTACAGCACGATCCGATTTTTCCATAACTGCATAATCTAAAGAGATGTTGGGCATCTGTGCGAAACTCGACAGCATTTCTTCGAAACTCAAATTAATCATCCGCGCTATCTCCGGTGCATGGCTGTTCATTTCTTCAATCATAGTTCCAATGCGAAATGCGAACATGCCTGAATTCCAGAAATAAGTCCCGCTGTCTATGTAACGCTTCGCAGTCTCACTGTCAGGTTTTTCCGTAAATTCCTTTACTTTGAAAAAATTCTTATCGCCGTCTGTCGGGTGCTGACTGTTAAATTTTATATATCCATAGCCGGTTGCAGGCTTATCCGGTTTTATTCCGAAGGTTACTAAGCAGCCCTTTCGGGCAACTTCATCTGCAAGCCGTATATATTCGGCAAATTTATCGGCAGGTTGTATTGCATGATCTGAAGGAGATAAGAATATAACTTCGTCATCTTTACAACCAAGTTTTTCCATACAGTATTTGATACCCAATGCTGTAGCAGGCGCTGTATTTCTACTTGCCGGTTCAGAAATTATATGGGTATTTGGTAACGGGCGATTGATTGCAGATAAAGATTTTAAATCTGATAAGACATGGAATTTATAAGTACTGTTTGTTAATACGATAATATCCTCAGGAGAAATTACACGTAAAATTCTCTCCATCGTTTGTTGCAAAAGAGATTTATCGCCGTTTAATTTTAAGAATTGTTTTGGATAGTTCTTTCTGGATAATGGCCAGAGCCTTTCTCCACTACCTCCTGCAAGGATTAATGCCTTCACTAAAATTTCCTCAATTATTTTCTACAAACAAGTATATTCTTATCTTTTATGATGACTGATTTGTGTGGGCGATAGGTTCATAGCCCATGGCTACATTACCGTGTGTGAATCATAATAATATCAGCCTCCTCATATCGCACCTTTTGCGCGTGAGGGGAAAGGGGGATAAAAATTCAGCTTACAAGCCGCAATTACAATCTTTCGTAAATCATCTTTGGAATCGCATACGTACGATTATTCAAAATGACACCAACCAGATTAGCCTTTTTATGCTTCAAAGGTGTGAGCAATTCCTTAAGAACATGGCGTCGTGTCTTCCCTTCATTTACAACCAGGACAATCCCGTCTAAATATGGACAAAGAACGCAGGCATCTTTAAAACTCCTTAAGTTTGCATAATCAATAAAAACTAATTCATATTTTTCTCTGGCTGCCTTGATTACGTTAGCCATACGAGTGGAATCTAAAAGAGGTGTCGGATTCAGTGAGGTATTACCAGCGGGTAATATCGTCAAATTAGGACTTAAATCATGAGTTGCCTTCTCCAATGAGATTTTGTCCTCGAGTACATTCGCAAGACCTGAATTATCTGAGATGTTAAAAACTTTGTGTATCGCCGGTGCTCTTAAGTTGGCATCAATAACCATCACCTTGTGACCTGCCTTATGAGATAGAAAATTGGCGAGATTGGCAATGATGGTGGTAGACCCGTCTAAGGGTGTAGGTGCCGTTATCAAAATAGACTTCAATCCTTTATCTTTCATTAACAGATATATCTGGTCAGAGAGGTTCTGATAAGCTGGAAGAAAAGTTGTCACTCGTTTTGAATCTTTAATTAGTGTTTTATTTTTAAAACCTTTCTTTGGGATAGAGCCTAAAAGTGGCAAGTTGAGAAACGTTTCTACGTCTTGTGGCGACTTAAAGGTATGGTCAATATACTCAAAGCCAAAGGCAAGAGCAACCCCCAGAAACAGACTCATGAAAACGGCAAGAAGCAAGGTAATACGCTTATCGGTTCCTGAGGACTCAAGAGGCACCTGCGCCTGCTCAACAATCTTAACACTTGCCGGGCCAATTGCCTCGATGTTAGAAAGAGTTTCACCGGTAATGGTTTTGTTCATCTTATCGATGTTATCTTTTAATTGTGCTACAATCGGATGTTTTTCTCCATATTGTAATTGGAGTTCAGCCAGTTGCTGCTCAAGATCAAAAATAACATATGAGCGGCTAACTACATTGGCGATCATAGCAGCCTCTCGTGGGTCAAAGTCGCTGGCAGTAATTGTAAATAAGTTGGTATCTCTTATTGGATCGACAGATATTTTAGTTTTAAGAGATTTGACCGCGAGCCGGAAAGAATATGACTCATCTTCGGATGTGGTGCTGTCAGAGTTCGATATCTGAGGTCTTGAATTTTTTAAACCGACAAATACATCTTTACTCGTTCCGTTGTTCTGGTCGGGTTTCGATAATTTATGTCGTAAATCTATTAAAAGTGATTTAAGTGGAGAACAGAAATTTTTTTCGTAATCAAACGGACGTTGATCAAGCTTGAGCGCCTTTACTGTACGCTCGATTACAGGGTTTGAACTGACAATCTCACTCTGAGTAAGAGATAATTCCGTCTGCTGATAACCCCCTAAAACCTTGTAATAGGGAGAATCAATCAGCTTCTCTGCCGAGATGAGCATCTTAACATGGGACTGATAAACTGGCGTCTTAAGTTCCAGCCCGATGCCAACGCTTATCAGTATGGTCACAAATGTGGTTATAATTACGGCCTTATGTCTGAATATAACTTTTAAATAATCCCGCAAGGTACTTCTGGAAAAATCTGAGTTCATACCACCCCCTTAAAGAACACCTTCCAATATAATTACGATATCTTCCGGCTTTAAACGGATATCTTTACCAACTTGACCACCCACGGCACCTTTCATATCAACTTTGATACTTTCATAGTTTGTTTTACCCGGAATTGTTCGGAGAATTTTGACTCTGTCAAGAGAACCATATTTCGCGAAGCCTCCGGCAAGGGATATTGCCTTGAGGACGGTTGTGCTATCCTCAAGGGTAAATTTACCGGGTTTCATAACCTCACCATACACATAGAAATTTTGGCTACGTTCAATAACTACGATATCCTCTGATTCAATGGGCATATCGCCATTCATGATACTTTCTTTTGTATTTTTAAGATCTATGTCAATTTCCTTATACTCTTTTTTGTCTTTTTGTTTCCGCCTGAGTTTTACATTGCCATAAAACCCATCCGTAGTAATACCCCCCGCAGCTGAAATAGCCTTTAATACGGTCATATTATCTTCAAGCACGTATCTCCCCGGATTATTAACCTCACCATACACAAAAAATTTCAAGCTCTTGGAAGTTGACAAGGTTATAGCTACAACGGGGTATTTTATATAACCGCTGGCGAGCCTTTTCGCTAACTCCTTTTCGATCTCGGGTAAACTCATCCCTTTAACATAAAGAGTTCCTATATAGGGAAAAGATATTGCACCGTCTCCCGTTACGGTTGCTTCGGTCTTAAGGTTATCATGCCCAAGTACACTTATATTAAGCACGTCATCTACACCAACCGTGTACTGCGGTTCTTTGGGCTCATCAGCGCTACAGAGGGTTGATGGAATAAAGGTACTACATGATATAAGGAAAGCCATAATAACATTTTTTATCATCTTTACCACCTTTTTAAATTCAAAATTTAGACGCTCGCAAATTACATTCCTTGAATTGACAAAAAGAGACATGATATATTATCGACAATGTTTGATGTTTTTTTAACTTTTAAATCCTACAGATTTTAAAAAAAAATTAGAATTTGTTTGCTGCTTTTCATCACCTTCTTTCTAAAAAATTACCTCTGAAAATGTGCGCAAAGATTATACCGTTTGATCCTCTATTGGCGAGAATTTATCTGTTGACTTGCATATTTTTGTTTAGGTGTGATAAATCCAAAGATAAAGATTTTTAATCGATGTGACAATTATATACATATCATAAGCCAAAAACAAGATTTCTTTTGCAATGATATATTTCCGGACACTCTAATCTTGACAAATTAATCAGGCCTTCGGCGACTTACCCACCTGTTTCCCCCAGTAAACGGGGAGATTATGGGGGGGGTGTTTTGAAATTCCTATACGTCAAGTTAGAAAAGAATTCCGGGGTTAATAAATTGACACGTCACTTATAAAAAGATATAATATTGCCCCAAAAACTTAACCAGCTTAAATCTTTGAAAAAATCAAGAAGGAGGAAAAGATGAATACTATTAAGTATATTCTTTTGACATTCTTTGTTCTGCCACTTCTTTTTATTGTAGCAACGACTTTGTCCGCTGGCGCTGGTGATTCTCCAGTCCATTGGGAGTACGAAGGAGAACTTGGGCCTGATCATTGGGACAAGCTAATACTCGAAAAATGGCGCTGCAAAATTGGGGATATGCAATCACCGATCGGTATCTCCGTTACTGAAAAGACCAAACTGGATGATGTCGTCTTTCGTTACTACCCAACACCTTTAAAGATCATAAATAACGGCCATACCATTCAGGTTAATTATAGGAATGGTAGCTTTATATCCATTGGCAACAAGAAGTACGAATTCTTACAATTTCACTTTCACAGCCCGAGCGAACATAAGATAAATGGAAAATCGTATGACATGGAAGTACACTTTGTACATAAGGGTGAGGACGGGAAATTAGCTGTTGTAGCCGTACTTCTGGAGGAAGGCAAAGGGAATGATTTTATAAAAACCTTGTGGAATAATCTGCCGAAAGAAGAAGGCAAAGAACGCTCAGTCACAGATGTAAAGATAAATGCAAATGAACTCCTCCCTAAAAATACCGCCTATTATAACTATTTCGGGTCACTTACTGTACCGCCTTGCAATGAAATTGTAAATTGGTTTGTCTTGAAGACTCCTATCGAGGTATCAAAGACACAAATAGACAAATTTACCTCAATCTTCAAAAAGAGCACAAGACCGATTCAATCTCTCCACGGTCGGGTTGTCAAGGAAAGCAATTAAATTAGGCCTACGTCGACTTTCGCAATGTAGAGCGAAGAGCCTCTTCGCTCTACAACCGCAGCTTTGAAATTTCGTAACAGTTCACCCACCTCTTGTTCCTCATTGAACGGGAATTGTATATCGCCTATAACCCTGTCAGGGTTATAAACCCTGACAGGATATTGTCGTATGGGAGGGCGAGTGAACTGTGTTACTAAAAAAGAAAGGTATCGAGTATGATTAATATATTCCGCAAAGGTACGGAAGTAGCGAAAATGCCAGATGAGACGAAAGATGAGTCAAATAAATTTGTTGAATCCGGAAAGGAGATAAAAATGGCTGAAAAAAACGTAACGAACTTAACATCGGATGTTGAAATTAAAGGCACTATCAAGTTTAACAGTATCATGAAAATTGACGGAAAGTTTGAAGGGGAGATGATTACCGATGATGGGGAACTTATTGTTGGCAAAACCGGGAGTGTTAAAGCAAATGTTAAGGTAAAAAATGCCATTATCGAAGGTCATGTGGACGGAAACGTTATTGTGACTGAAAAAGTCGAACTCAGAAAACTGGCCCAACTTATCGGCGATCTGAAAGCAAGAACCCTGGTTATTGAAGAAGGGGTTGTTTTTGTTGGAAATTGCAACGTAAACCCGGATGGATTCAAAACAGAAAATACCAATGTCAGGGAATGGAAAAGGGAATCAAAAAAGGAACCGGGATAGTTTTTAAGTGAGAGACGTTATCATGGGATGGTTTTGGAGTGTTGGTGAGAAAATAGCGTTAAATGTCTAAATAATGAACATTTTCATGATCTTTCGTGAGTCTTATGCTCATAATTGTTTACCGTATAAAAAACTCTTTTTTGTATAAGTTTTTCTAACCCCCCTTGATCCCTCTTTAATTAAGAGAGACTTGGCTACGGCATTGCTGAGGTATGAATTCTAAATCAAAAGAACAGCATGGAACCAGAGATATTGTATGCCCTTATTGCCAGCAGAGTCTCACTGTGTCGGTTCATTGTATTTCAATACCATGCCGTCATTGCAACCGGCATATCGATGTTAAGACGGTTCTTTCCCCACCCGAGGAAAAGAAAAAACCTTCTCTCGGCGACAGGAGGATTCTTTGTTACAAGTGTGAAAAAGAGATTTTTACAAACAAGAAGGCCCAGGCAGTAATCTGTAATTATTGTTATCACCATAATGACCTGAATGATTATAAGATAAAAGCCGTTTTGGGAAAACATATTGAGACGCACGGCACGTTATACCTGAAAAAGAAAGGTGTAATTGATATCTCAAGCATTCGCGTCGGGAATGCGATTATAAAAGGTAAAATTCAGGGCGACCTTTATGCAAAGGGAACTGTTGAGATTTTAAAGCCTGGTGAAATCTACGGTAAAATTACCTGCCGTAAGTTAATTGTAAATAAGGGTGGCATTTTTAGCGGAAGTGTACGGATGTTGCCCGCAAACCCAGATGTTTAATAAACAACATGGTGGAATTGCTGAGAAATATATTCATGACTACCCGCTTGGCAAAAATGACTGTTTTAAATCGGATGTTCACCCCAAAACAGCGTTGTCCGGTTAAGGAATTGCGTCTGAATGCAATATTTGTTCTTTGAAATTATGGTAGCCTGTATGCCAAGAAGCAGGAGTAGTTAGAACAGTAT
>JABWAQ010000058.1 GCA_013360945.1 Candidatus Brocadia sp.
CCTGAATCCCCTCCCAGGAGGGGACTTCTTTAGTCCCCTCTTGAGAGGGGGTTGGGGGTGTGTAAGGCAGTAGCAGAGAAGTTTGAAATTCCTATACGTCAATGTAGCGCGAACTTTAGTTCGCTTATATCCCAATGCGAACTAAAGTTCGCGCTACGACCGCAGCATTGAAAGTCTAAACATATGTTCAATATTATAAATGAATATTCATTGTTTGGTCAATTAATAAAACAATCTTTTCTGAAGGCCCTTTCATTTGCATTGGTGGTATCGTTTTGTGTCGTCATTCTTTCAGCGTAATTCTTTCAGCTTGACAACCTATTATGCCGTTGATAACATCATAAATTCTAAAAAACATTTATTTTAGCACGTTTTTTCAGTCCCCTCCATTTCCTTTTCGTTCGATTGACCCTTCGACAGGCTCAGAGTGCAGCGCTGTGCATGGTGAATCTGTCGAACCATCACATGAAGCAGGAGTAGGGTGGGCATTGCCCACCAAAAAGCAGGCAATGTGAAGGAGATGTTTGGCGAGCGGTGTCTACCCGGTTAACCTGATTTACAATAATCGGGATGCACCCGGTTTGAGGGGGGGATTTGTTTTCGGCCGTGCCGCGTTAGAATTGATTTGGATTATTTATGAATTTTACGAATATGAACAGGATATTTATTTACGATACAACATTGCGGGACGGCAGTCAGGGCGAAGGGATTTCATTTTCCTTGCAGGACAAACTTGCCATTACCCTGAAATTAGACGATCTTGGGGTGGATTATATAGAAGGCGGTTACCCATTAGCGAATCCCAAAGATGAGTCCTATTTTCAGGAGGTAAAATCCATAAAACTTCGGCACGCCAGGATTGCTGCTTTTGGAAGTACTCGGCGGGCGGAGAAGCGGGTTGAAGAAGACAAAAATGTAATGGCGCTTTTGCAGGCGGAGACGCCTGTAGTGACTATTGTGGGAAAGAGCTGGGATTTTCAGGTAAGAAACGTGCTAAAGGTCTCGCTTGACGAAAACCTGCGGATGGTTGCCGATACCATTGCCTATCTGAAAGCAAAGGGCAAAGAGGTCTTTTTTGACGCCGAACATTTTTTTGATGGATATAAGAAGAATCAGGAATATGCAGTAAAGGTATTGCAGGAGGCCCAGGCGTCAGGCGCCGATGCCCTGGTGCTCTGTGATACGAACGGGGGGAGTTTACCGGCGGAAATAGCGGAGATTGTCGGCGTTGTCAGGGAAAAGATAAAGGGTCTGCTCAGTGTACACGTCCACAACGATGGCGACCTTGCCGTGGCGAATACCCTTGCAGCCGTGAATCAGGGGGTGAGGCAAGTGCAGGGCACGATCAATGGGATTGGCGAGCGGTGCGGGAACGCAGACCTCTGTTCTATTATTCCCAATCTTGTCCTGAAGATGGGATACCACTGTTTAGAAGACGGGGGGCTGAGGAAGCTGACCGAAGTGTCCAGGTATGTGTATGAGACTGCCAATTTACTCTTGCGTTCCAATCAGCCCTTTGTGGGGGTCAGCGCCTTTGCCCACAAGGGGGGGTTGCACATCAATGCCATTCAAAAAGATAGTGGCACCTATGAACATATTCCGCCGGAATCGGTGGGAAACGAAAGAAAGATATTGATTTCCGAGCTTTCCGGCAGCTCTACGATCCTTGCCAAGGTAGAAAAGTTTAATTTGACACATGATAGTAAACTCATGAAGGATATTCTTGAAGAGGTGCAAAACCTGGAGAATGAAGGGTATCAGTTCGAATCGGCTGAGGCGTCCTTTGAATTGCTGGTAAGAAAGAAGATCGGGCGTTACAAAACCTTCTTCGATCTGGAAGGGTTCCGGGTGATTGTGGAGAAAAGGGAAAACGGATTGCCGGTAACGGAGGCAACGGTGAAGGTCAAAGTCAACAAGATTCAGGAACTTTCTGCAAGTGAGGGGGCGGGCCCCGTGAATGCCCTTGACTCCGCATTGCGCAAGGCTTTGGAGAGGTTCTATCCCTCATTAAAGGATATGAAGCTTGTGGATTATAAGGTGCGTGTGATTAATCCCCGTTCGGGAACGGCGGCCAGGGTGAGGGTAATTATTGAGTCGCAGGATAAGGAAAATATCTGGAATACGGTTGGGGTATCGGAAAATGTTATTGAAGCAAGCTGGTATGCCCTTGTGGATAGTATTGAGTATAAATTGTTAAAAGAGCAGGAATCTGAGGCGAAAGGTGAAAGTCCGGATAGAAAGCGATAAGCCGTTAACACAGATTCTTCTCCTTACCATAAAATTGAATTCAATAAATTTGCTTTATGCCGTTGAGACCTATTAAAGGGCATTCACTAATGAGTCCTTTAAAATGATATTTAGTTTTGGATGTTTAATATTAAGAATAAGTTCTATGACCTCTTTTATATTATGAATAGCTTCTTCAATAGTTTTGCCTTGGGTAAAACAATTGGAATGTTCAACACATTGGGCGATATAATATTTCTCATCCTTTTCTATTTCAACGGTAAATGTTCGCATGGCAAACTCCTTTAACTAATTTTTGAATTAAATTCTATCCATGGAATATGGATTTCTTTCGCTATTTTGTGAGCAGTTTTTAGGAGATATTTCATTGCGCCTCCCCACCGGAACGGTTATTTCTCCATTCGTAAAGATAGTATGGTTACCTCCTTCTCTCAAGAATTCAAATCCATATTCTTTTAATGCCCGAATGATCTTTACTCTTTTGTAGCTCATTTTTTATGTTTATTCATTCTGTAAAAAAATTTTATTAAATTATACTACTTTTGATGTCATAGACAATACATTTTATCTGCGCCTTCGGGATTTCTTTTGCCGTCCTGAAAGATTCTGATTTGTCAGAAAAATAGTTATAGTGCAACCCACCGCAGAGAACGCAAAGATCGCTGAGGATGCGATAGAGATAAAACGTTGATAGAGTACAATAATTCTTCCTTTCCATAATTTTTCCGTCTTCTCCTCGTCCTTTGGGGTGAACTATTACCAAAAATCTTTGTCTGTGTAATCTGCGGAAACTGTGGTTCCAAATGTTTTAAAGGTCTGAGGCCTTGTTTTTTTTGGAAATATTTTTATTTTTAGCTTGACATGGATGTGGCTATATCATATTTTACTCACACTAACACACTAAAAAGCATTATCAATAAAAAATACATCGCGATAAAGGCAAGCCCTGAGTAATCAGGGGGCGCAAAGTAAAAGGGTCTTTTCCAGGCGTACACGGATGTAGGTTGCAAAAGACGGATTTGCGGTAGCGATAAAAAAAGATAGCCTTACTGCCGAAGATGTTTCAAAAAAACATTTTTGCAGTAAGGCTTTTTTTGTTTTTAAAATCAGTAACCACCCGCATAGCGGGTGGTTTAGCTCAGGAATTAACAAAAAACACTCGTACGCAAGAAAGGCAATGCCATAGAAGTATTCACTTTATAAATGTGAAATATTTTGGTTGGAGTTCATTAGCTAACCAAAAAAACGTATGGAAAACCTAATTGTTAAAGGAGGAAGATATGGCAACTGTTTATAAGATTCATCCTGCGATTGGTATCGCAAGGGTTGGTAACAGCCCGGACGAGTTTTTCATAGGGCCGGAACGTATCGGCGAGCGCCCGAACCCGGCCGGCGGGTTCAAGGATGCGCAGTGCCGCGTCAAACGCCAGGCAGTACGTTTTCGCATTTACGCACACCACGACGATGGTAGCGTGGAGGAAATCACTGATACGGAAGCTGACATCAAGTGGACAGTGCATCTGGTCAACAAGAAGGCGGCTAATCCCGGCCGCGGCAACACGGAGTCAGCATCTGATCTGACGATCGATCCGGGCGCGCGCACATTAGGTGGCCCAAACCAGATCAAGACGTTTGACTCCGGAAAGATCAAGTTCTCGGACGCATCGGTTGTAACCGTGCCCCTCGGCGAAATTCGCAGCGACGACAAGAATCACCTGCTCATACTTGGTGGCTTTGGCAAGTCAGCCTCACCGCAAGGCACGGGTATCGATAATTTCTGGGCCAGTGACGACTGGTACGACGACGTCTCTGACGGACCGGTGACTGCTGCGATCAAGATTCGTTCTACCAGTGCAACGCCGAGTGTTGTTGGGGCATGGGTCATCGTTGCGCCGCCCAAGTTCGCGCCGCATATTGACAACGTAATCACGTTGTACGACCGCATCTTTCAGGCGATGGTCGATGCCAACCTGATGCCAGTGCCGCTCACGACATCATACACCAACGACGTCTATCCGATTCTGCAGCGCGCACGCGACACGAAATGGGTACAATCCGTGTTGTCCATTGCACACATTTGGGTAGACCCAATAACCGACCAGTTGCAGCGCAACGCGATCTTCGGACATCTGACTGCACCGGGTGGGCAAGTCATCGACATGCCAGATCTTAATGAAAACACACCGGACGGACGGCTCACGAACACACAATACGCGCACATGCAGCGCTGGAAAGACAACAATCCCGCCTATACCGACGACTGGACCGGCGTGCCTGCGCCACAGGCGTCGATCACGCCCGACGGGCTCGACCGCGCAGCACTCGAAAATTGTGTTGGCGGTGCGTTCTATCCTGGCATCGAGGCTGGCGGGCGTAACGCCGCTGAGCGACCTATCATCACCACGTCCAATTATCTGGAGGCGTTCCGCCTGAATCACGCAGTCGTTAACCCCGGCGATATGACATACACCATGGCTCTGCCGTGGCAGGCCGACTTTAACGCCTGTGGCGACAACTGGTGGCCGGTGCCACGGCCCAACGATGTAACGCCACAGGGACAATCGAGTTCGGTCAGGTGGTCCCGTGATGTCGGTGACATGGTGACCAAGTGGCACACACTTGGCTTTGTCGTGAAGCAGGGTAACCAGCACGTGGAGGTAGACCGCTGCACCGAGCCGTCGATCACGCTGCTCACGCCGCATCTGAATTTCCAGGATGTGCCGCAAGGGCCGATTGGCATGGTACGCGAGAAGCCGCTGGCGATCAGCTTTGAGATCATTTCACCCGCGGCGTCCGTGACGCTCGACTATGCGCCAGGCGGTGCGCCTGTGCACCCGCAACTGGTTCCTTTCAACAACTCTGTGACGGTAGGTCCGACTGCGGCCAATAACGTTGCTACTGCGCGGCTGTGGATCATCTTCCGCGCAGTCGCTCTCGGCAACATCCCATTGCAGATGGTGACGGTGCAGCATGCTGCTAGCAATCAGCAGTGGACTATTACGATCACCGGTAACACGGTCGAGCGCAAGACCGTGGCGACTGCGCTGGTGCTCGACCGTTCGGGCAGCATGTCGGAGGACCGTGGAGACGGACAGAGCAAGCACTCGTCGTTGCAGCGAGCGGCAAGCATCTTTGTCGATGTGATGCTTGAAGGAGATGGCGTTGGTCTGATTCGCTACAACGAGGATGCGCAGGTGCTGCAGCAGGTGCTGCAGCTCGGCAACGGCGGCCTGTCCGACATCAACCGTGGCGTGACCAATAACCTGATCAATGGCAACAGCCTCGACCCGCAGGGCGCCACCTCGATCGGTGACGGCATCTTCGAAGGTCGCGGTATCCTGAGCGCATACGACGTCAAGGCGCTGGTCGTGCTGACCGACGGTAAGGAAAACCGCTCGCGTTACATTGCCGACGTGGCTGCGGAGATCAACGAACAAACCTACGCGATCGGACTGGGCACGCCGCAGAATACGAGCGCCGCCTCTCTGCAGACAATTTCGGGCAACAACGGCGGCTTCCTGCTGATCACCGGTGCCATTGGGCAGGATAACGGTTTCCTGCTGCAGAAGTACTTCCTGCAGATTCTTGCTGGCATCAGTAATGCAGAAGTCGTACTTGACCCGGACGGAGAACTCGTGGTTGGAAGAGTGCATCGCATACCGTTCCAACTTACCGATGCCGACGCGGGTGTAGACGTCATACTGCTTACGCCGAATACGAATATCGTCGACTTTCGCTTGCAAACACCAAATGGTCTCATTATTGAGCCATGGCGTGCGATGTCTGAGCCCGGAATGCGATATGTATTGTCTAATGGCGTGAGTTATTACAGACTGGTGTTACCGACGCAACTGGTGGCAGGCCGTTTTGACCAGGGAGGCACCTGGCATGCGTTACTAACCATTGGCCGCCCGCATTTCGAACGTACACCTGGGAGCGAGTACGGTGTTGACCGCAGCATCCTGCATGGCATGCACGCTGCGGGCACGACGGAACATATGTCGAAGCGTCGTCGGACAGAGGCCGAGCGCAGTTTACAGATTGCAACTCATGGCTCCGTACATACGTCTGGAATCAGATCTTCGTTCGCTGTTGCAGCAACAAACTATGCAGTCGCTACACATGTTCCCGACAGACAAAAGGAAACAGTGCCATACAGCCTGGTCGTGCACAGCTATTCGAGTGTTTCGTTACGCGCCGGTGCCGGGCAAACCGGCTACAAGCCTGGTGCCAGCGTGCGGTTGCACGCGACGCTGACAGAATCCGCCATCCCGTTGCAGCAGGGTGGTATTGTTTGGGCGGAGATCAAACGCCCTGACGGAACGAGTGTGACGATTGATCTCAAAAAACAGGAGGATGGACTGTTCGTTGCTTCCTTCGTCACAACTGTTGCGGGGGTCTACCACTTTCGTGTGCGCGCGCGTGGACAAACGCGCAAAGGGTTGTCGTTTTCGCGTGAACGATCGCTGACGGCTGCGGTATGGCACGGTGGCGACCGGGATGCAGAAACCGCGAGTGGAGGCAGCGATTGCTTCGTTAACGTTATGCGTGAGCGCGACGAAAAGCTCTGTGAGTTGCTGAAGTGCCTCACCGCAAAAGGCAGCACGATCGATATCGAGCTTGAGAAACACCTGCAAGCCAAAGGTCTCGATCTGGACCATCTGCGTAAATGTCTTCATCAATTTTGCAGAGGCAGAGGAAAAGATACTCAAGAGAACAATGTCGACTCATAGAGTTGCTTCGGAAAAGGTGAAATAAATGAACAAAGTTTGTAATGTCATTGTCGTTGGAGGAGGGCCAGCGGGGATTGCAACCACTCTAGCCCTCCTTTCCGCTGGGTTTAAAGTAATAATGATCGAGCAGTCAGATTATAATGAAATTCGGGTTGGTGAACATCTTCTTCCAGCGGCAAAACTTCTACTAACACAGTTAGGGGTTCCGCGCGACGTGTGGGATCGAAAATGCCTTCACTGCTCTGAAGTGCAATCAGCCTGGGGTACATCTAAACTCATATATAATGAATCCATTTGGAATCCTTATGGAGGCGGATTAATTCTCAATAGGTCCTATTTTGATTCGAAGCTGGCTGATTATGCAATGCAGTGCGGAGCAGTGGTCTATAAAAATACTGCGTTTATTACGTGCCGCCAACTAGAAAATGGGTGGATATGTGAACTGAGGCGAAATGATGAAGTATTTCACCTAAAAGCCGGCTTTCTAATAGATGCTACCGGCAGGTCTGCTAAAGTCGTTAAGTCGTTAGGTTATAAACCTGAAGAATACGACAAACTTATTTGTGTTGCAGGATTTTGTAAGCCGCTTCAGCCGCATTATCCAGTAGAACAATGTGTTCTTCTGGAGGCTTGTAAAGATGGCTGGTGGTATTCAATTCGCTTATTTGATGGGCGTATTGTCGCAACATATATGACCGACATTGATATCTTGACAGATTCGCACAAACAACCACTTGAGTTTTGGATTGAAAGACTGCATGAAAGTCAGTACACTTGTTCTCGTTTAAATGCGTACGAGACGGCCTCAGAAGTTCACGTTCGTCCTTCACAGAGTCATAAATTAGAAAATGTATATGGAGATGGATGGCTTGCAGTGGGTGATGCTGCAATGAGCTGCGATCCACTTTCATCGGCGGGAATTCTTAAGGGTCTTAAGATGGGTATAAATGCGGCTCAAGCTTTAGAGTTGCATTTAAACAATGATTCTGGAGCGTTAGCACGGTATGACGAGCAAGCTAAAGAGGATTATTGTACATATCTTAAAAAGCGAGCGTATTATTATCGCTTTGTAACTCGGTGGCCAAAATCGAAATTCTGGACTAGACGACATAGTCATCTTCCCGAGGACACACCCATCTATCTTGATCCAATGATAGCCATTTCACTGTCAGAAAATGTTATTCTTCCAGGTGACTACTCTTTACTAAATAATGTTATTTCAAATATTGATGTCGAGATGATTTTCAAGTTGGCAAGTCCTGCAAAACCATCTCACCAACTGGTTTCGCTTTATAAAAAACAATCAAATTGTCAACAGTTGGATAGAGAGATTATTTTGACAATGCAATTCCTTATTGAATCGGGATATCTGGAAATCAGTAACCAAGGAAACCAATATCCCGAGGCAATTAACCTCCGTACACTATTTTAGTGTCTAATTGTCCAATTCATGTGACAGTTTATGTAATATTTTGCATGGTGGGCGGATGACGTCCCTTATCCTTCTTATCTTTCTCGGACAACCTGTTATAAGTCGAAAGGCGAACTAGGCTGACAGACAAGAGGGTGGCGGATGAGTCCGTAGTAGTGAGGATGGCAAGGACAGCACAACTTTGCCGGAGCGAAGGGATTCTGCTGTATCTCAAATCTTTCTTTGGAGGTGAGGTAGGGAAGCATGATAAAAGCTTCCATAAGTCTACAGGAACTGAGGAGAAAGATATACAGCAAGGCGAAGGCCGATCGACTTCTTGGTTGATTGGTGTATGTGTCTTGCTGAGTAGGGAGCAGGAAAGCCGTATGAGGGAAAACCGTCCGGCTGAGCGTTCGTCTGAACTCACGCCGAAGACTCACGACGAAGCCTCACGTACGGTTTGATGTGGCAGGGGATGGAAAAGTACTAAGGAGAACCTAAACGGACACGAAGCTGGAAACGGCGGCAACAGCCAAGGTGATACCTACGGTAACTCGCCATTCTTTGACCCTACAATAAAGGTTCAAAATTTACATTTAGACGTCCTGGGGTCTACATTTCTTTCCAACAGTTTCCATTTGTATGAAAAGATTCGATTTTTGCACTATATCCTCTGACAGAAGTGGGAATTTGGAGTTTATTCTTTCACCAGTTCAAATACGCGTTCGACTTTATATCGCGCGATATTTCTCTTTCCGCCACGCCCTTTCGCCTTAACAGGCATATCTTTATCTATAAAGTCAAGTTCGGCATTATCTGGAATAGTATCAAAAATCTCAGGATGGTCAATTATTTGTCTTATAAAATCAAAGGTCATTCCAATGTTTCTTTCTGCATACTCTTTTTTAGTCATTCTTTCATCCCCTTTTTGAATCTTTCTTTATACCATTCCCATCTGTCTTTTATGTCCTGCTCTGCATAGATTAAAGCATCCTTCAAATTTTGTATCTGAATTATCTGCTTTGTTTTTTCTCCTTTTGAGTTCAGTATATCACGGTGGAAAAAACCATGTGAGCAATCGTATCTTACAATAGGATACCACTTATCCTTTATTTTTGATTCATACTGGGTAACTACGTCTTTTACCTTGCCTTTTTCAACCTCGATTTTTATCCTTAATCTGTCTTCCCCATCCAGACTTAATTCTTTGGTAAATTCTTTGCTTCCCATATATCATCACTGACTTTTCGCAGAGCATTAATTAACATTTTACCGGTTCAATATACCACAGATAACATAAAAATAAAATTGATTTCTTTGTCTCTTTACTATTTCAAGATATTTTATCTCTTTAAGTCCCTTGTACTGCATCAAAGGATCTCTTTTACGTATTCCTGCCTGCCTTCTTCCATCTTCTCTAAAAGCTGATAGCTCTGTGTGCCAAAAATTTAAAGTCTCTCCGCTCTAATCCTCCAAGAAAACTCTCATCGTTATATAACGGTTCACCTTTTAGTTTCTTCCCACTTTTCTGAAACATGGATTTGTATCGGTTCTTCGGCCTCGCCCCTTCTTCCGTGAAATCCTGATACCCGGACATTATACTCCTGAACCTCTCCCTGAGAAAAGACTCATTGAAAAAATGCTTGACCCAGGAAACAATTTGGCATAGAATTTCGTTTACAATGATAAAAGCAAATAACTCTCTGTAAAGTTAAGGAGATTAATACTATGAGTAAAGTAAAATGCCCGGGCAGTATACGAAATGCGACCCCTACGCCAATAGATCGCAAGTGTCATAATTGTGGCGTAATGGTTGAGATGTGGAGTGACGAAGAAAAGACGGATTGCCATAAGTGCGGCACAACTATTTTTAAAGATAAGGTTCCAACCTGCGTAGAGTGGTGTAAATCAGCAGAGGAGTGCATGGGTGATATCCTGGATGTAAAAAAGATTCAGGCAGAGGCGAAGATGCGGGCTGCGGCTGATGGGAACCCAAAATTCTTTGAGAATGTGACCGAGATGATTAAAAAGAAGAAAGAAGGATAATCGACCATATCAATCTTTATTCCAATAGAGTAAACCACCAAATTCAGAACTCCCCATTAAACATTCAACAATCGCTTCTTCATTTTAAAACCGTTGTAAAACAAATCTTAATTTTTCGCCCAGGGGCAATTGGCGATATGATTGTTACCTTGCCCACCCTTGGCGCCATTCGCAATTATTTTCCCAATGCCAGGATTGAAGTTATGGGTTATCCATCCCTTCTGGAAATTATCAAAGGGCGCTACTACGCAGATATCGTCAGTCGTTTCGATCAAGCAGACATGTGCCATCTTTTTATGAGAGATGCTACGATACCCGCGCCTTTCATGAAAAGACTCAGGGGTATGGATTTGATTATTTCATTTGTCTCTGACAAGGATCGGATTTTTTCCGGCAACCTTGATGCCTCTGGGGCACAGCGCATTGTTCATCACGACCCTTTTCCCTCTGATGGTGGATGCATTCATGTTATTGATCATTTATTAAAATCCTTGAAGCCTTTAGGTATATCTCATGTCAACAACATTCCAAAGTTATTTTTACGCGGCGAGGACATACATTTTCATGACAATTTTATAAAGGGCAAAACTGTTGCTCCGGGAAAAATGCTAGTTGCCATTCATCCCGGAAGCGGCGGTGTACAAAAATGCTGGTCTCCGGAGAAGTTTGCTGCATTGATAACCTGGCTAAACAAGGAAGTGGGATCACAAATCTTTCTTATTTCAGGTCCCGCTGATGGGAAGATTGTTGAAGGGCTAAGAGCAGAAGTTAAGGATGCTTTTGCCGTAGTTGATCATCTTCCTTTATCCAAACTGGCAGCAGTATTAGAACGATGCGATCTTTTTATAGGAAATGATTCCGGTATCACACATTTGGCTGCTGCCACGGGAGTCCCCACGCTGGCTATCTTTGGCCCCACTGATCCAAAAATTTGGGGGCCTCGGGGAGAACGGGTAAAAATCCTTTATAAAAAGGCACACTGCAGTCCATGTTCGGCAGATACGAGGAGAAATTGTTTTACACAAATATGTTTGGAAAGTATAAAAATTGAAGATGTCATGCAAGAACTAAAAGACACGTTTCTACGAAGATAAGTTCGGCATCATCAAAAACATTATCCTTTTTCAATTGATTGGATTACAACAATTTTATATACTTTTACTCCATTTTCTTTTCAAATTTAAAAAGTATCGGGAACATTTTTGATTGTTAATTAAAGGAAAGAACAAATCTCATGTCAAAAAAATCTAAACAGCATCAATTACAGCATAAGTACCTCTGCAAACCGCGAATCTCTCCCCAGGTCTTAAAGAAGGGGATGAAACTTAAGGACCTCGTTGATGAATACAGCCGTTCCGGGGCATTCAATGCAGGAAGGTTGGCGGAAGCGTGCAAGTTATATTGTCACATGCTCGATGAAGATGCCACTATTGGCCTCACTCTCTCTGGCGCTATGACGCCCACAGGTATGGGTGGGATACTTATCTCCCTTATTGAAAACGGGTTTGCGGATTTTATCATTTCGACAGGGGCCAATCTTTATCATGACTTACATTTTGCGTTGAATCTCCCAATACATCAAGGGGATTTCAGGGTTGACGATACAAAACTTTATGAGGCGGGGATCGAACGTATCTATGACATCTTTATAACCGACGAGTTGCTTCTTAAGACAGATAAATTCATTCAGGATGTGGCTAAAAAGATTTCTGCAACGAAGCCCGTTTCCACTGCCGATTTTCATTATATTTTAGGTAAGGCGGTTCTTGAAGAGACCCCATCACCTCATCTGAGCTTTGTTGCCCAGGCTGCAAGGCACGCCGTACCTGTTTTTGTCTCTTCCCCCGGTGATTCTTCCATCGGAATGAATCTGTCGTATCTCAAAATTCAGGACAAAGGTATTACTATTGATACCGACCTGGATGTCCTTCAAACCACGGCCATTGTTTTTAACAGCGAAAAGAATGGTGTCATCAGTATCGGCGGTGGTTCTCCGAAAAATTTCTATATGCAGACACAACCTACCCTGGCACAGATACTGGATATTAATAAAGGCGGACATGATTACTTTATCCAGATCACCACGGATGCACCTCAATGGGGTGGACTCTCTGGGGCAACGCCAACGGAGGCTATATCCTGGGGTAAGATACGCAGTGAAGAGGTGAAAAACCATGTGGTTGTTTACAGTGACGCCACGATAGCCATGCCGATCCTTGCCGGGTATGTCGTATCAGAAAAAAAACCGCGTAAGAAAAGATGTCTGTACAAGTCTCTCCCCGCACACATAGCAGAGTTAAAGAGGCATGTGAAGTAAACTACTCTTTCTTTGAGCAACCGGTGCGTGATTGGCTGTAAATAGATTTAAACTCACTATCAACAAAAAACGTCACCTTGGCTCTTTAGTGTACTTTGATGTATATTAGTTACTCAACAGTTACGTTGAAGTATGTTGAAATCCGCGCATAATGACGAAGGTGTTTTTTCTCATACCTTCCCAAACCTTCTCGTGCTTTCTCATATCTTGAAAGAAGCAATGCAAAATAGATTTGTTATTAACATCGTGAAAATATTATATAGTGATATGTAAGTATTGCTGTAGGTATTTAATATACAATATCTTAAATATCACGTAATTATCTGCTATTGACCGGTAATCACCAAGTTATCAACAATCTGTTTTTCTGTCATTAACAAATTGGTTGGGGTGAGGATTTTGATTCAACATTATAAATGAATATGATTTTATGGAAAGGAAAAAGTATATGTCTCTAAGTTTCAATTTAACATGAAATTACAAACATAAGATTCGCCGTTTTAAAAACTGCTGTCGTCAAATTTTTTTAAAGTAAAATTATTTAGTATTTCATAATAAGGTTCTTAAATTTTTAATTATGTTATTCATTGAAGTGTTACGTACAAAATGATAGTGTGCCAAAAATATTTTATTAAGACGAATATCTTTTTGTTTTGACACACATAAAACCTTCTGCTAATATCGCCACTCCTTCAAATATAAATCTTGATCCATTTCCAAAAAAATTTTCATCTTAATATGGGGGTTGCACACTCATGGAGTTTTACACAAAAGTCTGGGACAACGTTCTTCAAGATATTCGAGGAAAGGTAGGACCCTTGAGATTCAACTTATGGTTTAAAAACACCCGTCTGGAATCTTTTGATGATAATTGTGCGAACATCCTGGTGCCGAATGTTTTTACTCAGGTATGGTTGCAAGAAAACTTTTCAAACGTGTTAAGAGAAGGCATTGGGAAGTTAGTAAATAATAATGACTTGAATATAAAATTTTCTATTTCAAAAAATGGTGAAGATGGAAATGTTTCAACTACGAACATTCCTTTAACCGTGAAAAAAGCAGATGATAACAAAAACTATTTACCATTAAATAGAAATCTGAAGTTAGAAAATTTTGTAGTCGGTCCTAATAACAGGCTTGCTTATACTGCAACCCTTGAAATTATTAAGGACAAATATCCCTCTTTTAATCCGCTCTTTATCCATGGCTCTGTTGGTGTCGGTAAAACGCATATCCTCCAGGGGGCTTGGAATCGCATGAAGGAAGAACAAAATATAAATGCTGTATACATGCCGGCAGAGAAATGGACAAATGAATTTATCTATTCATTACAAAAGGGAAAGATGGAGGCATTTCGGCAAAAATTTAGGAACGTGGACATATTTCTCATAGACGATGTCCATTTTCTATCCAATAAACAAGGCGTACAAGAGGAGTTTTTGCATACTTTTAATGCATTGCACGAATTATCGAAGAGGATTATATTTGCCAGTGATGCGCACCCGAAGATGATTGGACAGCTAAAAGAAAACCTTGCGAGTCGATTTATGTCGGGAATGATTACAAAAATAGATAAACCTGATTATGCCACGAGGCTTTTAATCCTGAGATCAAAAGCTGCAAAATTTGATGTGCATTTTCCGGAGGAAGTGTTGGAGTTTGTTGCAGAAAAATTTGATGAGAACGTGAGAGAAGTTGAAAGTGCATTAACAACTCTCTCGGCGCACGCAAAATTTGATGAGAGAAAAATAGATCTCCAATTGGCAAATGAAGTCCTGGGTGAATTTTTCCATGCTGAAAGAAAAATTATTAAAATTAATGAGATTGAAACGGCTGTGCTATCCTATTTCAATATATCACGCAACGAACTCCATTCGAGTAAAAAAATAAAATCGATCTCATTTCCCCGGCAAATCTGCATGTATTTGATAAAAACACTCCTGGATTGGTCGTATCAACAAATTGGCAATTACTTTGCCAGCAAGAAACACTCTACGGTTATGTTTGCCATAAAGAAGGTGAAAGAACAAATCGACAGCGATAAGCAATTTAAGCTGTTCATAGACACGTTGATAGAAAAAATTAAAAAAGATAGCCCATTGCACCCGGATATCTGAATGAAAGATAACGGATATTTTTAAATAATTTACTTTGGCGGGTCGTTTGCGGCTTCTGTCAGTATGCTTTGTTTAGACAAACTCAAGGAAAAATTAAAAGAAGAAAAGGTAGACGGGTTTTTAATAACAAATGAAGTAAACATTCGTTATGTTACGAATTTTACAGGCTCTGAGAGTATTCTTTTAATCACACCAGATAATGATTATTTGTTCACAGATTTTAGATATATTGAGCAAGCACAGCAGGATATCCCCTGGATTAAAATTGTAGAAAAAAAGAGTTCTTTGATAAAAGCAATTTGTGGGAAACTAAAACGCCTTAACATCAAAAAACTCTCTGTCGAATCTTCCTATCTCACGCTTGATCAATATCGTGGAATTATCGGTAATATAAAAAGGATTCATGTTGTTCCAACAAAAGGAATCATTGAAAAGTATCGGATGCGAAAAACACGGGAAGAATTAGAAAAAATACGGACAGCCATCAATATTGCTGAAAGGGCTTATTATGCCATCCAAAAAAAAGTGACGGCAGGCATGTCAGAAAAAAATTTGTCGGATTTTTTAGAGTATGAAATAAGAAATCTGGGTGGCGAAAAAAGTTCTTTTGAAACAATTTGTGCTGCCGGGCCCCGTTCATCTCAGCCCCATGCACGTACAACTTCCAGAAGGATACAAGAGAAAGAGGCAATCTTACTAGATTGGGGTGTATCTTTTCAGTTTTATAAATCCGACTTGACAAGGATTAGTTTCATGGATAAAATATCGGCCGAATTTAAAAAGATATACCAAATAGTATTAGATGCACAAAGCTTCGCTATTGACAGTGTAAAACCGGGTCGAATGGCAAAGGACGTTGATCATGCAGCAAGGAATTATATTGAAAAAAAGGGGTTTGGAAAGTGTTTCGGTCATGGTGTTGGGCATGGCATCGGACTTGAAGTTCACGAAGGTCCTGTCATTAATAAAAGAAGCAAAATAATATTAGAAGAGGATATGGTGTTCACCGTAGAGCCGGGAATTTATATCCCGGGATGGGGAGGTGTGCGCATAGAAGACATGATATTAGTGACTTCCAGCGGTTGTAACGTTTTAAGTCAAGTACCCAAAAAGTTATCAGAGATAGCAATTAAATAATAAGATGTCTTTGTTTAAATCACAAACTATAAAAAAAACTAATCAGTATAACCCATCATTTTGTTCTAGCCCTTTTCGGTTTCATATTTCTCCACTCACTACTTAGCAAAGGTACATCCTCTTACGTGGTAATAGGCGGTATATTGGCTTTCCTGTTTAATAAATAAAAAGTTAACTCCACAAAGGAAAAGTTATGAGCATTATAGACAAGGTAAAGCAATTAATTTCAATTATGAACGAAAATGAATTGTCTGAGATTGAAATTCAGGAAGATGCCACTAAAATAAGAATTAAAAAAAATGATATTGGATACACCCACACGATTTCACCGGTAGCGGTTCCTTCGATACTCCACCCAAAACTGGAACAAGAATATCCCCCGCATGTGTTGCCAAAGGGAACTGAAAATCTCGTAGAAATTATTTCACCAATGGTAGGCACATTTTACCGGGCCAGTGCGCCTGGCGCAGATCCTTGCGTGAACGTGGGAGATTTTGTAAACGAAGAAACAGTTGTTTGTATTATTGAGGCAATGAAAATAATGAATGAAGTGAAAGCTGAGACGGTAGGTGAAATTGTTGAAATTTATGTAAGTGATGGGGAAGCGGTAGAGTATGGACAGTCGCTATTTCGTGTTAAACCTTCTGCAAAGGCGACATGATACTTTTATTGATATAGAAAATTAATGAATGACTAACGGATATCGATTACTATGTTTTCCAGGATAATGGTTGCAAACCGGGGTGAGATTGCTTTAAGAATCATTAGGGCATGTCGCGAAATGGGTATAGAGACGGTTGCCATATGTTCGAAAGCGGATGAAAATGCAATGTACCTTAAGCAGGCAAACATTACCGTATGTGTTGGCCCCCCCGAAGCAGAAGGTAGTTATCTCAATATTCCGAGTATCATTAGTGCGGCAGAGATAACCGATATTGAAGCAATTCATCCGGGATACGGTTTTTTATCCGAGGTTGGACATTTTGCTGAGGTGTGTGAATCTTCCAAGATAGTGTTCATCGGTCCTAAATCAGAAGTGTTAAAAAAACTTGGAAATAAGACCGAGGCAAGAAAAATTGCTATTGCGAGCAAAGTTCCTGTAGTTCCAGGCAGTGAATCGGTTATAAAAAGTCAGCAACAAGCGCTGGATGTAGCACACAAGATCGGATATCCGGTAATTATTAAAGCCTCATCAGGCGGTGGTGGACGCGGGATGCGGGTTGCGCATAATGATATAAGCCTCGTAAATTCATTGGCGGTTGCACAGCGGGAAGCGGAAGCAGCCTTTAAAGATCCCTCCATCTATATAGAAAAATACATTGAAGATACGCGCCACGTAGAGGTACAGATATTTGGGGACAATTACGGTAATATTATTCATTTGGGCGAAAGGGACTGTACATTGCAGCGCAGACACCAAAAACTTATAGAAGAGTCTCCTTCCCCCGCTATTTCTGATCGTTTGCGTGAGGACATCTGTAAAGCCGCCATCAAGATCGCCAGGACTGTAAAGTATACAAATGCAGGTACCGTTGAATTTCTCGTAGATAAGAATGGTAATTTCTATTTTATAGAAGTAAATACCCGTTTACAAGTAGAACATCCTGTTACAGAAATGGTAACCGGTATCGATTTGGTCAAACAGCAAATAAGGATTGCCTATGGTGAACGATTAAATATAAAACAAAAAAAGGTCAGACCCCGAGGGGTTTCATTGGAGTGCCGTATTAATGCCGAAGACCCACAAAATGGGTTCAGACCTCAACCAGGAAAAATTACCCTGTATAATCCGCCGGGAGGTCGGGGAGTAAGGGTCGATTCTCATGTGCATGCCGGCTATGAGATACCGCCATATTATGATTCTCTGATTTCTAAATTGATTGTCCATCAAAAGACACGGGAAGAAGCAATTGCTTGTATGAAAAGGGCCTTAAGTGAATATGTAATTGAAGGAATTAAAACGACCATCCCGTTAAATTTAGAACTCGTTGCACACCCTCAATTCGCAAGCGGAAATATAAATACTAATTTTGTAGAAAATCTGTTATCAAAAAACCAGCATTAAATTTGTTGGCAAATGAATTTTTTCGTATATGAATTTTTTCTTGACACTATTTAAAAAGCATGCTAAGTTATAAAATCTTAATTATGTACTGCATTATGTTTTCACATATCATACGGTCAGATTAGCCTTAACTCATACAGTTTGATTTTGAAGGAGATTTCTAAATACAGTTATTTGGCTTCAGTTGTCAGCGGTTTCTTAATATATTACGCAAATAACAATGCTGACGGCCATATTGTCTTACTTCATAAAAACTTCTTTTTTCTGTAAGATTTTTTTGTGATCTTTGTGCAAAAATTTGCGTTCTTTGTGGTTAAGCTTTTTTGGTTGCGGCTTTGCTGTATTATGGTGTGATGAGGAAGTTTACTGTTCGAACTAATTAAATACAGAAGAGTGAAATTGTAGAGGTTGTCGTCGTTTGTTTTATTATTTATTTTCTTGATACGGGAAAGGAGATTGTAAATGTTCGGTGGCAGGAAAGTGTTCTTTGTTTTAGGTGGTATTGTAGTTTCAGTGCTTTCACTTAATCTTTCGCTATCAAATATATCCCTCGGTGCAGAATATGTTGGCAATAGTGGCTGTAAGTGCCATATGGGAAAAGGCTGTTTTGAAGGAGAGGAATATAAAGAAAGATTGCATTCCAATACTTGGGAGAAAAGGTTAAAGGGGACATCCGATGCTGAGAATCCGGATTGTTTAAAATGTCATGCGACTGCATATGGTGAGAAAATTGCTGAAGCAGGAAAAAAGTATTTGCCTAATGTACAATGCGAGGCCTGTCATGGGGCGGGATCAGAATATAAAAAGGTAAAAGAAAATTATCAGGGTAAGGGTAAGGATGCATTCAAGGAACTATTGAAAAAGGATCCGCTTGAGGCTAGAAAAGTACAATTTGATGCGGGATTAATTGTGGCTGGTATCAATGAACCCGCTACTGTCAAGGAGCAGTGCTTGATCTGCCATTGGGAAAGTAAAGATGATAAGAATAAATGTCCAAAAACAGACAAAATTATGGACTACAAGGATTATTTCAAGAAAGATGACCATCGTGACAATGATGAAATTGATGATGTTATAAAAAAGATGTCGCCTGAAGACAAGAAGAAATGGGCAGCTTTATTGCCAAAAGATGAAATTCTTAATTCGCCGTTAAAACCAAAGAAAAAAAAGGAATAACTCTTTAGGCTTAAGAGTTATATAGCTGAGGAGGATTCCATCAATGGGTTACAAGACAGAAAAAAGCCTGATATCAGAAATTGTATCAGGCTTAAAAAAGTTCAGATTGCCCGCATTTTTAGTGGTAAGCGCGGCTATTATCGGCCTATCGCCTGCAGTAAGTATTGCAGGCGATAATGGGCCTTGCATTGAATGCCATACAAAGTTGGAAAAATTAAAGGTCACAGAAAAGGCAGAAATAGATCCCGTTACAGGTGAAATTAAAGTGGTTTCTATGTTAATTGATGAAACGACTTTTAAAGCATCGGCACATGGCGGAGAAGATTTTTTCTGTATTGATTGTCATCAGGACCTTGACGGTGTTGACTTATCGGAGGGTCACAAACCGAATTTGAAACCGGTTGACTGCATAACATTTTGCCACGATGATCCTGCCGATGAGTACCTGCAAAGCAGTCATGTAAAATTGATGAAAGAGAATAACAAGGATGTGCCAACATGTAAAGATTGTCATGCCGGTTTGACGTATCACTATACTCCGACTGGAGAGGAATCCCCTCGAGATGTGCCTAAAGGTACAGATCCACTTCACAGAAAATTAACGATTGAATCTTGCGGTTCGTGTCACCAGGATTATCTTGACAGCTATAAAAATAATGCACATGGTCAAGTTGCAGCGCTTGGGTGCACAACAACAGATGTGCCTGTATGTTTTGATTGTCATGGCAAGCATAAGATATTAAACTCAACCGACCCAGAATCCAAGGTTGGTAAAGATAAAATATTAGAAACGTGTGGGAAGTGCCATGCTGATGCGAACCCTAGTTTTGTAAAGCATATTGAGCATCCGCAGATAAAGAACATTAAATATTATAAAACTATGCTCGCTGCATTAAAAAATGCGCGTAATGATCCGGAAAATCTTAAAAAAGTTCTTAAAAACCCACAAACAATATTATGTATCGTGTTTGTACTATATATTGGAATACTGGGATTTACATTTTCGTCTTTCGGACTCCATTCATTGCTGACTTGGTTTGCGACAGCGCGAGACGAGCATAAGAGAAAGGGGCAGGCAGATGAGGAGCACCACTAACTATTTAAGATTTAGTTTTTTTCATAGATTTTGTCATTTTATAATCATTATCAGTTTCTTTGGCCTCGTCTTAACTGGTATGCCATTGGCTTTTAGGGGTTATGATTGGGCGAGATGGTTGTACGAGTTGTTTGGAGGATACCCAACTGCCGGTTTTATCCATCGTATTTGTGCCTTAATGACTTTTTTTGCTGCATTTATTCATTTTCTATTTCTCTTTGTTAGCATATCGGTGCAGAAGAAAAAGGGATTTTTCTGGGGACCAAATTCATTGCTTATTCAGCCCAGGGACATATTCGATATAATCGGTGATTTAAAATGGTTCCTGGGCATCGGAAAACGCCCGGATTTTGATCGATGGATATATTGGGAGAAGTTTGAATATTTATCACTCATGTGGGGTACCCTGGTTATGGCTATCACCGGGCTGATTCTTTGGTTTCCTGTGCAATTCACAAAAATAGTTCCTGTTTCAGTTGCTAGCATTATTGACCTTCCTGGCATTGCTTTGATTATTCACAGATACGAGGCAATTCTTGCGGCTGGTTTTATCTTTACCATTCACTTTTTCCACACCCATTTGCTTCCGGAAAAGATGCCGGTTGATGAGGCAATTTTTACAGGGAATATCACAGAAGAAGAATTTAAACATGAGCGCTTAAATCAATTCAAAAGACTTGAAAATCAACGACAATTGGAAGAATATAAAGTTGCTCCTCCCTCTCTTTTTGTGAGTTTTCTAACCAGACTGTTTGCCGTTCCTCTCTTGATTACCGGTTTAATTATGGTTGGTTTTATGTTTTCCGCTCTTATCGTCTGGGCCATTTGATTTTCGCCCATTGATAGATTCTACGGTAAACAGATTAGAATGGTCAAGTCTGTGTGAATTTCTGAAACTACCGGTGATGCTTTTGTGAAGGTTTGAAATGGCTTACAGAGTTTTAATCGCAGACGATGAAGAACGCATGCGAAGAGTGCTTGCTATGGTGTTTGAAGAAATGAATGACGTCAGGGTTGTCACTGCAAGTAACTCTGAGACAACTTTGGATTATTTAGACAAAGAGCGTTTCCATCTTCTTATTACGGATTTAAAAGTACAGGAAATGGGAAGGCTTGAATTTCTGAAAGCAATTAAAAGTAAGGCCTCTGACCTTCCCATTATCGTGCTTACCGCTTATGGCTCCGTAGTGTCTGCCATAGACGCTATGAAAGAAGGGGTTTTTGATTATCTAACCGCACCTTTTGAAAAAGATATTCTTAAATTAGCTGTAAGGAGGGCTTTGAAAATGAGCTCTTTGACCATCGAGAACAAATATTTGCGTCAGGAACTCGAATCTCAGTATGATTTTGGGAATATTATAGGCAATTCACCGCAGGTAATTGAGGCATTAAGGTTGGTTGGAGAGGTGTCAAAGACCGATTCTACCGTGTTGATATCCGGTGAGAGCGGTACCGGGAAAGAATTGATTGCACGCGCCATTCACTATAACAGCAACCGGGCATGTGGTCCCCTTATTGTACTAAACTGTGCAGCAATTCCAGAAAATTTATTAGAGAGTGAATTGTTTGGTTATGAAAGAGGTGCCTTTACTAACGCAGAAAAAACAAAAAAGGGACGTTTTGAACTAGCAGCTGGTGGCACCTTTTTTATGGACGAAATATCTGAAATGAGTACATCGATCCAAGCAAAGGTGCTCCGCGTGATTGAATCTAAGGAACTAGAACGTCTTGGGGGAACAGAAACGATTAAGGTTGATGTTAGAATTATCTGCGCTACCAACAAAAATCTCGAGGATTTGATAAAACAAGGAAAGTTTAGAGAAGATTTATATTATCGAATAAGTGTCTTTCCTATCACATTGACGCCGTTAAGTGAAAGAAGAGAAGACATTGTTCCCTTAAGCAAACACTTCTTAAAACGTTTTTCGGCAAAAATGGGTAAGTCTCCAATCTCTTTGAGTAAAGAAGTAGAAAAATTGCTTATGATGCATAAATGGGAAGGCAATATAAGAGAACTGCAAAATGTTATCGAGCGTGCAGTAATTCTCTGTAAAAGTAATGTGATTACACCTGAGCATTTGCCAATATCGATAGTTAAAGGTTCACTTCTGGCTGAAAAAGAGAAGTCGCAAACTTCAGATAAATCCATTTCATTTGATATTCCTCCCCATGGTCTATCACTGGATGCTCTGGAAAAGCAACTGGTTACTCAAGCGCTTGAGAAAAGCAAAAACAATAAGACAAAGGCCGCCAAATTACTAGGATTAACAAGAGGTACCTTTCGATATAGATTACAAAAATATGGATTGGTAAATTATTGACGATTTGTATCAGCTTCGTTGGTACTTAGTTAATTCTACAGATAGTTTTTAATGTCAATACATGTTAAATTTAAGGCAATTCTGAAACACTGGCAGATTACGACCACAATCTGAATAACAGATTAAAATCAAATCTCGTGAAGAACTTTCATAATATCTGCTGTACACTAGTCTTATGATAAATTAATTTCTATTAGCAATGTTTGGTATGTGTTATGCTAATGTCGCTTTAGTCGTGAGTGTATCCTTGAAGTATTCAAATTTATTTTATGAAAGGGGGTGAATAAAGTCATGAAAAGGGCCATTTTTCTATCTGTCAGTATTTTTAGCATGTTTGTTTTAACAGCCCAATCTGTCTTTGCTGTTTGGGATAAACCTTGTGATAAAAGGCAAATTTTAGAGGCGTACTGGTGTGATGCCTGCAAAGAGGTTAGGGAGTTTAATGAATGTTCTGAAATAGGATATATCTGGGATTTTGCAAAACATCGTGCTGCAGGTGACAAGACACACACTGATTTGCCTACTTGTTGGGCATGCCAAAAGATTGCATATAGTTGTGTAAACACCAATTGCAAAAAATACGGCGTTTGCCTGCCAGCCCCAGGTGCTTGTGATGAATGTGGAGACGATATTACAAGTAAAAAGGTTTGGGCCAGGGTATTATTTAAATGTCCTAAATGTGGCAAAGAAAACCCGGAAGCAGGTAAAGGTTTTACCACTATGAAAGGAAGGTATGCACCGCAAATTGAAAAAGCCGGCGATTGTGAGACGTGTGGTGTGGCTTTAGAGATTATTTGTACAAAATCCGGTACTTGTCCGCATGTTAGTAGATAGTTGTGCTTTTATATCATTGAAGTTGTCTGGTTAACTGATTAGGAGGGAAGGAAGAGCGATGAAAGGAAGAGGATGGTTAGGAGCGGTGGTATTGGGGTCGGTGATGGCGTATGGAGGTGTAGCGGGCGCCGGGTATATCCAGGGCACGCATGTGAAGACGGATATGCCATCGCCGTTTTTTGTAACGACATCGCCGGATGGCGGGA
>JABWAQ010000154.1 GCA_013360945.1 Candidatus Brocadia sp.
ATCGATCATAAAAAGAATTTATTGAGATTTAGAACTCTCTTATTCTTCGTGTACTTCGTGTTCTTTGTGGTATTTAAAGATGTGGGTAAGGACAAGTTTTTTAAAGGGGGGTTAGGGGGGATTAGAGGGGAACATAGATACACATTGCTCTTTTTCCAGGGGGATACTTCCTTCTTTTATGGAACACTATTCTTAGCTTGATGCATATAGGATTTAGGGGTGGATAAAAAAGGAAATTCGTTGGGTTTTGCCTTTTAAAACCCAACCTAATTTAATGCAATAGATTACCTTTCCATCTTTTAATCTGTATGTTATCCCCAGGCGGGTGCCTTCTCCCTGTACACTCTTATCGGTAACTTTTTCAACCTTTACCTGCTTTCCCTTTTTCGTAACAATCTCTATCTGACCATTGTCATTTTCCTAACCATCGTAATCTCTGTCTATTGTTTAATATTGAGCTACACAGTTACATAGTATATCCCCTTATATTCAAGGATAGTCTATCAGTTAGATCTTCTTCCTGATTCTTCCAGGCGAAATCTGACAGGGATTGCCACCATGGATTTAACAGGTGAGTTTCCTATCCGTTCAGGTTGGAATCTCCAATGCCTCACTGCCTTTAAAGCCGCCTGATCAAGCAGTTGATAGCCACTACTCTGTTCAACTTCAACCTTAACCGGCATACCTTTTTGGTCTACCTCAACCCTGAGTATCACGAGTCCTTCCTGACGCATTTGTTTTGCAAGCTGTGGGTATTCTGGAGGTCGATTCTGGAAATAACCGGGTTTGCTTTTCGTTCTGATCGTTCCTTGAGAAGGACGCGGCATAGTCTTAGCTGTTTCTTGCTGTTTTTCTGTTGCAGACGTAATGGATTGAGCTGCATCTACGTTTGGTTGGGGCAGTGTTACTTGTTCTTCCTGCGGTATAATCTTAACGGATTCCTGTTGTTCTTCCGTTGTAGGCGTAATAGGTTTAACCGTATCTACCTCTGGTTGGACCGGTATCACTGGTTCTTCATGCAGCACAGTCTTAATAAGTTCCTGTTGCTTTTCCGCCGCAGATGTAATGGGTTGAACTGACTCAGTATCTGATTGTGACACGGCAGTAACCAGATCAACGTCTATGCTCACAGTGTCAGATTGAACGCTGTACTGAACAGGCCTAGTAAAATACTTTCCGCCAATAAAAAACAAAACACCATGAATGGATAATGCAAGTATAAATCCTTTAATCATGCCATGGTTGCCGGGTTTAATCTTGCGGTAGTGGTAGTTATCGAATCTATCTATTGTCATTTTACAAAGGGTCTCCCTGCTTTGTCTGAATGGCAACTTTCGTGATTCCTGAAGACCTTACCTCGTCAAGTATTTGAACTGCATTACCAAAATAGGCTTCCTTGTCCCCATTAATAAAAACCCTCATGTCTGGGTTTTCTGTCTTTAATTGTTTCAAGCGCTGGGGTAAAAGTCCTGGAGCCAGTTTCTCTTGATTCAGGTATATATCTCCTGACTTGGCAACGGTAATGGTTACTGCCATTTCTCGCTCCTGGGAGGTGCCCGTAGCAGCGGAAGGCAAATTCACACTAATGCCCTGATTCTTGACCATTGAAAGAGAAACCATTACAAAAGTCGCCAAAAGAAAAAATATAACATCAATAAGCGGAATAATCTCTATCCTTGCCTTCCGCCTGGTTGTTGGTAGTGGTATCTTCATAAGCTTTTGTCCTGCTTTAATAACAAAAGTTCGAGATGCGTGGTGGCATCCTCAATTTCATGCCTGGCTTCTTCAAGGCGTGCATTGAGATAGTTAAAAGGAATAAGCGCAATAATGGCGGTGATTAGGCCGTATGCGGTGGCAATTAAGGCCTCGGCAATACCGCCCGTGATGACCGTAGGAGCCTCAAGTTCACTGCCACCCAAAAGGCCAAAGGCTTGTATCATGCCGATCACTGTACCAAAAAGACCCAGAAGCGGCGCAAGGGTAATAATGGTATCTAGCACCGGAAGCCCCCGGTTAAAACGCTTAAGTTCCTTATTTGCAGCCTGCAAAAGAGCGTTTGAGAATGCTTTGTGACGGTGGCGAAGACCGTAAACAAGAGTAACGGCAACAAAATCTTTGCATCCTTCTCCTGCTTGTATCGCTGCTTCAATTTTTCCTTTCTCAACTTCAGAAAATATTTTTCCTACCGTTTTCGGATACCTTGATCTTTTTTCACGGATAAGAAATGCAATCCGCTCTATAATTACGGTCAGGGCTGCCAAAGACGCAACGAGGATAGGCCACATGACAGGCCCTCCTCTTAAAAATAAATGAAACATTTTTTACTCCTTTTGAAAATTAGAACCGGAAAGTCAGCGCGGCACGAACCGCAATGGGTTCAACCGATTTAAAGTGAATGTCATTCTGTGGAGCATCCTCCTCTTTCAAACGCGATGGATAATAATAATCAATCTCATGATCCCTGTTGTCGAGGAGATTGAAACCCTCGACACTAAGAGTCCAATTTTTGTTGAAGTTGTAGCCCACTTTCGCACTCAGCATACTAGTGGAGCCGGAGCGGATACTATTGTCTTCCGTAAGGGGACGAGGACCGAAATAACGTAACCGTAGTTCACTGAAAAGGCCACGCTCGCCTGGTTGATGGAACGCAATTCCTGTAGATATAACACTGTCAATTGCACCAGGGACGTATCTGCCCTGCACTCCTTCACCTTCGACAGTTTCACGAAACTCAGCATGTGAGAGCGAGAAGTCGGCATCCAGGGAGAGCCATTTGGTAGGTGTGTAATAATTTGTCCACTCAACACCATAACGCCTGGTCGGAGCGCTGGCTTCGGTGCTACCAGCATCTCCGGAAAAGATTAGCTCCGAATCTATGTCCAGCAACCACAACGCCAACGTGCTTTGCAATCCCTTAACAATGGTCGTGCGTACACCGATTTCCGCCCCTTTTGTACGCACCAACGGATCTGCTGGTTCCACAGGATCTCCTGTCTTTGGATCAACATGTTGTGTCACACCACGACCAGAATTGCTGTGGAAACCGAAGCCACCGCTCAGGTAGTACTCCGTTTTGGCCCACGGACCAAAGATAAGCGACCCTTTGGGACTGACGATGGCATCATCTCGTGTGCCGGAGTTGGCAGACAAATCACTATCCACATCGAAGGAGTAATAATCCATTCGCAATCCAAAAACCGTACGGAATTTGTCCGCCCATTGAACCTTATTCTCGACATAGGGGGAAACACTCACCTCCCACACATCATCCTCACGGGTTGTGTGTGAGATCGTATTACCATCATAATCAACTTTATCTGTACGTCGTCGGTCTACAGTTTGAAACAAGCCGTTTGTAACCGAATCACTGCGTATTTGCAGGCCAACGGTGTTTTCCATATCGTGGCTAAACACTTCGCTGTACCAGGTTTGGCTGGCCTTTGTCCCGCCGACCCACCGCCTATCTAGTTGCTCAAACTGGTCACCCTGGGGACTGTCAAGAAAATACGTGAAATTGGAAAACAAATTAAGATCATAGTAAAATCCATAGAGCAGTACCTTGGTGGAAGAGTCTGCATCGGCACGATGCCACTCAGCGGAAAGACTGTGACGCTGCGAGTCGCCGCCGTCGTTTGAACCCAGAGAATCGAAACGGTCAAAGCCAGGAACCACATCCAGGGCACGCTGGGCAATTTGGTCGGTCGCGTTCCAGTCCCCGGCATACGACATAGATGTTATGCTATAACCCCACTCTGGTGTGCCCTGACTGTAGCTCAATACACCATTTATCCTCTTGTAATCGTCCGGCTCGGTCCAGGGGCCGTCATTATGGAATAATTCAACGGCATAAAGGATATTTCCACTTCCAACAGGATGTGATGAGGCATACAGGCCTCGCGCATATCCGAAGCTGCCGCTCTCCACCTGCGCTATACTTTGTGGAAGAAAACTGACATATTGAATATCGGCTGCGCCTGCGGAGGAAAAATCGCCAAGGTCGGCAAAGTAAACCCCTTTTCGGAAATCCACACGCTCGATCAGTTCAGGGATCATGAAATTCAAATCAGTATAGCCCTGACCATGCCCATGAGTGGGCAGATTTACCGGAACGCCGTTGACCGATGTGGCAAAGTCTGTTCCGTGGTCAAGATTAAATCCGCGCAGAAAGAACTGATTCGCTTTACCAGCACCACTGTGCTGGGTGACGATAACGCCGGGAACCGTCTCCAGCACTTCACCGGGGCGCGATAAGGTGCGCCATTCCAACTCGTCTTTATCCACCGTACCCTGAGATGCTGCGCCTGCGATACCGAGCAAACTGTCCGCATGGCCGTAAACTAACACTTCCGGCAAAAGAAGCACATCGGTTGAGGAAGACGTTGCATTCGTGGAATCTTGAATGGTCTCCGGTGAATCACTTGTATTATTACCACTTTCTTCTGATTGATTGAAAGAATTTACATCTGCTACATTTGCTGTCGAAGAACTAGCTTCAACTTGCTCTCCAGTTACATCCTGCCCTGCTGACTGTTTTAACATTTCCTCGCTGTGCTCTGCTTCCTTTTCTTTCAAAAGAGGTTTCGATGGAGCATGTGCTGCTATTTCTCCAGTCGATGAGATTTTACAATAAAAATTAAGCGCTAAAGTAATTACCAACAAAATGAAGAAATACTTCATTTGCATCTATCCTTTCCCCTCGAAAGTAAGAACCAACAAAATCGGTTTAAATAGGTATCCTGGCTTCCGGGTCTTCCTACTTTCTGCGCCTTCCCAGAAAGCCGTTTAATCAGTTTAAACCGTTTAAACGGCTTTCCAGTGGCACGTTTGCAGATTTCGTCACCGGCTACAGTTGCGGGGGCAGCTCCTTTTTATGGGATTCCCTTGTATTCGAACTACCATTAAATAAGCTTAACTACTGATGGATACGGATAAGGTCAGTGGCCTCATCAATTTTAAAACTCACTTTTATTGAAATAAAAAAACCCGTTCCTTCGTATAAGAAGAAACGGGTTCAAATGACCAATCGCAACGCTTCACCTCCTTTACTACGAAGAAGTTT
>JABWAQ010000059.1 GCA_013360945.1 Candidatus Brocadia sp.
GCCAGCGTTTTTTTGCGTTTTAACGCTCTTACGGTAAAAACGCCTTCTGGGTTGGCCTATAAAATCGCTTGTTAATTTTTCAAAGAACTAAAGTGTTACTATTGGGTAAATATAAGGTTGATTTTATAGATTTTATAGATGAAAATTTTCTCGTAGATAAAAACCGTTTTTTTAAATTCCTGGGTGGTATAGAAGAAAGGAAGTTTAAATTTTCATGGTTTGTAGGCGCCAGGGCTAATTATTTTAATCCAAATTATTTAACAAATGACGTCATTGCAAGGGCATCTGCCTTAGGGTGTGTTATGATGGGGATTGGTGCTGAATCTGGGTCTCAAAGAGTATTAGATTTTCTAAAAAAGGGAATTACTGTTGAGCAGATAGAAAATGCAGCGAGGATACTCAATAAACATCGTATAGTAAGTGAGTTTTCTTTTATGATCGGACTTCCGTATGAAACATCAGATGATATGCTAAAAACTATCAGCTTCGTCAAGAACTCAGAAAGGTAGGTCTTTATGTTGGCACCCAATCACCACAGCTTTATAGACCTATTCCAGGGGGAGATCTCTATAATGAATGCGTTAAACTCGGTTTTGTTGCTCCTAGAGGCATTAGGGAATGGACATCAGAAAAGCTACAGGTATCTGGTTATTTAGACCTAGATAAACTCCCATGGATTAAAAGGGACAATAAGACCATAGTAATAATACGATATGTTACGAGCATACTTTCTACAATTAAATTCAGGTGGTGGCTTATAGATAAAACTAGTAGTTTTTTTATAAAAGGATTAGTGTTAAATTTTATAAGTGTTTTGTTCCGGCTACGAGAGCGAATGGATTTCTGGAAGTTTCCTATAGAATATAAATGTTTTGAGATACTTCAAAGATTCAAAAAAATATTATCAATGAGCTATTTGACACATAAAAAATTCGAATTTCCGAAAGATTAAAAGCTATATGCTGAAAAGTTTTTTTGCTGAAAAAGAAATTAAAAATAGGTTATCAAATGTACTTAAAACAGACCCTCATATATTTGATCTCTTACTAGAAAAAATAGAATTTAACAAATATCTAAGATTTAAAAAAACCCTAAGGCAATTACTGAGAAAAATTCTTGCGATGGGAATAAAAGAGTATTTAAAAAGCCTTTCAAGCAAAGAGCTTGTTAATAGAATTAATATTCCTTCGAGTAAAAAGAAGATCATTTTTGTCACTGGATTACCGACGTTTAATCTTGCTGGAATAAGTATTTATTTGAGGAAAACAGGGAAATTTGAGACTGTCCTTCTTACAGAGAATCCCTGGCTTATAGGTTTTTTTAAACAGCATTTTGATACGGTCTATGTATATAATTCATATTATGATGTTGCACATATACTTGTAACATCAAAACCTTATATTGTCCATATTCAGGGATCGCTTCATCATTACTTTTTAGGTGTTATAGCAAAGTGTCTTGATAGAACGAGCATGATTATTGGGTTTAATGATATTCCTTCTTTGACCGAATTACCGGAGGAAAACCGTGAAAAATTATGGGGAATATCCAATGATGCCCATTTAGACTATTTTTCAGAAGAATTTCTTTTTAAAAGGGCAGATGGAATTATTCTTACGATGAATACATTTGTAGCAGGAGATAAACTACGTCTTCGCCACGAATCAACAATTCCCTTACTTGAATTCCCCACTTATGTATGTGATGAATTCTTAAGTGAGGAAGAAAAATACTCACGTAAAGACGGTAATATCCATCTTGTATATGGTGGTATCATTACTTCTTCTGATAAACCAAGGGAACTATTTGGAGATAATCAATTTATTGCTCTTGCCAAAAAATTAATTAATCAAGGACTCTGCTTTCACATGTATCCCTCTCCCCACTTTTCTCCCTTCCAGATCAAGAAATTATATCAGGATTATATTCAATTAGCTGCCGAAACACCTAAATTTACCTTTGAACAAGGGATGCCACAGGACAAAGCGATAAAAGAATTTTCAAGATATGATTTTGCTACAATGATGAGTATATTTGATGGAATGAAATTGAATACATTTCATTGGAATACATCAATGCCGAGTAAGTTTTTTACTTATTTATCTGCAGGCCTACCTGTTATTGTGAGCGAAGAACATGGTAATATTTCCGCTCTTGTAAGAAAATATGAATGTGGTATTGTAGTGAGTCAGAAGGATTTAGATAATTTATTTGATATAATTAAGCAGCACGACTATGAAAAATTAAAAACCAATGTCAGACGAGCCAGAGAAGAGCTTTCGATGGAAAAACATATCGGTCGGCTAATTGAGTTTTATGAGAGAGTTTACAACAATAATGGATAAATATAGAATAGACAGCCACAAATTAATTTATCATGTGCATAGGGTAAATGATTGGTTAGAAGGTAAAAATGTTTATCCAATTTATGCTGAAATATCTCCGTCAGGGACTTGTAACCACCGATGCACTTATTGTGCTTTGGATTTTATGGAATACCAATCACGGTTTTTGGATAAAGAAGTGCTTAAGGAAAGGCTATCTGAAATGGCATCACTCGGTTTAAAAAGCATTATGTATGCCGGAGAAGGTGAACCACTTCTGCATAAAGATATTGGAGAGATAATTAACCATACAAGAGATGTAGGTATTGATGTTGCCATAACAACGAATGGGGTTCTTTTTAAAAAAGATATTATTGAGGGGACTCTTGAAAATATTGCCTGGATAAAAGTAAGTATAAATGGGGCAACGAAAGAGACCTATGCTAAGATTCATAAAACAAATCCTGATAACTTTGGCAGGGTAATAGAAAATATGTCTTATGCTGTTGAAGAAAAGCGAGATAAAGGATATAATTGTACATTAGGCATGCAGCTTATACTCCTCCCCGAAAATTGGCATGAGGCAGAGCTTTTGGCGCAACAGGCTAAAGATATAGGTATGGATTATTTGGTTATAAAACCGTATTCACAGCATCCATTAAGCAGAACGACCAAGTATAGAGGTATAAAATATAGTGATTATCTTCATTTAGCTGATAAGTTAAGTACTTTTAATAATAACAACTTCAGCGTAATATTCCGTATTAACACAATGAAAAAATGGGATGAAGGGCAACGAAGTTACAGGCAGTGCCTTGCCCTTCCTTTCTGGTCTTATATAGATGCTGGTGGGACTGTTTGGGGATGTAGTGCTTATCTCAGCGACGAACATTTTATTTATGGTAACATTTACAAAAATACATTTAAGGAAATTTGGGAAAGTGAAAAAAGGCTTAAATCTATTCGCTGGACAGAGGAAGCACTCGATACAAACCAGTGTCGGGTAAATTGCAGGATGGACGAAATAAATAGGTATCTCTGGGAATTAAAAAACCCTTCGGGCCATGTTAATTTTATTTAACATAAATTCTGCAATGGGATATAGATTTTACGATTATCCAGATAAAAGATACCAATAATCTGTTAATCTGTGGAATTATAGTGTTACTTTGTAAAAACTTCTTTTTTTGTAAGTTTTTTTAACACCCCTCAGTGTCCCCCTTGCGAAGCTTACAGTTGGACAAATTTTTTGCTGGACAAAATGAAGTACTAATGGCATACTAAGGTGCATGATGCCAAAAGTAAGCCAAAGCGAGGAATATGGAGATGGGGGAGGAAGTAGGGGAGAAAGGAGATACCAGGAATACGAGCTGTGGGAATTGGGAGAGATCGGGATAGTATTGGTAAGAGGGAAAAATGATGCCAACTACAGTATTTGGAAAGAGATGCTGGAAGAGTATCATTATTTGCATTCAGCAAAGTTGTATGGTCAGCAGATAAAATATTTGGTGATGAGTTCTGAGGTAGGGTGGATAGGAGCGATGTCGTTTTCATCATCGGCATGGCGAGTAAAGGTACGTGATGAGCGATTGGGATGGGATGAAGAGGCGAGGAAGAGTGGTTTAAGGAAAGTAGTAAGCAACAGTCGATTTTTGCTAGTTCCGTGGTTGCGGGTGAAAAACCTGGCATCCCATGTGATGTCAAAGGCACTCAAGAGGCTGCTTGGGGATTGGGAAGAAGCGTATAAGACAACGCCCGTACTGGTGGAGACCTATGTGGAGAAGGAGCGTTATGAGGGGACATGCTATAAGGCGTCGAATTGGGAGTATTTGGGGGAGACACAAGGGCGCGGGCGGAACGACCGATATCATCAGAACAAACTTTCCAGGAAATATGTGTTTGCCTATGAGTTAGAAGAGGGGATATTGGATGGAGGAAGGGAAGAGAGAGAAGGAGAGGACTGGGTGGAGGAAGAATTTCAGGATGTAAGACTTCCCAACCGTGCGAAGAAAAAACGGGTGATGAGTATTGTGCGGGATTTTTTTGCCAGGCCGGCATCATCGATACCCATGGCATGTGATACGGGGGCGAAGTTGAAGGGGGCATACAGGTTTTTTAGGGATGAGCGGGTGAAGCCGTCAGATATATTACATTCGCATATAAAGCAGACACTGAAGAGGGCCGAAGAACATGAAGTGGTTCTTTCGGTAAATGACACGACAAGCATGAATTTGTCTCACCATGAAGCGACTGAGGGGCTTGGGTGTTTGTCAACAGGGCAAGGGGAGGACGGATATTTTCTGCATGATACGGTTGTTTTTAGTACGACAGGGATACCTTTGGGGGTATTAGATGCGCAGACATGGGCAAGAGACCCTGAGGAACACGGGAAAAAGGCAAAGAGAAAGCAAAAGCCGATAGAGGAGAAGGAGAGTTATAAGTGGTTAAGGAGTCTGCAAGCGACAGCCGGAGCCATGAAAGAGGTATCCGGAGTGCAATGGGTGAGTGTGGGTGACAGGGAAGCGGATATCTACGAATTATTTGAACGGGCAAGCCAACAGTCGGTTTCCTTTTTAGTGCGCTCTTTTCACAATCGGAGGGTGTGTGAGGATACCAAGGTATGGGAAGTCGTGGACAGAGAGGTACCTGGTGGAAAGATGAAGGTGTTTGTGAAAGGGAAAGACAAGAGAGAAAGAGAGGCAGAGTTAGAGATACGGTTTCGGGAAGTAAGGATAAGGAATCCCAAGAAAGAGAAAGAGGTGGTAAGGCTGTGGGCAATACGAGCGAAAGAGGTATCACCACCAGGAGGAGGGGAGGGGCTTGACTGGAAATTGTTAACAAATAGAGAAGTCAGAGACTTTGAGCAGGCGTGTGAAAAGGTGCAGTGGTATACGGTACGATTTCGGATAGAGGTGTTTCACAAGATATTAAAGAGTGGTCGCAGGAGTGAGGACAGGAGGCTGGGGAGTCTGGATAGGCTGGAGAGGTGCTTAACCCTTGATATGATAACGGCATGGCGGTTAATGTATTTAACCATGCTAGGCAGAGAGACACCGGAGGTTGCAAGTGATTTGCTTTTTAGTGAGCAGGAAATAGAAGTGTTAAAGCTGATCAAATACCGTGGAGAATATGCTGCAAATAAGGGTAAGAGTTTGTCTTTGTGTGATGCAATTCTTGTTATTGCAACGCTTGGTGGATTTATAAAGGGCAAAGGTAGAGAACCTGGCGTGGAAGTAATGTGGCGGGGAATACGAAGGCTTGCTGATATTTTGATAGGTGTTTCCCTCACTATGGGTATACCTCAATCTGATTATGGATGATTTGTCCAGCAAAAAATTTGTCCAACTGTAAGCTTGCGAAGGGGGGACACTGAGGGGTTCTGTGGATGCGGCTACGCAGCTCTAGCCCGACTTTCGCAATTCGACTCCAGAAATTGCTATTTTTTGGTATGTATCTCCTTGTAAACATTGATTTTAAGGGGTTGATTTCCCAAAACGGCTTGTAGTGCCGACTTTTTTTATGACCCCTTGAATTTACTGGCTTAGCGGCTTATCTACCCTCGAATTGCGAAGGTCGGGCTAGGTAATACAAAATCTGTGTAATCTGCGCAATCTGTGATTTCTGTTGTTATAGGTAAAAACTTGACTCATTTGTGAAGATAAATTGCACATAAAGTATTTAAACAGGTAAGAGGTGTATTATGAAGACAGAAGAACTTAAGATAAAATATCCAGTGGGTTTGGAACATGCGGTTCACATGACAAAGGATGAAATGGAAGATCATATACGCCTGATGGCTGCTTTGAAGATGTTTGAACTTGGAAAGATATCATCGGGTAAGGCTGCTGAGCTTGCAGGAATGTCACGTATTCAATTCTTTGAGAACCTGTAGCAGATATCGTATAAAGTATCTTTAATTATCCTCCGGAGGAGCTTGAGGAAGAAGTCAAAAAAGATTTAAATACTCTAAAAGAATGTATCGATTAGATGAAAGTAACCTCAAATGCGGGACCTGTTATTGCTCTTCCCAAAATTAGTTGCCTTTCTGTTTTGAAAACAATGTTCTCTGAAATACTGATTCCTCCCGTAGTCTACCGGGAACTTTTAGGAAAATCAGGAACCAAGTGGGAAGAAATAGAGTCGGCCTTGAATGATTTTGTCAGAGTAATGGAACCTAATCATTCAGATAATGCAACTGAGCTTGCTATAGCTAACCTTGAGGAAGGCGAAAGACAGGCGATTAAACTTGCCTCTTATATGAGAGAAAATGTACTTTTATTGATCGATGATAAAGCGGGTAGGGAAGCTGCCAGCAGATTAAATATATCTATTACAGGAACGATTGGTATTTTACTTATGGCAAAAGAAAAGGGATGGTTGGCAGATGTAATAAAACTTAGTGATAAACCGAGAAATAGCGGATATTGGTTTTCAGATGAGTTGATCGAAATAGCAAAGAAACTCGCGAATGAGGATTTATAGGCAAAATTTATGAGAAATACATACATTTATAAATACAATGAAAAAATGGGATGAAGGGCAACGAAGTTACTGGCAGTGTCTTGCCCTTCCTTTCTGGTCTTATATAGATGCTGGTGGGACTGTTTGGGGATTTAGTTGCTTATCTCAGCAACGAATATTTTATTTACGGTAACATTTACAAAAATATATTTAAAGAAATTTGGGAGGGTGAAAAAAGGTTTCAGTCTATTAAGTGGGTAGAGAGGGAACTTGATATAAACCAGTGTAGAGTAGACTGCGGGATGGATGAGATAAACGGATATCTCTGGGATTTAAAAAACCCTCCCGAGCGTGTAAATTTTATTTAAATATTGTGATTGTCTAGTTTGGAATGAATATGGAAAAGTCGGAAAAGTTAATATTAGATGGAACTAAAATTGTATGGCACCAAGAGCGCTTAGAAGCATGGAAACGCGGTGAGCGATTTGCACCCATTACAATTGATATGGCGTTGACGCGTGCATGCAACTTTAAATGTGTTTTTTGCTACTCAGCTTTGCAGGAAAATACTGGCAAACGCATTACAAAAGAAGTAATGTATCGCTTTCTTGATGATTGTGCAGAAATAGGGGTAAAAGCCGTTAGTTTCGTAAGCGATGGGGAGAGTTCTGTGTCTCCTGCGTATGTAGATAGTATAAAGTATGGACATGATCGGGGAATCTCTATGGCATCGGGAACTAATGGGTTTCTCTTGAAAGAAGATGTGCTAGAAGAAATTTTGCCGAGTTTAACATATTTACGATTCAATCTGTCTGCAGGTGAACCGAAACGTTTTTCAGAAATTATGGGGGTTCCAGAAGAATGGTTTTATCGTGTTAAGGAAAATATAAGGAAGGCTGTTGATATAAAGAGAAAAAGACAGTTGACTGTAACTATTGGAATGCAAATGGTATTGATGCCTGAATTTGCTGATCAAATCATGCCTTTAACCCATTTAGGTAAGGAACTGCGACCAGACTACCTCGTCATAAAGCATTGTAGCGACGATGAGCATGGGGCACTTGGAGTAAATTATACAGGATATCGTAAAATCTATGATATATTGAAAGAGGCTGAGTCGATGTCAGACGAGAGTTATTTAGTAAAGGTAAAATGGTCAAAAATTGAATCTGAAGGGAAACGCGATTACGAGCAATGTTATGGACCACCTTTCTTGCTGCAAATTTCAGGTTCTGGTTTGGTCGCTCCATGTGGATGTTTGTTTAATGAAAAGTATAAGAGATACCATATTGGGAATTTCGTTGATACTTCCTTTAAAGAAATTGTTTTTAGTGATCGCTATTGGGAAGTAATGAATGAATTGGCATCATCTAAATTTAATGCTAAGACTATGTGCGGTACTTTGTGTGTACAACATAAGGTGAATGAGGCTTTAGATAAATACAAAAAAGGCTTCATTAAGCTTGAAAAGCCTATTGGTGACTCGCCAATGCATGTTAATTTTATTTAAAATTTTAATCATATTCCAAAGATACTAACACAGATTTCTAATATTTATATAATCCTTGCATAAAATGAAAAAATTATCCGATGCAGCACATAGATTAGAAGGACAAAGGATGTTCCAAATCCTTGCTGTAGCAAGAGAGCTAGAGAGACAAGGAAAAGAAATTCTCCATTTTGAGTTAGGCGATCCAGATTTTGATACACCTAAAAATATAGTTCAAGCTGCCATTGAATCATTAAAAAATGGCGAGACTCATTATGCCCCTTCTTCCGGGTTATTAGAATTTAAGAAAGCCGCGGCGGATGTTACATTACGGTCTCGTGGATTCAAACCGGATTTGGACCAACTTCTTGTTTGTCCAGGAGCCAATGTCCAAATTTATTACGCGGCTGCTTGTGCTGTTAATCCAAGAGAAGAGGTAATTGTTCCTGACCCAGGTTTTGTCTCATATTTTTCTATATTAAAATTCCTAGGAATTAAAATAGTCAGGGTACCCCTTTATGAAAGAAATGAATTTAGGTTAAATCCCGATGATGTTCAAAAAGCTATAACAGACAAAACAAGAATGATAATCATGAATTCTCCGAGTAATCCAACCGGAGCTGTCATGACTGAAGATGAGGTGAGAAGGATGTATGAAATAGCAAAAGAATACGATGTTTATCTTCTCAGCGATGAAATTTATGCGCGGATGCTATATAGAGATGCTAACACATCTCATCATTCACCAAGTAAGTTCGACCAATGTAAGGAAAGAACGATAGTTGTAAATGGGTTCAGTAAATCTTACGCAATGACAGGCTGGAGACTCGGAGTTGTAACTGGACCTGCCGAACTAATCAATAAAATGGGATTACTATTGGAAACTACGACATCTTGTGTTTCTCCTTTTATTCAAAAAGCCGGTATAGAAGCATTAAAAGGCAGCCAAGAACCGATTATAAATATGGTAGATGAATTCAGGGAAAGAAGAGATGTTATGGTAGAAGGTTTAAATAGTCTTCCGGGAATTACTTGTTTGAGACCGAAGGGGGCTTTTTATGTATTTCCAAATGTAACGAAAACAGGATTAACAAGTGACGAGTTTGCTGATGTTATGCTGAATCAAGCAGGAGTTGCCCTTGCTCCAGGAACTATTTTTGGAGAATATGCACAAGGCTATGCGAGGCTCTGCTATGCAAATTCTATAGAAAACATAAAGAAGGCTATTGAAGAGATGGGAAAAGTTTTAGAGGCAAGGCAATTATCTTGACAGGAATTGTCTTAACTATGCACAATATCTTTTTAATGGGTAGGTATTATGAAACTTTCTGATTATATAGCGGAATTCTTGGCAAAACAGACTAAACATATATTTGTAGGCAATGGAGGTTGTGTTATCCATATACTCGATAGTATTGATAAAACTCCAGGATTGAAAAACATCCCGTGTGAAAATGAACAAGGAGCAGCCATTGCCGCGGAAGCTTATTCTAGGGTAACTAAAAATCTTGGAGTCGCAATAGCAACAAGTGGACCAGGAATGATTAACTTGATGCAGGGTATTGCATGTGCGTATTTTGATGCCATTCCCACCCTTTATATTTCTGGAGCGCCCCCAACCCATCATTTAAAGGGAGACCGAAAGATAAGACAAATGGGTTTTCAAGAAATGGACGTAGTTGGGATTGTAAAGCCTATAACCAAATATGCCGTATTATTGAAAGATCCCAAGCGAATTAGATACGAATTAGAGAAGTTACTTTACATGGCTACTGAAGGTAACCCGGGACCAGTTTTTTTAGATTTACCCGATGACCTACAGAGAGCCGATATTAACCCAAACAAATTAGAACGTTTTACTCCAGAAAAACAAAAGCAACCTAATGGATTAGAAACTAAGATAGATAACATGCTTGGCTTGATTAAGGAGGCTGCGAGACCGGTGATTATCGTTGGTGGTGGAGTAAAAATCGGCCACGCTGAAGAAGAGTTAAATACCTTCATAAAAAAATCTGGAATTCCTTTTGCGACCACGTGGTCGACTATTGATTTGTTCTTGGACGATACCCCAAACCTTATTGGTAACTTTGGAATATCTTCAAACAGAGCGGGAAATTTTGCTGTTCAGAATTCAGATCTGATTATTAGTTTCGGTTCCAGATTAGACACTCATCAAACGGGAAGCAATCCCGCAAGTTTTGCACCGAAGGCAAAAAAGATAGTTATTAATATTGATAATGAAGAATTGAATAAAAATAATGGAATGGATATAGATTTAAAGATTCATTGTGACTTAAAAATGTTTTTACCGTTATTGAATTCTCACAAAATAAAAACTAAAGATTTGACTAAATGGAGAGAAAGAATAAATCATTGGAGACAAAAATATCCTGTTTGCTGCCCAGAATATTATAATCAAGAAGATAAAGCCAACCCGTATGTATTCATAAATGAATTGTCAAAAGAAACTAAAGAGGGAGACATAATAATTACAGATGCAGGAGGAACTCTAACATGGACTATGCAAGCTTACAAGATTAGAACTCCTCAAATGTTGTTCAGCGCTTTTAATCATTCTCCTATGGGGTATGCTTTACCTGCAAGTATCGGAGCTCAATATGCAGCACCAGAAAAGCAAGTAATTTGTGTAATAGGAGATGGCGGTATGCAGATGAATATTCAAGAATTAGAAACAATTGTTTATAATAGCCTCCCTATTAAAATTTTTCTCATTAATAATGGAGAATATGGAATTATAAAACAAACACAAGATACGTGGATGAATTCAAAATATGTAGCATCGGATCCAAATAGCGGATTAGGCTTTCCTGATTTTCAAAAAGTAGCAAAAGCATATAAAATAGAAACTGCAGAAATTAAAAATCATAAAGAGCTAAATAAAGTAATTAAAAATGTTTTGGAATATAAAGGTCCAATTCTTTGTGATGTTAAATTGAAACATGGGGAGCAAATACTTCCAAAGCTTGTATTTGGAAGACCCCTAGAAGACATGGCTCCGTTATTACCAAGAGAAGAATTTGAAGCGAACATGACGTTTTGAAAAGAGCATCATGTCATTATAAGAAGTGTTAATAAGTTTTTCTATGATTATTGCCGCAAAATGTGCCCCAGTAGAATCCATTCTTCAAATGATTGAAAAAGCAGGTTTAAGAGCAGTTGCGCTTTACACCGATTCTGGATGGTTAAGACAAATAACAGAGGTCGCTCAGATATGTAGAAATTTCCTTTTCATTATGCGGTTCCTGACCCAGCAAATGGTTATGAATCTGACCAACTGTGGGAATTAGTGGCTAATATTAAGCCTGAAGTCCTCGTGTTTCATGATATTTATTGGGATGATGAATGGGAATATATAATTCGATTATTTAAGGATAGCGGAATAAAACTATGCGTTGAAAATGTGAGCTCATCTTTGAGCCTTTGAAATTGATGCGTCGTTATGGAATTGGATACTGTTTAGACGTTGAACACTTACAGATGGAGATGTGCGGTATTTTCGAAGAAGATTTTTTGAGAGTTATGAAACTAACTTTCCACGTCCATTTGACTGGTTATAGTTTTGGAACTATGAATTGGAACACGCCAATCCATCATGCATCAAATCACCGTAAGTATATCCTGAAACTGCTTAAAAAAGTAAACTATTCAGGAATGGTAGTTTCTGAAGCGAAAGTTTCATACCAAACTATAGATGAATTCATAATGCTGAAAGGGTTTATACAAGAGCTAAGTAACAAGGATATTGTCACCTAAGATTTATGTTCTATAAGGTTGGCGTTATCATGCCTGTCTTAAATGAGGAACAAAATATCTCTAAGGCAGGTGGAAACGTAGTAAAATCATTTGATGGACTGGATGTTCATGGAGAAATTGTGGTAGTCAACGATGGAAGTGCCGATCAGACAAAGGCGATCGTTGAGGAATTAATTGAAAAATGCCCATTTATTCAATTAATCTGTCATGACAAGCCAAAAGGTATAGGAGCTTCCTACTGGGAAGGCATAGGAAAATCCAGGGGGGAGAGATTGTAACGATGCTTCCCAGAGACGCGGAAAATGACGCTTATGAAATTTTGCGTTATCTGCCACTTATGGAACATGTCGATATTGTGATCCCTTTCATTTACAACCAGAATATGCGATCTTGGAAGCGAAGAATGGTTTTTAAATTTTACAAAGGTATCATCAAGCTGTCTTTTGGTATGTTGTTGAATTACATGAATGGTTCTGTAATGTATCGCAAGTGTGCACTGCAAAATATTACTTTGAAAAGCAGTGGTTTTTTTTATCAGGCAGAGTATTAATCAAGATTATAAAAAGTGGGTATTTGTATGCTGAAGTACCCTGTGCCCTCCAACAGTACATGAGTGGGGAATCAAAAGCATTGATTTTCAAATCATTACAAAAAGTTGTGATTGGTTATCTTTCTACTATAGCGGCTGTCTACGTATTTGACAGAAGGAGAATGCCTATCGTACCTGATTCTGTAACGACCTTGCGGCATAGACAACTCAATGAAAATGGAGATACCTGTTCAGCCACAAATTAATACGAATCAATTCGGAGAAATTGGATAAGAAGATGTCCACCAACTTGCAGCCCTAATGCGATTAATGGGTTTTTGTGGGAAATAAAAAATTCGTCGGTAAAACACATAAATTTTATTTAAAACAGGAGAAAAAGGGAAATGGAGAAAACAACAAGGTTGAAATGTTTTTTCTTTTTATTTTCCTCTTCCCCCCTTCTCCTTCCTTATACGATTTTTGCTAAAATGTAATGACAAAAAACCGGAATAGCGATATCAGGCCAAAAGAAGTTGTTGTCATTCTCCCTTACGCTCATGGCAAGGTGCTTATGCAATTACGAGACATGAAAGAAGGGATAAATTTTCCTGGTTGTTGGGGATTTTTTGGTGGTTCCATTGATAAGGGAGAGACTCCGGAAGATGCATTCAGAAGAGAGTTGTTTGAAGAAATAGGTTACAGGCCAGCAGAAATGTATAAGCTGGGTTTTGACATAATTCCTGATCTGGAGAATCTTCATGCACATGCTTACTGTTGTCCTTTAACGATTCCGGTTAAAGAAATAAAATTAACGGAAGGGCTTGACCTGGATCTTTTTTCTCTTGACGAGATCGTGACAAAGGAATTGTATTCACGCAAGATGGGAAGGGTATTCCCTGTTATAGAAACACCCTATCTTGGTGATACAATAAGAAAGCTCTGGAGCTGTCTCAAATTAATTTCATATGTGTAAATAGTCATCGCAAAGGGCGCAGAGAACCTATAGGAAACAAATATAAATGGATGGTGTCCTGTTTAATAAAATTCCGAGGTTAAAGGATATGATTCCGGAAATGGAAAAGTTTTTAGTCTCGGGCATGAAAGACATCGAAGGCTTTGTCGAAGTTATTAGAAATTTCCTATGACCGATAATATTCAGTGTTTGAAAGAAATTTTAAGTAATTAATCATCGATAATTTTTGGTATCTTTTTGGATCAAAAGTTAAAGGATACGCTAACGAAAATAGTGATTGGGATATTGCAGTGTATTTTTCAGAATCATTAGAAAATATTGGGCTTTGACCCGCATTTGAGCTTGAGGCAAAATTATCAAGGGCGGTTGGGGCAACGGTACAGGTTGCTGTTCTCAATAATCATTTGTCCCCTATCTTCGGCTTCAAAATAGTGAGTGAGGGGATTTTACTTTTAGACAAAAACACAGAGATGAGAATAGATTTTGAAAACAGGGTGTTGAGGTATTATTACGATTGGCAATACTTTCTGAAGAGACAGGCAGTCTCTTAATGTTTCTGGGTTTTAGACATGTAGTAAGACAGGTTTACGGTTTTGAGCTGGATGAGAAAAGGTTAGAATCCCTGTCTGTCCATTTTGAGCCTGTATTTGGAAAAGTTTATAAAAGAGATAGAAGGCTTCTGCCAATTTTTAAAGGAGCGGGTTAGAAAAGAAGGTTAAGACCCATGAGTCATCAACTATCAGCAAATGGAGAGAAGTGGTCAGCCAATAGTTGGTAGCTGAATGCTTTTGAAAAACTGCTGCAATCTCTTGAAAAAAGGCTGAGAGATAAAGGCATTTAAATATTTTTGATAAGCGCCTATGAAACTGATTATTATTCCCAAAACTTATAATTATATTGCTACCTTTTTATCACTCGCCTGCAATCTCAGGTGTAGTTATTGCATTAATTATTTTGAGGAAGGTAATTTTAGTAAAAAACGTATTTCCGGGAAAGAATGGGTTCTGGGGTTAAACAGGATTGTTTCCAGGGATGATCTTCCCATCTCACTTCAGGGAGGAGAACCCAGCTTGCATAAGGATTTTATTTACATATTGAACAATATAAAACCCGAACTAAACATTGACGTACTAACTAACTTGCAATTTGATGAAGATGAATTTATGAAAAAGGTAAATCCTGACAGGATTAAAAGGAACTCTCCTTATGCATCTATAAGGGTGAGTTATCACCCTGAAACTATGCAACTTGAATCTCTTATTAAAAAGGTACTTAAATTACAAAATAATGGTTTTAGCGTCGGGATTTGGGGTGTGATGCATCCTGCACAAGAGGCAGAGATATTGAGGGCTAAAGAATACTGCACTTCTTTAGGAATAGATTTCCGTACAAAGGAATTCCTTGGAGAACACCATGGGAAGATGTATGGTACCTATCGTTATGAAGGAGCATGTGATAAAAAATTTGCCAAAAAAGTCTTATGCAAGACAACGGAACTTATCATTGGGAGCAGCGGTGATGTTTATCGGTGTCATAGTGACCTTTATGAGGGTAGAAAGCCTATAGGAAACATTCTTGATGAAAATTTTGAGATAGAGGATAAATTTCGCGAATGTGAAGTCTTCGGGCATTGCAATCCCTGTGATGTAAAACTCAAGACGAACAGGTTTCAGCAATTTGGGCATACCTCGGTAGAAATTAAATTTTAAGTCTTGGATTGGACACAGACGGACACGGATCAGTCGAAAATGAAGAAAGAAGATATTATAAGTTTTATTTCTGGCCACAAAACTGAATTCAAACAAAGATTTGGCGTTAGAAGGATAGGGATCTTTGGCAGTTACGCCAGAGACGAGGGCCGGGAGGGGAGCGATATCGATATTGTGGTAGAACTTGAAAAGCCAGACCTTTTTTGTCTGATAGGCATCAAGCAGGCTGTCGAGGAGGCACTTGGCGGCAGGGTTGATATTGTTCGTCTCAGAGATAAAATGAACATGGCCTTGAGGCGCAAGATAGAACGGGACGTCGTCTATGTTTGATAATGGAGAAAGTTGTCAAAAAGATATTGGACGACTTGGGAAAGTAAAAAATTACCCCTTTGTTTCTCACCTGTTTGAATACGGATGGACACGGATTATCAGAATATTTTAGAAAGTAGTTTTATCCGCGTTTATCTGTGAAAATCTGTGTCCTAATCAAATCACGGCGAGGATTTGATGATGTCAAATAAGAAGGTAGAGTATGTGATAAGAATCGGACGTTCTGATAGATACAGACATTTACATATTCAAGAAAAAGGGAAGATAGTGTTTTTCAGGGTTCAGTATGAAACAAAGATTGATGATATGTGGTATCCTGTTGTAAGGTACGATACAGCACATGGTTTTGCTCACAGGGACTTGCTGAATATTAAAGGAGATGTAAAGAAAACGCCTTTGTTTAATCAAGACTTTAATGATGCATTAACTTTTGCAGAGAATGATTTGAAATCTAATTGGGAATATTATAAAGAGGGATTTTTGGAGAAAAAAGATGAGTAGAGAAAAAGAAATGATAGAACGAAATATTGAACTCAGCGCAGAGTTTAGTCGTTATTTATTTGAGCATCCGGAAATTGAAGCAAAAATTCCAATTGATGCGGAAATTATACTCCTACCTGAATTTGATCAAGAATTAAAAGAATTTAATCTTGAATTGGGAAAGGATATAGAAGTACACGGCGACAGGGTGGTTTATGTAACGATCAAAGATATTCGTCCTAAAACTTTATCAAGAATAGAGAAAATAGAATTGGAATCAGTACCATAGAAAGACTAATAAAGTAAAAACCATATAAATCCTGTTTATCCTGTCTGATGATATACTGATATTGAAGTAAGACTTTTACTCAATTTTCAACTCATGTCCGCAATTAAGCTAAAGGTGTTTTATAATTTTAGAAAATAACTATCCGTGTTTATTTGTGAAAATCTGTGTCCTAAAACAACTATTCGTTATTCGTGTAAATTCGTGTTTATTCGTGGCTAGATAATGTCAGATACTATCAAAGAAAAATTCTCAACAATTAAAGAACTCAATAGCGAAGTTTATGATATTCTCATCCATGACAAAATCGAATTTGATCGTTTAACACGGATTAAAAAGAGTATCAAACAATTGGTAAGAAGATATAAGGTTGGGGGATTGAAGGCTATTTTTAATAAACCCAGCCCTAAGCAGATAATTAACAGGATAAACACCCCTTCCAGTAAAAAAAAGATACTTTACATTACAATTACCCCTTCATTCAACCTGCTCCGTCAGAGCATATATATTCGAAAGAATGGAAACTATGAAACAATTCTCCTCATGGAGAATCCATGGCTACTCAAACTTATGGAGAAACACTTTGACACAGTGTACATTTACGATACTTATTATGAACTAGCAAATATCCTTAAAGAAGCAAAACCTCACCTGATCCACGTACAAGGATCAATGCTTGGGTCTGACTTTTTATGTATTTTTGCCAAACTTTTAAGTAAAATAAAATTTATATTTGAGTTTTTTGATGTTCCAAGCCTTTGTGTTAGTAGGGAAGATAGCGTGGGTGTTTGGGGGAAGAGAAATACGGAGCTTGGTTTTTTTGCTGAACAGTATGCTTGCGAAAATGCCGATGGTGTTATTCTGGGTTATTCACGTGAGGCTGCGGATATATTAAAACAACGATACAACATAAAGTCCCCTATTCTAGAATTTCACACCTATATTTGTAACGAATTTATATCAACTAAAAAAACTATTAAATATTCGCAGGAAGATGGAAAAATCCATCTGGTTTATGGTGGGAACGTAGCGCCTTCTAATCTTCCTAAAAAGGTATTTGCCGATGTCCAATTTCACGAAATAATAAAAGAAATCACAAAGCAAGGTTTCTATTTTGACATCTATACAACCCCACATGTCAGTCCTGTAAAATTTGAGCAGTTTTTTTCTGATTACATTGCTATTTCGAAGGAAAATAACCTTTTTGGATTTATGAAGGGACTTTCACTTGATAAAGCACCCAATGAATTTTCAAGATATGATTTTGGAATGATGGTTTATTTATTCAATCAAGGTACTTTTTTAAATGAATCCCTTAATACAAGATTGCCGGGAAAGTTTTTTTTATATTTGGAAGCAGGCCTTCCTATCTTGATAAGCGAAGAATTTAAGTATGTTGCAAAAATAGTGAGAGAATATGAAATAGGCATTGTTGTCAGTCAGAAAGATATTTATAACCTTTCAAAAATAATTCCCACGTATGATTATGAGAAGTTAAAGAATAATGTTGTACTTGCCACGAAAAAGCTTTCTATGGAAACTCATATTAATACACTTCTAAAATTTTATGAAGATTGCCCTGGTTAACCCACCTCCACTCAGACGTATTGAACGGGACGACTTACCAAATTATCCCCATCTTGGGCTAGGTTATCTGGCATCAAGCCTTGAGAAAAACGGTTTTGATGAAATCTTAATCATAGATGCTAAACTGGAAAGAAAAAACATTCACGATGTTCTATATGATTTGCAACTATTTAAGCCAGAAATTGTAGGAATAACAGCAATGACGCATGAGATTATACAGGCGTCAAAATTATCCGAACAGGTTAAAGAATTACTGCCTCATTGTAAAACAATTATAGGCGGGGTTCATACATCTATACTTCCCCAACAAACTTTAGAAGAGTTTCCATCTTTTGATTATGGAATTAGTAACGAAGGAGAAATAACATTACCTTTGCTGATTAGCGCATTAGCTCAAAAAAATGATTTAGATAAAATTCCGAGCCTCTCTTATCGTTGCGACGGTTTTGTAAAAGTAACATCTCCATTAGATTGGATTCATGATCTGGATACCATTCCTTTTCCCGCATGGAATTGTCTTCCCAAAGCCAGAGAATATCCAATTCTCACTTCTCGCGGTTGTCCATTTCAATGCAATTTCTGTCATCCTTATGGGCGGAAAGTTCGAAACCGAATGCCTGAAAATGTCGTTAAAGAGTTAGATTGGGTAGCCACCACTTTTAAACCCGACATAATAAACGTATATGATGAAACCTTTGGGATTGATCAAGATAGAACATTTAGACTCTTAGATCTCATGAAGACATATAAAATACCGCAGCGTGTAAAATGGTGGGCTTATACAAGGGTTAATATTGCTACAGAAGATTTACTGAAAAAAATGAAAGAATCCGGCGCCTGTATGGTTGGATTTGGAATAGAAACTGGTAATGCAGAAATTTTAAAAAAATCTCAAAAAAATATTAATCTGAAAAGAGCCGAAGAATTGGTATCGATTGCTAAAAAAATAGGCCTAAAAACGCAAACTTATTTTATCTTAGGACATCCTTATGAAACTCTTGAGACAATCAATGACACAATAAATTTTGCTATAAAATTGAATGGTGATTTAACTTGCTTTGGGATTATGGTTCCTTATCCTGGAACAAAAATTTACGAAATGGCAAGGAATGGAGAAGGCGGTTACCGGCTCATAGCAAAAAATTGGAACGATTATAATAAACAAATCGGCAATGCCTTAGAGCTCATAAATATTCCACGGAAGAAAATAGAGCGTCTTCAGATGTTCGCATACCTAAAAGTATTTATAAAAAATCGTCGTTATAGGGATCTTATAAAATTTTGTTGGGATTATCGTCGTCAAGCCATAGGGTTTATCCTGAAAAATTTTTTAAACAAATGGTAATTTTCAAATAAGTCCAGTCTATGACAAAACTTTCAATAATTCTCCCTGTTTATAATGAGAAGATGCATATACGAGAAGTATTGAATCGTATAAGAAATGCTGCATTGCCTGATGGCATTGAAAGGGAAATTATTATAGTGGATGACGGGTCTAATGATGGAACTACAGAAATTCTTAAAAATATAAAGGATACCGAAAGAGAGAATAATATTGTTACTGTACATCATTCGGTTCTTAATTTCGGGAAAGGTATCGCAACACGAATCGGAATCCATTATGCAACAGGCGATGTAATCTTAATTCAAGATGGAGATATGGAATACGACCCAAATGATTACCCAAAACTAATTTTCCCAATCCTCGAAGGAAAAGCCTCTATTGTTTATGGTACAAGGTTCCATCAACGACCAAAAGGTATGACATTACCCAATTATATTGCAAACCAAATGTTGACCTTTTTTACAAATCTTTTGTATAATGCCAATATCACGGATGAAGCTACGGCATATAAGGTGTTCAGAAGCGATGTGTTAAAGAATTTAACATTAAGAAGCCGTCGATTTGAGTTCTGTCCAGAAGTAACTGCAAAAACCTTGAAGCGAGGGTACACGATTCACGAGGTGCCTATTCATTACGATGCCAGGACCATCAAAGAGGGCAAAAAGATTCGCTGGAAAGATGGTTTTGTAGCACTTTGGACTCTTCTAAAATACAGATTCGTAGCCTGAATAATCTTCAATATTATGATACGAGTATTGCTAATAAATCCTCCTTGGGGAAGGCAAAAAGGAAATATCTGGTATAAGGTGGCAAGCTGCCTTCCTTCTCTTGGATTGGGTTATATTGCTGCTACTTTAGAACAGAATAAAATTCAGGTTAAGATTCTAGATTGTCAGGCTGTTTCTTATTCGATTCCTGAAATAGTGTCTGAGGTGAAATGTTTTAATCCTGAGTATGTTGGTTTTACGGCAACAACGGTTTTAATCCAAAACGCCATTGAAATTGCAAAAGTTATTAAACTTCATTTCCCTGAAATAAAAATTATTTTTGGTGGTGTTCATTCCACAATCATGCCTGAAGAAGTTTTAATGAATCCGTTTGTTGATATCGTTGTACGGGGAGAAGGAGAATTAACATTTCTGGATATTATTAAAAACAAACCACTAAAAGAAATTTTGGGCATATCTTATAAGGCCAATGGACATGTTAATCACAATTTTGATAGACCGTTAATTGAAGATATTAATTGTCTTCCATTTCCAGCTTATTACTTAATGCCTATGGATCATTACCATACTGCCTTGGGAAGCGCGAAAAGAATCCCAGCGATGAGTATTTTTGCAACAAGGGGATGCCCTGGTCGTTGTACTTTTTGTTATAGTGGAACTCTTGGGAAAAAGATTCGACAGAGGTCTCCTGAGAATATTCTTGATGAAATTGTGCTCTTAATGGGCAAATATAAAATACGTGAAATATCATTTTATGATGACACATTTACAGCCTTTAAAAATAATGTCTTAAAATTTTGTGAGCTTATTCAGAAAAAAAATCTTGATTTAACATGGTCATGTATGTCTCGTGTCGATTATGCTAGTGCAGATGTCCTAAAAGGGATGAAAGCCTCTGGATGTCACCAAATCTGCTATGGTGTTGAGTCTGCAGATGAAAATATTTTAAAAAATATTAAAAAGCGCATTTCTTTAGAAAAAGTAAAATTGGCAGTAGAATTGACTAAAAGTGCTAAGATAGACGTAAGACTATCTTTTATGCTTGGGAATCCTGGTGATACAGTAGAATCTCTAAAAAAAACAATTCAGTATGCAATTGATTTAGACCCCGATCTCCTGCAATTTAATATAACTACACCATATCCCGGGACTGAAATGTTTTCATGGGCAAAGAGTAATGGATATTTGAAAACAGAAGACTGGTCTAATTATGATTTATATAATTGTGTTATGGAACTCCCTACAATATCATCTAATGATGTTGAAAAATATTATCGAATTGCTTATAGAAAATTTTTCCTACGACCTAGATATATTTTGAAAAGACTCTTAAAAATAAGAAATCTCTATGACATTAAGATTGCATTTAAAACTTGTACTTCAATTCTCATGACAACTGTTGGACGTTAATGATAGAGATGGAACTCCACAACGATATTACAATCTCTGATCTCGAGATTATGATGCATGCCAAAAACTATCGCAGATGGATTATCAATACAGTAAAGCCTCATATTGGTAATAGAATTCTAGAGGTTGGAGGTGGAATAGGAAATAATGTCGAATATTTGCTGGATAGAGAGTTAATCGTTATTATTGATAACCACCAAAAATGTGAAAAATATATACTTAGAAGATTTAACAATTCAAATATTTTATTTTTCAATATGGATATTACTAATAATAGCGCTGTTGCACAATTAGCAAAATTTAATTTTGATACCATATTGTGTCTCAATGTCCTGGAGCATATCGAGAATGATGTGGTAGGGTTACAAAATATTAAAGACGTTCTTGCTGTGAATGGGAAACTTATTTTAATTGTGCCAGCATTTAATTCTTTATATGGCAGTATTGATAAGGCAGTAGGGCATAAACGGAGATATACAAAAAATTTGTTGGTAAAAAAAATAAATTCGTTACATATGGAAATTGAGTCTTTACGTTTTATGAACTTTCTTGGTATTTTTGGATGGTTTTTAAACAATAAAATATTAAGAAGGAAGAAGGAATCCCTTCCCCAAATAGTTTTTTATGATAAATACTTAGCCCCATTTGCTGAGAAATTGGAAAAAATACTACCTCCACCTATTGGCCTTTCTATTGTAGGAGTCTTCAGGAAAAAATAGCCATGCCTAAAATATTAACTGAAAAAAGGTTATTAATTTTTATACTATTTATCGCATTCTTTGTTCGGTTTACTTCACTTATTGTATTTATGTATAAAAATAATATTACTGTTCATGAAAGTGGGATGACTGCGTATCCTCAAAATGATGATTCTCAACTATACTACCATACAGCAGTAAATCTTGCATCAGGTAAGGGGTATAGTATAAGTGTTACAGACCAAAATCAAAAATTACCCCCATCGTTTAAGCTATCTAATATACCTAACACATACTATCATAACTTTTACCCGCCGAGTTATTCATTATTTTTAAGCATATTGTATCGTTTTTTTGGTACAAGCGTATTAGTATATGCCATACCGCAAATAATTCTTGGGACAATTAGTTGCTATCTCACTTATATTATTGCAAGAGAAAGTTTTTCTTCAAAAGTAGGTTTATTTGCCAGTTTTCTTTTGGCTATTTATCCACCAATTGTATGGTGGACTTCGTACATACGTAGCGAAAATTTATTTATACCCCTGTTATTGCTGACAATTATCTTTCTTATAAAGGCTGTCAAAAACAAGCTGGATACCAAAAATACTATTCTATCGGGAGTTTTTTTAGCTGTTTCATTTTTGTGCAGAAATGTGATACTTTACCTGCCACTTTTTATTATATTTTATTTTTTTATTGTTTTTTTCGGGACAAACAATAAAAGATTACTATATGGTGTCACCATCTTCTTAGTCTCATTTTACATATCATTATTGCCGTGGGTGTATAGGAATTATACACTGTATAATCAATTTGCTATTACAACAACCGAAGACTGGGATACTTTTTATATTTGTAATGTAATATCTGCGGATTTGCCATTTTTTGATTTGCATGAGGTAAAATACGAGCAAGATACGGAAGATGATATAAAGCTCTTAATGTTGGCAAAGGGAACAAAAGAGGCAAGTATTGTCTTTATTAAAAAGCACCCCTTGAAATATTTAAAATTATGTACTAAAAGATTTTTAGCTTACTGGGGACCTGTAACAAAGAAACCTTCTTTTCCCAAAAAAGTTGTAGATACTTTTATTTACATCATTGTCTTTCCAATGGCCTTTTATGGATTTTATAAATCGAAATGCTGGACAAATCCGGTGTCAGGTCTCAAACCAGCCCCGACTCTCCTTATTACCGTGATCCTGTATTACACATTATTACACTCTGCTGTTGGTGTCGATGATGCCCTCATATATCGGTATCCAATAATTCCTTTGATATGCATCTTTTCCGCATATGGGTATTTTGCATATTTTACGCGCAGTTGATGTTTTAAATTCTGCAATAACATATTTTTGGGCAAAACAGTGGCAGTATATGGAGGTTATAAAACATGTCTACCCAACGAACGACATCGCATCGAAAAGTGGAACACCCTTATATTACTGTTGATTCTAAGATAGCAAAAGGAAGCCCCGTGATTTCTGGTACACGAATACGGGTAATAGATA
>JABWAQ010000060.1 GCA_013360945.1 Candidatus Brocadia sp.
ATACTGTTCTAACTACTCCTGCTTCTTGGCATACAGGCTACCATAATTTCAAAGAACAAATATTGCATTCAGACGCAATTCCTTAACCGGACAACGCTGATAAATTGTATATTCTTTTCAGAACAGACTTAATGGTTTCATGTTCCGGCTCAGGTAATGCACCCAGTTTTCTTACGACATATTTCTTTTCAATTGTCGCCTGTTTGCCAAACCTTAAAAATGATTCGGCAAGAAGACCGGAGTTCTTCCAGTCAACGATCTTGTAGTCCGCCTTAGTAGAATATTCTTGTGTAGTTATCCTTGCAACAAGAAGGTCTTGATCGCCTGAATCATAAAGAACAATAGCTGGTCTTTTAGAGGCAACTTGCAAATCGGCATGCGGGAAGCCGACAAGAACGATGTCGCCAAAGTTATAGCTTGTCATAAATGGCATCCTTTACGTCATATCCGCTCATGAATTCAGACACCGTAAATTTACTCCACGCAGCCTCTTCGTCTTCCAAAAGCAACACAACCCGTATCTTTGATTCTCCGGTCAGTTCGGGTTTCAGTTTTTCAGGGATAGATAAATGTCCATCCGGCAATATTTCCGCATAGTATTCATAAGCTCTCATGAATTGTCTCCTTCTAATTTTTTAATCTTGAATTTGACTGCTTTGACTTTCCCGGCATACATCGGCAGGAGGGCCTTCAGGGCAAGCAGGTTATCACCTTCGATAATGAGATTGCCGTTTGCCTTATCGGGCTGATAGTGCAGTTTTGAAACCTCATCAAGCGTATGATACGGCACGGACAGGTGGTGATTCCAGATGATATTCTTCCCTTTGAATTGCAAGGTTGGCATGGATTCCTTTTACTCCATCTTTAAATGTATTTTAACAAAATCGATCCTTTTATCCGATATATTAGACAGGATATACAGGATTAACAAGATAAAAACCACCCTAATTCATCCTGATTATCCTGTCAATCTTGTCAAAATTATTTTTACTCCCAAGTTACTTTACAAACGTCCGGACATTAAAATCCCCCCTGCCAGCCCTAGTCCAGGTACGCCCTCAAAAACAAATCCCGGTATGCCTCCCTTGCAGTCGGGAAAAACCTCTTTAATTCGCCGACAACCTTCATCTGGTAGTTTTTCAGAAACATGTTTTCATTACGCGATCAGGTTGAAATTCACGAATTCTTTTACCCTTAAAAAATCCTTTGCGTTATTGGTAATAACAAACGCTCCGATCTGTTTTGCAGAAAGGGCAATAAGGACATCATTCTGTATCCGTGATAAAAATATGTTCTCAAAACCGTGTTTTCCCCCAAGTTTGGCAATAACCTTGCCCGTAGTTTGCCAATCGTTTGCTGATGGGGTAACCATCCTTTGCGTGTGATAAAAAGCCTTGTACAATTTATCAAGAAGTTTAATTGATCGGTTATCAAAAGCCCCTGCATAGAGTTCAGCAATAACTACGGTGCTTAAATAAATTACCGGTTTTTCGATGTCAATCTTCAGAATAGGGTGAACAACGCCTTCGTTAATAAAAGGAATATAAATGGACGTGTCCAGAATTGCCTTAATCCTTGCATCTGCCATAGATATCTTTGATGGACCCCTTGCCTTTGATTGCCATAAGAACATTCCTTATTTTGCTGTCCGCTATGACGGTGTCCATAGCCTTTTCAATAGCTTCTGTATCTGTCCTGGCATTCATAATTTTTTTAACTGTCTTGATCTTCTCAGGGTCAAGGATGAACTGTTTTCTCATTTTTAAAGCATGTGTCATTTTCAATTACCTCCATGTGTATTTTATATGAGAGTCATACACATTGTCAATTTTATATTGTGCAGGGTTTATTTTTAACCGTTGTCCCTCTGGAAGAGGTTAGGCGGAATGTTTACAACCGCCCCGATTTCAAAACCCCTATTGCCAGACCCAATCCAAGAAAACCCGCAAAGACGAATCCCAGGATACCCAGTACCGGAAAGCCGTAAACCAGGGGACCCCTGTTGGCCATGATGATGAGGGAAGAACCGATGATCAGTGCGGAAATGACCAGGCTGAAAGAAATCCGATTACTGGATTTGTCCATTTCAGAAATAAATTTTGAGAGACCCTGGTGCTCAAATTCGATTTTGAGCTTCCCCCTCTTTATCTTTTTTACAATCTCATATCCATCCCTGGGAATTATCTTAAGGATATCCAGTAATTCTGAGGAATACAGCGCAGCATCTTTTAATATCCGTTTCGGGTCGTGCCTTTCGCGTACAAGTTTTTCCACAAATGGCCTGCTATGGGCTATGGTATTGAATTCAGGGTCCAGTTGTCGTGCAACGCCATCTATGGTGGCGATGGCCTTGATCAGGACATGGAATTGCGGGGGTATCTTTAATTTGTGCCGTGTCATTAAATCGACAAGTTGTGGCAGTATTGTGGAGATTTCAGCCTGTTTTAACGGGATGTCATAGTACCTTTCTAAAAAATCACTGATGTCGTGCTTGAAGACTCGTATGGTATTCTCATCTTCAACGAAGGTGCCCAGCATTTCCAATGTATTTAAGATACCGTTTATATTTTTCATGAATACGGCAATCAGGAGGCTTACGATGGCGTTACGCGTCTCTTCGTCGAGTCTGCCCACAATCCCAAAATCTACAAAGGCGACTGCATTGTCAGGCATGATAAAAATATTTCCCGGATGAGGATCGGCATGAAAAAAACCATCAACGAAGATTTGCTGCAAAACGGCGTCGGCGCCATTTGCTGCAACGGCTTTCTTCGCTTCGATTGTGTGGGGTTGGTTTAAGTAGTCGTTCAATCTAATGCCCTTGATTTCTTCTGTGGTGACGACCCTGGACCTGGTGTAATCCCAAAATACCCTGGGGATATGAACGGTGGCGCTGTCTTTAAAGTTTTTGCGAAATTTGTCAATGTTGTGCGCCTCGTAGGTAAAATCTATCTCTTTCGTTATGACCTTGGAAAACTCGTCGACAATGCCAATAGGATTGAAAAATTTGACATCCTGCATATATCGGCTGGCCAGTTGAGCCAGGGTGTAAAGAATATCTACATCTGTCTCAATCATCTTACGGATATCGGGACGTTGCACCTTTACGGCCACGTTTTCACCTGTCTTGAGTTGTGCCCGATGTACCTGCCCCAGGGATGCAGCAGCCAGGGGAGTCTGATCAAATGAGGCAAATAATTCCTCCGGATAACATCCAAAAGAATCCTTTATCTGTTTTTTGACGTCTTCGAATCCAAACGGAGGGACACGGTCCTGGAGTTTACTCAGTTCGTTGCAGAGGTCCAGAGGGATCAAATCCGGCCGAACACTCAGAATTTGTCCAAATTTTATAAAGGTAGTACCAAGTTCTTCCAATACCTTCCTGAGCCGGACCGACCGCGATTCCAGTGGCTCTGTAAAACGCCGTAGTATCCGGGTCTTGATAATGCCCCTTCCAATAATATGCTCTTCCAAATGAAGTTGCTGAATGGCAAAACCAAATCCATGTTTGGTTAATATCCTGAGAATTTGATTGAAACGGCGTATATCCCGAATCTTTTGGCCTATTTTTCTGAGTTGCATGTATTACTCATTTCCAAAGCCTGGTAAATTAGATTTTCGGAGACTTTTTATTATAAGGTTAAACCCACCCCTGAATCCCCTCCCAGGAGTGGACTTCTTTAGTCCCCTCTTGAGAGGGGGTTGGGGGTGTGTAAGGCAGTAGCAGAAAAGATTGAAATTCCTTACATTGAATTAGGTCTTCGGCGACTTACCCCCCTGTTTCCCCCAGTAAACGGGGGGATTATGGGGGGTGTTTGAAATTCTTACACATTGAATCAGGCTGCGAATTACTATGCTACATGATCAAACTTCTTTGCCCTGGTTTGGAATTTTGTTCATTGAGCTTTATCTGTTTTTTGGTGCTTGTTATTTGGCACTTTGCTCCTACATCTGATCTTCTCTGGATTCTAATCTTTTTATAATCTCCTCAAGTTTTTTTTGCATTTGCTGGAGTTCGTTTCGCGTTGGTATATCCAGCTTGTGGAGCGCATTTTCCACAATCTTTTCAATCATAGATACAATTTCTTGTTTGCTTGATGAAACTTTTTTAAACAGCTCGTTTACCTGTGCCCTTGCTTCATCCTTCTTGATTTCTCCCTTTTTTACCATTTCATCAATGAGTTCCTCGATATTCTCTTTCGTCACAATCAGCGCCCCAAAACCAAGGTTGATTACCTTGTTAAGAATATCCGTCACCATGTTTTTTTACCTCCATAATAAATTTACTCTAAAAGAACCAGTCCGTATATGTTAACCTCGTCTGACTTATTCTTAAGCGTCTCGATGTTTAAATTATGATTTCGTACTGTTTGATAGACATCAATACCACATGCCTCCATGGAAGGTCTGGCATCCATAGTACGAATACAGGGTGCGGTGGTTTCACAATTTTCGCACAATTTACAGGGACCCGCTCCGAGTCCAAAGGCCTTGTAAAACCCCATTGAAAACGCTATTTTTTCAATTTCTGCTGTGATGTAACGCATCTGCCAGCTCAGGTGTCCGTGAAGGAGCAATGCCTTGTGATATTCTCTCAGAATTTCTTTCGTTTCTTCATAGGATGGCGCATGGGGCGGGCAGGTGAGTTTTTTCCCATACTCGTCACACCCATATTTGCATTTTAACTGGACCCATCGTCCAACGGCAATGGTGTTCGTATGAATGGTCACGGCCTGTTCACAGCCCAGTTCTCTGGCCTTATTGATTAATGAATCATACACATTATGGGAGTGCTGATATGATGGAACGGTGGACTGGATGCCGGACACCGCCGGATCTTTTGTGTGCATTGGCAAATCTCCTCAAGGGGTATCGATAATTTCCCTGTTACTATAAACGAGGCGGGGTGTTTAATCAAATATTTTTTCTTTAACTATGCGGAGGGACATTTTATTGACAGGAACAATTCATGCGGTATAATCCTATCGGGAAAATCACCCTGGATGCTTCAAGAACAGACTTTTAACGATATTATCGTGCCGCTGATGCGACACAATGATTACGGCTATGAAGGAAGAAAAGAAACGTCCTACGATCAAACAACTCCCCACCCATGAGCGGCCAAGAGAAAGGCTGATCCAGAGCGGCGATGAACACCTGACCGATGCTGAACTTTTAGGAATCATTATTCGCGACGGCACCCAGGACTATAGCGCCGTCGACCTTGCCAGAAAACTCCTTTCAGAGTATGGCGATTTCCGGCGGCTGAGCACTGCCTCTGTCAGTGAATTGTGTGAAACGAAAGGGATAGGGCCGGCGCGCGCCGCCCAGATCAAGGCTGCCCTGGCGATTGCCAAACGACTTACCGAGACCTCCATCAGGCCACAGCAGCAATTCAAATGCAGCAATGATATTTTCAGACATTTCCATGAACAATTACGCGAAAAGAAACAGGAAGTCTTTCTGGCGGTTTTGCTGGACAATAAAAACCGTATTATTAAGGTCGAAGCAGACGTGACGAAAGGCAGTTTAACTTCCAGTATTGCGCATCCAAGAGAGGCATTTAAAGCGGCGATCAAGGAATCTGCAGCATCCGTGATCTTTGTCCATAATCACCCCTCCGGTGATCCGGAACCCAGCAAAGAAGACATCCAGATAACCCAACGGCTCTCAGAGGCAGGGAATATTGTTGGCATAAAGGTTTTGGACCATATCATTATCGGAAACGGGTCTTTTGTGAGTCTTAAAGATAAAGGGATTATATCCTGAACAATTTCAAGACATTCAAGACAAGTTAAGGCTTGTTTGTTTTGGCCTGTTTTGCTATAAATGTAAATAATAATCATTGTGATATAAAAATGAAAACCAGTAAAGCAGGAGACTCCTGCCAAAGCGTTTTGTTACTGTAGAATGCGGAGTCCTGCGGTAGCGTCTTCCACCAACCTTTTGACTGTACCGGGCATCTAATCATGACAAAAGATGAGGTCTTAAAAATTGTATTGGAATCGCCTTCTCTGCCTACCCTGCCGACCGTTGCATGTAAACTCATTGCAGCTTCTTCGAGTGAAGAAACAGGTATGAAGGATATTGCAAATCTCATCTCAAAGGATACCTCCCTATCAGCAAAAGTATTAAAGATAGCGAATTCCGCCTTTTACAATTTTCCTCATAAAGTAAGCACAATACACCAGGCAGTATCGAGAATTGGAGTAAATGCGATTCGAAGCCTGGTTCTTTCATTTTCTTTTCTGTCAATGAAGGCAAAGAACAAGAAGGACGTCTTTGATTATGAGAAATTTTGGGAGCAATCCCTGTCGAGCGCCGTCGCGACAAAACTTATTATGACAGAGATTGATAAATCCAATCTGGAAGAGGTTTTTATTGCCGGACTCTTACAAAATATCGGAGAACTGCTTCTCGCCGCATCATTTCCTCAACAGTATGCGCAAGTATTGTCGGAGGCATCCAATAGTGAAAAAGACATTATTGAATTGGAACAACAAATTATAGGAGCAGACCACACATTTATTGGATATGAGGTCACCAAAAATTGGGGGTTTCCCGCGGTGTTATTGACACCTATTCAATACCATCATTGTCCGGAAGGCTATAAAGAGAATGACAAAAGGCTGAAGCTTGCTGTTGACGTTGTCTATTTGTCAGGCATAATTGCCAACATTTTGTGCTCGAACGATCCTCTGAAATACCATCAGAAATTTCTCGACGAATCGAAGAGAATGCTTGGTTTCGACAACGAAATCAATGACAGGATATTAGAGCTTCTTGCCTCGGAAATAACACAGACTGCCCATTTATTTGGCTTTCATATCAAGAATCCCAAACCGATTGAGGACATCCTGCAAGAGGCCAATGCGGCCCTGAGTAATATAAACCTGACTTATAACCAGATAAACAAGGAGCTCGAAGAAAAAAACAAACGTCTTGAAAAACTCGTGCACACTGATAGCTTGACAGAAGTGTATAATTATGGTTACTTCCAAAGCTTTCTTGAAAAGGAAATTGGCTCGGCAGCCCGCGCAAATTCAACTCTCAGCCTCATCCTGACAGACATTGACTATTTCAAAAACATTAATGATGAATATGGGCATCAAACGGGCGATTTTATTTTGAAAGAGTTGTGTAAGTTAATAAGAAAATCACTCCGGGACCATGATTTGATTGCCCGGTACGGCGGCGAGGAATTTGCGATTGTCCTTGGAGGAACGACCGGGCAAGAGGCTCAAATCGCGGCGGAAAAATTACGCGAATCGATCGCAGCGCATACCTTTATTTATGATAAAAAAAACTATACTATTACGGCAAGTTTTGGTGTAGCGGAAATGACCCCAGCTGTAGACGCCTTTACAAAAGATGATCTTATTCGCTTTGCGGATAAAGCCCTCTTTACGTCCAAGAAGAAAGGCCGCAACAGCGTCACGTTGTATGCCAGGCAGAGAAATGAAAAAACACCGTAATACGGATAAAATTTGAGGCATCGGGATTATATCTTGACAATAACTTTTGATATGCTTATACTTATTTAGTTGCTTATCGATTTCTGCCCCCCAATAGTATTAATCCTAAAAAACGCATGTTGTTTACGAATCCGCTGCGTAATATCGTGAAAGATGTTTTCAATAATGATCGTGTACTAACAGATTGCTTTCGGCAAATTTAAAAATTGTTATGAGCGCCCATAGCTCAATTGGATAGAGTCACGGACTACGAATCCGGAGGTTGGAGGTTCAAATCCTCCTGGGCGCGTTTTAAATCCTGATACATAGTTTCTCTTAATTATGGAAGATACCCGGAAACACGAATATTTCATGAGACAAGCCATCATAGAGGCGGAAAAGGCTGTAGAGAAGGACGAGGTGCCTGTAGGGGCGGTAATTGTCTATGAGAACCGCATTATAGCCCGTGCACATAACCAACGCGAGATGCTTAACGACCCAACAGCCCATGCGGAAATGATAGCAATAACTCAAGCCGCAGCCTATTTACAAAACTGGCGGTTAGCAGGGGCAATCATCTATGTTACCTTAGAACCTTGCGCAATGTGCGCCGGAGCCTTGGTGCAGTCCAGGGTAGATACCCTTGTTTATGGGACGGTGGATAAAAAGGCAGGGGCGTGTACATCAGTGATGAATCTTGTCCAGGAGCCCAGGTTTAACCATCGTTTAGAAGTGGTGCCGGGCATCCTTGCCAACGAGTGTAAGTCTTTGTTGCAAAAGTTTTTTTTAGAGAATTGCCGTACCAAATAATTCATATTTGTTTAGGCGACTTAAAAGGCTTGGGTTGCTCTCGATATATTGAACCGCAAGACCAGGAGAGGTGCCAGAGTGGTTGATCGGGACGGTCTCGAAAACCGTTTCTCGCATAACAGCGGGACGTGGGTTCGAATCCCACCCTCTCCGCCAGAAACACTATTGACAGAGAGACAAGAACAAGGGCGTGATTTACAATTTACGATTTGTGATTTGTGATTTTAAGATTTCATGAATCCAAAACCGTAATTCCTAATTCGTAAATTTTACCAAACAGGTTAATGTATTTTTCTTAACCAAACCTCCTTGCCATATACTTTTTCGTGTATTTTTAAACAAATCTAATATGTGGAGAGGTGTCAGAGAGGCCGAATGAGCGCGCTTGGAAAGCGCGTATACCGACAAAATCGGTATCGCGGGTTCGACTCCCGCCCTCTCCGCCAGTTTGTTGTAATCGGCCGTGCTAGATGGGGAGCTAGCGGTACCCTGTGACCTGCAACCCGCTACAGCAGGATCGATCGCTTTTTCGAGGGCCCACAGACTATGAGTCGTATCGATGTAAGTGGTGTTGAAGGCTTGACCTCATGCAATGAGAGATTGTGTGAACCTGGTCAGGTGCGGAAGCAAGCAGCCATAAACATGTATCCTTATGTGCCGTGAGTCAGTCTGGCCCGAGCTTACTGCATCGATAAACTCATGGAAATGGGAACAAAAAAAAGTGCACGGCCTTTTATTTTGCTGCATAGGGTGATACCCCGAACCTTCGTTCTTTAGTTTCTGACAGGCGCCATCGGTAGGGGCGGGATTACCCAGCCCATGCGCCCTTAATACGTTTGTTCCTGACGGGATAAATGTGATGCAGAAAGTGTATTGATATAGGTTGAATAAGAAGGTATAATATGCGATAAACCGTTTAAGTTTACCCCAAAAATCATCATGGGCAAATGTTGAATTATTTTTGAATGATTATCGAGGTGAAAGTTAATGTCCTATGTTGTGTTGGCCCGTAGGTATCGCCCTCAAACCTTTGAGGATCTGGTGGGGCAGGAACCCATTGTAACAACCCTCAGAAATGCCATCCGCTCCGACAGGGTCGCCCATGCCTACTTGCTGACAGGGCCGCGGGGTGTGGGGAAAACCTCGATGGCGCGGATACTGTCAAAGGCGTTGAATTGCCAGCATGGACCCACGGATACTCCCTGCAATACCTGTGATATTTGCCGGTGCATCTCTGAGGGAAACGATATCGATGTTTTGGAAATTGATGGTGCATCCAACCGGGGAATCGACGAGGTGCGGAATATCCGGCAAAATGTAAGCTATGCCCCGTCACGCGCCCGCTATAAAATTTATATCATTGATGAAGTACATATGCTTACCCGCGAGGCCTTTAATGCCCTTCTAAAAACCCTCGAAGAACCACCCCCGCACGTTAAGTTTATTTTTGCTACCACAGCGGCCAGTCGCCTTCCTGAAACTGTTCAGTCCCGATGTCAGCGGTTTGATTTTAAGAATATTTCAATCCACAATATTGAAAAGCGGCTTTTGGATATCTGCAACGCTGAAGGTGTGCAGGTAGAACCCTCTGCCATTCATATGATTGCACGGTATGCAAGGGGTGGGTTGCGAGATTCTCAATCAGTTCTGGATCAGCTCCTTTCTTTCTGTAAAGATACGATATCTTCGGAAGATGTGAATTTTGTTTTGGGTTGCATCGATGAAGACAAGATACTAGGGATATTCGATAGCTTCGTAAAAAAAGACGTATCCGCTGCCCTGAGGATTGTGGATGAGATTTTAAGCGAGGGAAAGACGTCCGGGGAATTTATCGATCAGTTACTTTCCTGGATGAGGGAACTTTTAATCTTTTCTTCCTGTGACCGGGATGCAAAGTGGATCGAGTTTAATACGTCTTTCGTGCAACAATATGGAAATTCCTTTTCCCGTGATACCCTTATGTATATGATCCAAATACTCTCGGATGCAAAGACACGCACGACCGATTCTCTCCTGCAACGTATCTTGCTGGAGATAGCGGTTATCAAGTTATGCCGGATGGAATCGGTTGGTTCATTGAATGAAATTATAGAAAGGATTGCATCGATAGAAGAGAGGCTTGTACACTTCAAAAGTGAACCGACGAAGAAAAATGAAGAAGCTGTACCTGCTCAAAAATCTGCCATTCAGCACATGGTGTTGGAACCGGCATCAGAGGAATATCATGCGGGAGCGGACAACAGTAATAATTTCGGGAATTTGCCTGATGAAAAAGATGTGTGGGAAAAGATTCTCCTGACGGTCCAGGGCAAGAAAAAATCAACCTGGGCGCTTTTGAAAGAGGGGCGATTTGCCGGGTTTCATAACGGAGAAATCACCATCGAGTTCCCCGGCAATTGTTCCTTTCACAAAGAAAAACTCGAACAGGTCGAAGAAAAGAAACTTATTGAACAGTGCGTCAAAGAGGTGGTACGGTGTGACGCGAGACTAAGGCTTGCAGTATCCAAAAACGGAAGTTCTGAAAAAAATAAAACGAATATATTTTCAGGTCATGACGCTTCCAATCAGCTGCTGACCGATGCACTATCCTCAGAACAGGCAGTAAGAAAGACCTTAGATCTTTTTGGCGGGCATGTTGTCAAGGTAAATAAATAGGGGAGGCCAACACGATGAAAGGCTTTGGTAATATTGCAGAAATGATGAAACAGGCACAGAAACAAGCCCAAAAGATGCAAAAGCAGATGGAAGAGATTCAAAATGATTTAAAGGAACGGGTCGTCGAGGCAAGTTCCGGCGGTGGAATGGTCACAGTGCATGCGAATGGCAAGCAGGAAATTCTCTCTATCAAGATCGATCCGGAGGTGGTAGACCCAAAAGACGTTCAGATGCTTGAAGACCTGATTCTTTCTGCCGTTTCACAAGCGCTTAAAAAATCACAGGAATTATATCAATCCGAGATGGGAAAACTTACCGGTGGATTAAATATACCCGGGATGCAAGGACTGCTTGGGGGCATGTGATTGATGGAAATTATTTTCAGGAACTCTCTATTTTGAATGCGTATCCAAAATCCGTGGTAAAGCTTATTGATGAATTCGGCAAGATGCCTGGCATAGGACAGAAAACTGCAGAACGTCTTGCATGCCATATCTTAAAACAACCTGTGGAAGAGGCTATGCAACTTGCCTATGCCATTCGTGATGTGAAAAAGGTTGTCAGAACATGCTCGGTCTGTTTCAATGTTTCAGAAAATGATCCGTGTCACATTTGCAGCGATACATCGAGGGACAGATCCATGATTTGCGTGGTTGAACAACTCGCAGACTTTCTGACGATAGAAAAGACGGGTAAATACCGCGGTCTCTATCACGTACTTCAGGGACATATCTCTCCCCTGGAGGGTATTCATCCTGAATCTCTGACCATTGAAAGGCTTTTACAGCGGGTAAAGGCGGATCAGGTAAAAGAAGTCCTCCTGGCGACGAATTTAAATATGGAAGGAGATGCAACCGCTTTGTACATTCATAAACAATTGTATGCCTCAGGTGTTCGGGTTACAAGACTTGCACGTGGATTGCCAACGGGTAGCTATCTTGAATATGCAAATACGGCGATTGTCGCCGATGCCATCAGTGGCAGAAATGAGATGTCGGAAGTTTAAAGTCGTTTTTTATGGAAGGTGATGTTTCATGAAAATGCAGTCATCCTTATTACCGCAGCTTCAACAAAAGCTGAAGTTGTCTCCTCAAATCATACAATCGATTGAAATTCTCCAGTTACCCTTATTAGCTCTTGTTGAACATATACAGCAAGAGTTGGTGGATAATCCCGTGCTTGAAGAAGTGATAGAAGACAAGAAGGAAGAAAATCTCAAGGAAGGGGATGACGCAGTTCAGTCGGCTGGAGATGCTGAGAAAGCAGATGAAATTGATAAGCTGGGTGAAATTGCCGAGGATTGGCGCGATTACTATTCACAGACAACCGTACGGCGAAGTAACATCTCGGAAGAACGCGACCAAAAGCAGGAAGCATTAGAAAACACGGCTGCCAAACCGATGAACCTTCATGATTACTTAATGGGACAATTGTCATTAATTGATATTCCGAATCATTTTGTAGAGGCATGTGAAAATATCATTTATTCAATAGACAAATCAGGATATTTGGCTAGTCCGTTGGAAGAAATTGTGCAGTCCCTTGAAAAACCTCTCTCTCTTGAAGAGGTCAAGGAGTCTTTGAAGATTGTGCAGACATTAGAACCACCTGGTGTTGGGGCAAGGAACCTGCAGGAGTGTTTAACGCTGCAACTGGACAAGCGGGACCCAAACTACGAGCTGACAAAGGAATTGCTCCTCAATCACCTGGAAGATATTGAAATGAAGAAATATCCCCTCATAGCGAAAAAAACCGGACACAGCCTGGAGGTGATTAAGAAACAAGTAGAATTTATTCGTACATTGAACCCCAAACCTGGTTCTATTTTTTGTGACGAGACTATCCCGTATGTAGTTCCCGAGGTAAAAGTAGAATATATTGACGGGAAATATGAGGTATTTCTGATCGACAACACCAATGTGCCCCATTTACATATCAGTTCTTTTTATAAGAAATTTCTAAGTGAGAATGGCGCTGATACATCGACGCGCCAGTATATACAAAAGAAAATTGAATCGGCAAAATGGCTCATTGACGCTATCGAACAGAGGCGGGGTACCTTATATAAGGTGGCTTGCAAGATAGTAGAGTTGCAAAAGGATTTTCTCGACGAGGGAATACATCGTCTTCGGACATTAAAGATGCAAGATGTTGCAGATGTTGTCGGTGTGCATGTCTCAACGGTAAGCCGCGCCATTGCACACAAATATATTCAAACGCCTCAAGGGATATTCGAGATGAAGTTCTTCTTTACGGGGGGGTTTCAGAACGTAGACGGCTCAATGGAATCATGGGAGGCTATACGACAGAAGCTTGCCGAAATCGTTGCAAAAGAAGACAAAGCCAATCCACTGAGCGATGAAGAGGTTGCTGAAAAATTGCATACATCGGGTATAGCCATAGCCAGAAGAACAGTAACAAAATACCGGCGGATTATGAAGATCCCCTCCTCAAGACAGAGGAAGGAGTACTAATTAATTGATAAAACAAAAAACATTTTTATTTATGTTCGTCTTTTCAATCATGAGCGCAGCCGTTTTAGGGTGTTTGACAGGCTGCTTTACCACCGATACGTATCACAATGAAAAACACTCCGATACCATCAGGAAGGACATTGACGCTGCACACAGGGATATTGACAGGGTGCTGGGACTGGACGAACCCTCTCCTCTGGTAGAAGAAGAATAACATCCCAAAAACGAAATAATTTTCAACCACGGTTAATAAGTCAAATCAACTCCGCATCCTAAGAGGCAGTAATGGATTTTGACCTGACAATCAAAAACGGAACGGTAATCGACGGTACCGGTATGCACAGACGAGACCTGGATATTGGTATTAAGAATGACACGATTGTTTTTTTAGGCCATCGTATCCCTGATAACAACTGCCCTACGATTTATGCGAAGGAGATGATTGTAGCTCCCGGATTTATCGACATCCATTCTCATAGTGATTTTTTATGGCTTATCCGTCCGGAAAGCGATAGCAAGATACTTGACGGCGTAACGACGGAGATTTGCGGGAACTGCGGTTTATCGGCCTTTCCACTCCGGGGAAAGATATTGGAGAGACGGACGCAAGGACTAGCAAAATATGGCATCGTTCCTACATGGCAATCAGCTGCGGAGTTTTACGACGTGGCGGAAAAGACCGGGAGTTCTGTCAACAGGGCATTTCTTGTAGGCCACGGAAATATCAGGGCATGCACCATGGAATATGAAAACAGAAGGCCGGATCCATATGAAGTTGTTCAGATGGGCAAAGACCTGGAGGAAGCCATGCAGGCCGGGGCATTTGGCATGTCAAGCGGTCTGATCTACCCGCCGGGCTGTTATGCAACGATGGGCGAAATTACGAAAATGTGCAAGGTCATGAAAAAATATGATGGCTTTTACACAACCCATATTCGGAATGAAGGAGACACACTTGAAGACGCCCTTTCAGAGGCGATTGAAATATCAAAACACTCCGGCGTCCGATTGCAAGTATCTCACCTCAAGACATCGGGAAGCCGGAATTGGCATAAGGTTAAAAACATAAAAATGATCCTTGAGCGCGCTATCGAAGAAGGAATTGACATTACCTGTGACCGTTATCCTTATATTGCGGCTGCTACCGACCTGGATGTTATACTGCCCAATTGGGTTTACGAAGGCGGCACCGAGAAGCAGATACAGAGATTAAAAACGAAAAAGACCCGAAGGCGCATCGCTAAGGAAGTATCAAGGGATTACGACAATTCTTCGTGGGATGGACTCATGATTTCATCCGTCCATTATGATAAAAACAAGTGGATGGAGAGTAAAACAATCTCGGAAATTGCAACAGATCTCAATAAATCTCCCATAGAGGTTGTTATTGATTTGCTTATAGACGAAGATACAAGGGTGGATATTTTTTTGTTCAGCATGTGCGAAGAGAATCTGGAGAAGATACTGGGTTGGGATTTTGTCTTTGTTGGCTCTGACAGCTCTATGCGAGCCAAGCATGGAATCCTGGGTGAAGGCAAACCGCATCCACGAAGCTATGGGACTTTTTCCCGTGTTTTGGGAAGATTTTGCCGGGAAAAGAAACTCATTTCTGAAGAGAAGGCCATCCAGAAAATGACGGGCCTGCCTGCACAAAAAATTGGTTTAGACCGGAGGGGCTTGATAAAAGAGGGATATTTTGCAGATATAACTATTTTTAACCCCGGAAAGGTTATTGACAAAAGTACATTTACAGCACCCCATCAATATTCAGAAGGGATAGAATACGTAATAGTAAATGGAAAAATTACGGTAAATAATGGCAAACATCTCGGCATAACGAATGGCCGTGTATTACGAAAACTATAGTAACTATCCTGCAGCAAATGAACACGGATTTAAACATGAATGGTGAAAAAACAGAAATTGAAGCAAAGTTTATTTGTGCCGATGAGCTTGGTCTGAATAACTTTCTGGATGTTATAAATACTTTGGGTTTCCAATACAACAAAGAAAAGCCCTGTTTTCAGACGGATGCTTACTTTGATACCTCCGACTATACGCTCCTCAATTCCGACATGGCCCTGCGCATCCGCCAAAAGGGCGAAAACTATGTGGGGGCATACAAGTCATCTAAAAAGCAGCGGGGAGCCATCTTTGAGCGCAAAGAGGTTGAATGGGTCCTTTCCCGCGACGAAATAAAACTCTGGAATGAAGCAAAAAAACCGACGATCCCACCACGCATCGTCGATGAATTAAACCTTGGCGAACAACCCTTGAGAAAGGTCTTGGTAGCAGAAACACAACGTTCTGCCGCAATAGTTACCGGTACTGATGGATTTAAAGTGGAACTCTCCCTTGACGAGGTAACATTTCGTGGACACAAAGGCCAAAGGCATTATCGAGAGATTGAAATAGAACTGTTAAACGGCCAATTAGAAAAACTCCAACAGGTAATCGATTGCTTGCAAAATCATTTAAAGATACAACCTGCCGTTGATTCAAAATACAAAAAAGGGATGATGATGGTCGGGAAATATGGTATGACCTCCCCCTAGAACTTCGATTTATAAAAATACGTGGTATTTGCAGTCTTCAGACATCCAACACCTCACAACAGGCCATTACTCAAAATTCTTTCTACAGAAATCTTTATTATAGGCATTTTTTTACTGCATTAATTATACTCAATAAGTGCAGTAATTCTACTGCGATTTCTATGCTACAATCCGCACGTTGATTTTTTTACTTACTTCTTAGTAATCATAACCACCATGAACATAAATAGTTAAAAATTTAATCGTAAAACGAAATTATTCCGTTTCTCAGGCACAATTTTTGTGTAGCCTAAAATAAACCAGATCAAATATTTTAGCTTAACGTATAGGAAGGATTTTGTATTCTATGCCCAACTTCAACCGGAGGTTCAGATTGGAAACAAAAAAAATGCTACCCACCTTAGTAACTATGGGAAATATGATATGTGGTTTTATTTCGATCTTATGTATTTCAAACCTGAGGTTTGAGATCGCAGCATGGTTGATTGTAGCAGCCATGGCACTGGATGCCTTTGATGGAAGGCTGGCCCGCATGATGAAGAGCACGAGCAAGACGGGCGCTCAGTTAGATTCTATGGCAGATTTGGTGACATTTGGCATTGCTCCGGCCGTCCTCATGATTAAGACATGCGCCAATTTCCCGGTTATCTTTTTATGGGGTATTGGATTATTTTTTATGATATGTGCAGCTTTTCGATTGGCAAGATTCAACGTACAAAAAGACGAGGGGGTAAATATACCGAGACATTTTTTCGCAGGGTTACCCACCACGCTTTCAGGGGGAACAATTGCACAACTCGTCATTCTTAATCAGTTTGTACAATCAAGATTCGGACCCGATGTGATCACCATGCTTTTACCCTTTATTGCTTTCGCACTGGGCTTATTTATGGTTAGCAAAGTCCCCTTTTTTAACATCACCTGCAAAATCGGTTTCAAACAAGGCATTTTGGCTATGGTATTAGAATTTTCTGCTGCCATTTTATTTTTCGTAATTACTCCGGAATTGGCGCTATCAACAGTATTAAGCTGTTACCTGGTAATATGCGCAATGTACGGAGTAGTAAAAGGCAAACATCTTAAGAAGGGCTACTCCACAACATAAATGGTTATTCCTTCACTATTATTTGTTTGCTCCCTTTAACTTTTCATACTGGGCAAACGATTTCTTGGCCTCTTCTTTCAATCCCTTCTTTTCATAAAGAGTGCCAAGGGTATTGTAAATATCTATAGTTTGCGGATTGATTTCCAGCACGGTAGCGTATTCGTAAATAGCATCATCCAAGGCGCCTTTTTGCTCATAAATACGTGCAAGTACCAGATGGGGGGTGGCATATTTAGGATTGATCTCAACAGCGCGTTTCAAGATTTTGACGGCATTGTCTGACATGTTTTCTTCGCTATATACGACCCCAAGACAGATATATGCCTTGAGGTTGTTTTTATTTAAGGACACCGCACTTTCCCACTGTTCAATTGCCTCGTCATGTTGCTTGTCGTAGTAGGAAATAAGACCCATTTCAAAATACGTATCGGGTCTTAAAACGATATTCATTTCTTCAATACTTTTTAACTTGTCTTTTATGGCGACCAATCTTTTTAATACACTACCAGTCAGCGTCTTATTTCTGGTTTCAGAGAGGATCAAAGAAGGGATGAATGCCTTTTTTCTTTCCAATAAGAGCAGGTCTTCCAATGTCTCTTTTTCTCCCCGGATAAATTCTGTTGATTCCTGAAGGGTCGTTTTCAGGTCAATATTTTTGTCTTCCATGATAGAGACCTTTTGCTCCAGCGCAATGATTTTTTTCTCATATTCTTCTTTTGACAGGCGTTCTTTGGCTAAAGACTCCTCTTTGATGCGATGTTCCACTTCCGCAACTTGTTTTTGATGCTCCTCTTTGGAGACATAATCATTTTTGTAAGACGTCAGTTTTTGTTCGTAATCGTTTATCTTGTCATCATAAATTGATTTTAGGATATATTCATTTGTCAATTTTTTTTCATAAGCATCCACTGCGTTTTCATAAATCTTCTTTTGTTTATCGCGGGTAAATTTTAAAGACCTGATTAATTCGTCTTTTTCGGCAAGAAGATTATTATAGTAAGGTCTTTCTTTAAAGAACCAGTAGCAAAAAAGGGCAACCGCTGAAACAGCAAAGACAATAATGAGAATAACTGAAAGCTGTTTATTCGTTTTAATAAAGGTACTTTTTGAGGATGAAGAAACTACCTTTGTTACATTTTCGAAACGTTTAAATAAGTTTTCAAAGGGTAATTTCATAATACTCCCATGCCTTTTATTTTTGCGAAATAATGAAATTTTTATCCAATGTCGAGTTCTGTTACCGGAGATGTTTCACGAGAGATATTACTGACAGTATTTTTTTTGAGTATGAGCTTGTCTGCGTCCTCCTGGCTCATCGGAGTGACCTCTATGGTCCTTTGGGGCGCATCATTTTTCATTTGTTTTACCAGGACTTTTGAGGAAGGTAACACGTGTGATTTCCCGTACCTCGCAGTGATACTTGCCCCCACATAAATCTTTTCTTCGGTTACATCCCCGCGTAAAAGAGTAAGAGGCCCTGGCATATCAACCAGACTTAAGAGAAAATCCCCTTCTCTTGAAAAAGATTCGATCCGGGTGTTATCCTCCTCGTTCCTTCCAACAATGGCCTTTGTTTGAGCGTCAAGCCTGAAATGTCTTCCCACCTTGAGCAGGTTAACGTCATTTACACCGGCGTCGCAGGAATTAACCAGATCTCTCATTCGGTGTGCAAATTCCGGGTCGGTCAGCAGGCACCCCCCTGCCGAACAAGGATAATCCTTGATCTGGAACACATCGGCAAGCTGTATCTGATCTTTCCGGGAACGACCGCGGATATGAAGAAGCTGCTCCCTGTCCACCATGCCTGATTTTTCAGGAATCGTGGGCTCCATATGTTTGGCGCATAAAGGCCTCAGGACAAGCCCGGTAAGGTTTGCCTCTTTGTCAATAATCTTCATGGCTTCTTTCCGTTGCGACATGGGCCTTTGTCCCAACACCTCGCCGGTGATAATAAAGTCCGCGCCGATTTCCCGCATGTATTCGCCAGCGATGCGAAAGATATTAATCCGGCAATCGATGCAGGGATTCATATTCTTTCCATAACCAAACTTTGGTTTTTTCACAAGCTCCAGAAATCGTTCCGTGGTGTTGATTACCTTAATGGGTATTCCAAATTTTTCCGATACCTTTACTGCTTCGAGTTTGCAGCTGCCATGGGACGTACACCGGCAAAATACGGTAACAAAATTGAGGGCGATTACCTCAATTCCCTGTTTCTGGATGACACGGATAGCCAGGGTGCTATCTAAACCGCCTGATAATAAAGCTAATGCCTTTGCCACTATCGAACTCCTTACGTTCACTGAATTTCAGTAGAGGCGAAGCATTTGCTCGTACTATATAAGAATACATCCATGTTAATTCTGGCAAATACTCCGTCCCTGCTTTCAAAGACTCAATTATTACGAAATTCTAAACAATAACAGATGTATCTTTCAAATAAAAAATGGAATTTGCTGAATATCCCCTGTGAGGATGGCGGAGAATTATAAAATCCGGAAGAAATCTCTGTAATCCTGGCATCGGGCATTACCGGAGATCCATAAAAGAAACCTTATGAAAAGAGGTTTGACTGTTGAGTAATATCATGTTAAAGTAAATCGTTATGATAAGACAACCAGCAGTGGCGGGAAGTTTTTATAGCAGTGATGCAGGCCGGTTAAAGAGCGATATCGAAGGCTTTGTGCTCAGGGAGTGTAAAAAACAGAATGTATTGGGCATCGTCTCTCCACATGCAGGGTATATGTATTCAGGACGCGTTGCAGGGAATCTTTATTCACGGATTAAAATACCTGATACCGTAGTTATTTTAGCGCCTAATCACACAGGTTACGGTGTACCGTACTCCATCTGGCCAGGTGGATTATGGCGTACACCACTGGGAGATATTGCGGTTGATGAAGTAGTGGTAAACGAACTGGTTCATACATGCAATCTCATTGAGAAAGATCGGGAGGCTCATATGTATGAACACGCTGCGGAGGTTCAGATACCCTTTATTCAGTACTTTAATCCCCACAGTAAAATCGTTGTGATGGTTATATCGGCCAGAAATATTGCAGACCTTGAAAATATCGGTAAAAATTTATCGCGGGTATTACAGAAATTACGTCCCAATGCCCTCGTAGTAGCCTCTTCAGATATGACGCACTACGAGTCGCAGGCATTGGCTAACAGGAAGGACAGGATCGCTATTGATGAGATTTTGGCTCTTCAAGAGGATACCTTATATCGTAAAGTAAACGAAATGCATATTACCATGTGTGGTATTTACCCCATTGTTATTATGCTGGTATGTTCTAAAGAACGAGGGGCCAGGAAGGCTGAGTTGGTGCGTTATGAAACCAGTGGTGACATTACCGGTGATTATGACCAGGTCGTCGGATATGCCGGAATTCTGATAAATTAAACATAAGGAGAAAGAGATACTATGGTAATGGTTTCAAAAATCAAATTGAATATTGACGGTAAAGCCGTAGAGGTAAATAAAGGCAAAACAATCTTGCAAGCTGCCAATTCCATTGGTATTCGTATCCCTACCCTTTGTCACGACCCACGCCTTGAACCCTTTGCCGCCTGCCGTGTGTGTATGGTGGAGGTTGATCGGGGCGCGTCGACCGCCCTCGTCACTTCATGCAGCACAGAGGCAACCGATGGAATGGTGATCCGTACCGATTCGGATAAGGTATTGAAGTCACGGAAGATGGTTTTAGAACTGATTCTTTCAGATCATCCGAAGGATTGTATGACCTGCGATAAATGTGGTGCGTGTTCACTTCAAGACCTTGCGTATGCGTATGGTGTAAGAGAAAGCCGGTTTTTTGAGAAACCCGACGGAGGTGTTGTGGAAGATGAAAACCCTGCCATCCAGCACGATACCAGCAAGTGCATCCTCTGCGGCCGATGTGTCCGTATCTGTGCTGAAGTACAGCAAGACTATGCCATCGATTTTAAGCATCGTGGATTTGATACCGAGACGGGTTTGCCACTCGGTAAACAGAGACGCGAGACGACGTGCGTGTTATGCGGTCAATGTGTATCAACCTGCCCTGTAGGTTCACTCGTCGAAAAACAGGCCGTGGGAAAGGCAAGGGAATGGGATTTAAAGCAGGTAAAGACCACCTGTCCTTATTGCGGTGTGGGCTGTACAATGTACTTAAACGTGAGGGGAAATGAAGTCGTCAAGGTAACCTCAAGGACGGGTTCTATCCCGAACGACGGAAATCTCTGTGTGAAAGGTCGATTTGGCTATGATTTTGTCCATCATCCCGACCGGTTGAAGCAACCGCTCATAAAGAAGAACGGAAGGTTTGAAGAAGCAACCTGGGATGAGGCGCTTAATTTCGTTGCCGGTAAATTGAATGATATAAAGGCAAAATACGGCCCTGATACGATAGGGGTATTCAGTTCATCGAGGTGCACCAATGAAGAAAACTATCTGGCGATGAAATTTGCACGGGCTGCGATTGGCACGAACAACGTAGACCAGTGTGCCCGGACTTGACACGCACCATCCGTCGCCGGTCTGGCGATGTCATTCGGTAGCGGTTCAATGACCAATTCCATCAGTGAAATCAAGGATTGCAAACTCATCTTCCTGATCGGTGGCAATCCCACAGAAGCGCACCCGATTGTAGGGTTAGAGATGAAAAAGGCGCTCCGCAAGGGCTGTACGTTTATTGTCGCAGACCCGCGCCAAATATGGTTTGCCAAGCATGCAAAGTTATATCTTCCCTTGAAACCTGGTACGGACAACTGGCTGTTAAACGCAATGGCGCACGTCATCCTTGAGGAAGGTCTTGAAAACAAGGAATTCATAAAGACGCGAACGGAGGATTTTGAAGATTTCAGGAGATTTGTGAAAGAGATAACCCCTGAGAAGGCCGCAGAACATACGGGTATCCCGGCTGAAGACATCAGAAAAGCGGCAAGGATGTATGCCCAGTCTGAGAAGTCTGCAATCTACTATACCCTGGGTATTACCGAACATACCTGCGGAACAGATAATGTAAGATGTATTGCAAATCTCGCCCTGTTAACCGGGCATATTGGAAAACCCAGCACCGGGGTGAACCCCATCCGCGGGCAGAACAACGTCCAGGGCGCAACAGACATGTGCCTCCCGGATAAATTACCAGGATATCAACCATTTTCGGATCAGAAAGTGGTGGAAAAATTTGAAAAGGCCTGGGGTGTTACCTTAAATAAAACACCGGGCAATACATCGCCAACCATGTTTGAACGGATGAGTAAAGGAGAATTTAAGGCGCTGTATGTCATCGGGGAAGACCCGATCATGAGCGAGCCCAATCAGGACTATACCATCAAAGGATTAAAAAACCTTGAACTCCTGGTTGTTCAGGACATCTTTATGTCGGAGACCGCTCATTATGCCCATGTCATCCTGCCTGCCACGAGTTTTGCTGAAAAGGATGGCACCTTTACCAACACTGAACGCCGTGTGCAGCGCGTGCGCAAGGGAATCAATCCGATCGGAAATACGAAGCCCGACTGGCAGATTACCTGTGAGTTGTCCACACGTATGGGCTATAAAATGGATTATCCGTCCCCCAAGGAAGTCTGGGACGAAATTGCCAGCCTTGTGCCTATGCTTGCGGGCATCAATTACGGACGGATCGAGCAGAACGGCATTCAGTGGCCATGTCCTGACGTAAAACATCCCGGCACGAAATTCCTGCACGAAGGTAAATTCCCGCGCGGTCCCGGCAAGTTTTTTGTACTGCCTTACCGGGCCCCTGCTGAAAGTCCGGATAAAGATTATCCATTATTGTTGACAACGGGGCGTACCCTTTATCATTATGGTGCAGGCACCATGACCCGCCGGTCGGCCGGGATTATCCATAAGACAAATGACTGTTTCGTTGAAGTACATGAGGCAGATGCCGGGGAATTGGGCATCTTTGACGGCGAAATGGTACGGGTTGTATCACGGCGGGGTGAGATAACTGCCCGTGCCGAGGTCTCTGACAAAGTGAAAAAGGGGGTCATCTGGATACCCATGCATTTCGCCGAGGCCGCCGTGAATAAACTGACCATGGACGCCTACGACAACATCACTCAGACGGCCGAATACAAGGTCTGCGGGGCAAAGATCGAAAAGGTATAAACGTTTCAAAAAAGAGGCGCTGAAAGGCTACTCAGGGAATCAAATCCCTTGGTAGCCTTTTTTATTTTCATCTTGAAAAAGTAAAACGTATTGTAATATTTTGGTACTTTAAGGTATATTATTGGTAAAATATTCTTGAACCTTATTATATATTATATTATATGCCCAAGAGGAGATGGGGTCACCCATTAGAAGGCTTTTGTCAAGCGAAAAAAATTCCCTCTGGCAAAAAATCGCAGATTTTTTGCTTCATCAAACGAAACACTTCTCTTGCCTGATAAGCATTCACTCCATTGACCGCACCCGTATTTTCTCTTAT
>JABWAQ010000155.1 GCA_013360945.1 Candidatus Brocadia sp.
CAGCCTCTCTTACGTTGAGATATTCGCTATCGTTCTTTACTATTTCCATTGTTGTGTTCTCCTAAAAAGAATTGTTTTATTTACCTACCCTATTGCCTAATTTTGCGGCTATAAACACAGGCTTGAATCACGCTCAGAAGCCTATAGGCTGTAGAGATTTACACCCCCTATAGCCGAACTGAAGGCATTGCCAGGGGGTTAATACTATCAAGATAATCAGGGTGTGTATATTTTTCGATTAAATCGCACCTGCCTAACTCTTTCAAAGTGGCGCATATAGATTGGCCGCCAGGCTTCCAGTAATGATATTTCGGATCACTATTAAAAGGAATCACCAGAACACCAAAATTAGTAATGTAAGGCTTCACTTGGTCAGGCTCGCAATTCTCACCCATGATAGCCATTCGTTCGGCTAATTCGTATGGTATGGCCTGCAGCTCGATCTTGCCCGCCTCGATTAACTTTTGTGCTATCTTCTCTGGAAGCTTAACTGTTTGATCTTTTTTTAATTCCAGATCACCGCTTACCGTTTTTATCAATACATCGTTAATTACCCGATAGGTCATTTTATTGAATCTCCAAAAATTCTAAATCCGCTATACCTGTTAAATCGATAACATCAGTTTGAGTTTTCGCATCATCCTTTAAGGTGGTATCGGCAGCTATTTTTTCTGGTTCCTGAGGTAAAGATTGTTGTTCCCGCAATCCTTCGTTTTTTTGGGGAAGTGTAAAATCTTGGGAACAAGAATACGCCCTAGAGCCGTGCGGGTTTGCGGTCATTTTTGGATTCTTGTTCCCTGTATATAGTGGGAACAAGAAAACAAGAATATTTAAACGGATCACCCTTGCCCCCTTTCCCGTCCCTTTTAACCTTCTCATTTTTGACTAAATCTCTTAATGCTTTTCTCTTTAATGTTGTTTTTCCTTCAATCTCACTGTTGATAATTGCCTCTGTAACCGATTCGCTTTGTGTTGACAAAAAATCAATAATTGCATTCCCCATTATATTGGCATCTTCATCTTGTTTGCTACCACCCAAAGAAGTGCTCCTGGTGTCTCTATCGTAAGCTAAGATTGTCTCTGGCAGGTCATCCCCATACCGTTGTATAGTTTGTAAGGTACGGTAGTGCTCATGCCGTTTCATAATCATTAGGGTGTCAACACTTCCGAAGATAGCCTGGCTTCCTAAAAAGCTGTCTTCCGCAGCACTTTCCCCTTTCCGTGAATGGTGTACACATAAGACATGTGTCCCTGTATCCCGTGCAAGCCTCAATAACGGCTCTAAGACATTCGTAACCTGGTGGTAGTCGTTACCATCTTTGACCTTTGCGAATCTGAATAGCGGATCAATAATCAACAATACTGGCTTTATCTTCTCGACGACATCCTAATCTGATTGATAGCATTCGCAGGAGCACCGCCAACATAGATATGAATCTCCTCGTTTCCCGCAGCCCCCATATCTTGAAAATGTTTCTTTATCTCAGACCGCTTTTCCTCTAAGGCCAGATAGATAACTACACCTTTTGAGACCTCTTTCCCAAGAAACAATTCACCTGTAGCAATATTTAATGCCAATCCTCTAGCAAGGGTAGACTTCCCAACTTTTGGCTTAGCCACAACAATAGAAAATCCACCTGTTGGAAGTAGTCCATCAACTAGCCATTTTGTTTGCTCCTCTGGCTCCTGGAATAAATCGCTCAGCTTTGTAAATACCATTGATTCTTTTTCTTTTTGGACTTCTTCCTTTGTTGGTATCCACACAGAAGTACCCCTAATAAGCTCTATAAGCCTTTCTTTGGTGTTCCCTGATACCTTTACCCAATTGATAATATCCTCAGACTCCTGGAGTCCTGGAAGCTCAACTACCTTTAATTCTTTCACCTTGCCGTGTAAGGCATTGGCGATCTTGCCAGCATAGCTCTTGCCTGGCTTATCATTGTCAGGTAAGATCACTACCTTTTCCATATTAGAGAGTATTTCGATGCACCCGTCACGAATGGATGAATTCGCTCCACTATCCAAGCATGTTGCAGGCAATCCCCAGCTAGAGAGTAAATCCGCTTTAGCTTCGCCTTCTACGATAAAGGCATATTTTGACTTAACAAGCTCTGGTAAACGGTATAGAACAGGGTCACCGCCACGCCCAAGCACCCATTTGTTGCTTTCCAGGTGTTTGAATACGAATTCTTTAGAACGGCCATTACGTCCAGGCTCGATCCTCTCTTTGACGTAAAGCACCTGGCCGTTAACGTCTTTATACTCAAATTTAGCGACAACTGTTGGCTTAACATTTGTTTCTGTCGTACCTGCAAATTCTCCGACCTCCCTTAGTGCCGTTAAAAAATCCACGCCTGTCAACTCCTGGTAGAAGGTAAATACATCTCCTTTAGCATCACAAGAGAAGCACCTGTAAAGCCCTGACTCGATATTAACACTTAAGCTGGCATTATGGTCATCATGGAATGGGCACAATCCCAATGCCTCTGTCCTTCCGTTGACCTTCAAAGAGGGTACAAGGGATTTATAGAAATGTGCTAAGTCAAGACGGCTAAGGATTTGGTCTTTATTCATCGTTAGCACCCCCCTGTTGTCTCTCTGTACAATCAAGGATATGGTCGATTGAATCAAGCAGCGAAGAAAGTTTTGGCGTGTAGTGATTCTCAATAATTTGCTCACGAAGACATTCGAGACAAGCTCGTGCCTTCTTGGGTAGGTAGAAAGAAGATGATTTTTGCATACGCATTACCCCAGAAAAGGTTAAGGAGATAAATTTTCTGAAAGCAATGCGTAACTTTTAAGGTTACAAAATGTAACTTTTGAGGTTACGGAATGAGTTTATCAGGTTATCCAAGTAGTATTAGACAGACAGAGACAATCAAATCCTGTTTCTATGCTACTTTCCAAGTGTTCGGATAGTTCCTTATTTTGTTCTTTAATTTTAGATAATGTGTTGCTTATGCTTTTTTTTATTAAAACTCTATCGGCATCATGTTTATCGCCAAGTTTGCGTGACCTTCCCTTTATATTGGTATTTAATTGTAGTTCTTTTAGAATATAATCATACTCGCCTTGTAGTTCTTTGCGCTCTAATTCGCTTCCTCTGTTTTCTGCATCTTTTATTTTTTCCTGTAGCTCAGTAAGTCTTTCCCGATATTCTTTCTTTGCCCTATCGTCAAGTACACTATAACCAATATCATGTGATACCTCGCTAAATTCAACGTTTGAGACTTTTTCTTTTAAAATCCTTGTATTTTCTGAATTTGCAACCACTTCTCTTAAATCGCTTACGTGGATTTTCTTTCCCTTGTGTTGTATTAAATGATGAATATAGCGAAAGCCGTCTGTATCCTTAAAGAACTTTTCTTCTCCATTGTAAACCGTTTGCCAAACATTTCCATTTAAACGGAAGATGTTGCCCTGTTTCCCTGAAGTCTCACCTTGCGGTATACTCACAGATATATCTTGCCCATTGGCTTGCCCCTGCATCTCTGGTGTGTTCTGTGGCTTTTGTCTTAACCTCTCCAGGTGTTCTTCATGTTGAATCCTGAGATAATCCTTGACCCTGGATACCTCAAAATCATGCTTCTCCTTGAATAGATCAGACATCCAGTTTTTACCCCATACAACAGGTTCGCCAGGTTTACGTGGTGGGTGTGGCATGTTGTTAAGAATAAGTTCAACTGAATATCGTTGCCTGGCATCAAGACCAAGAGCACCTCGCCATACCCTCTCGGCATTGGATTTACAGTCGATAGGCAATGTGTACATCGGTCTGCCATCGCCGTCTTTGACGTGTAATAACAAATCGGAAGGTAATTTTTCTGTATACTTTCTAATATCGTCATAATACTCGTTATCAAAACATAGACTATCCGAAACTAAGGGGTTGGTATTTGTAACATAGTTGTAATATTCTAGATATATATCGGTAAGGCTACATTCTTTTGCGGGTTCTGGCATAGATCATTTCTCCTAATGATTCTCCAAGAATGAATTAAAGGCAGGCCGTTGGAGTTACGGCTTTTCGCTGATCAGGCTAGCCGTTAATTGTTTCCTAAACTGCTATTTCCAAATTTATCTTATTATAATCTACGATAGGCATTGATTCCTTTCGCCCTGCTCTTTTCCGTTTCATGTCTACTAAGCCTAATTCCTCTAATATAGAAATATCGGTTACAATGCTTTTTATATCTCTTCCAGATAGTCTTGCAAGCTCTTGAAGGCTTTTAGGTTGTTTCTCCTTAATTACGTGAAGGAGTTCAATTCTCTTTGGAGTAATAGCCTTTCTAAACCCTTTAATACTCTCAAAGTAAAGCCCTTTTTCAGATTTAACCTTCTCTCCTCGTTCAAGTTTTTTCATAGCCTCTTTTGTATCATTAAGGACATCCTGAAGGCTTTTTATTCCTATTTTTACCTTTTTAACTCTCATATTTTTTAACCCTTTTTATATCGTTATAGAAATCTTCAAAAAGCTTGTCTATACTCTTAAATGCGTACACTTCCTCTTTATCTCTATAATGCCTATGGTCTCCTTTGCCTTCTGCATTATCATAACCAATAACCCGCTTACCCTTCACAATATAAACAAGGGAGTATTTATAACCATGCGGTTTATCAATAGAAGGATTTACTTGCCATAGTTTTACCTCGACAATATTACCGGTATCCTCTCTAACCTTGATATGTCGTATGAGTTTACTTTTCACTATTGGTATAATACACCATTAAGTATTTTATTGTCAAGACTCTATCCCCGCCATGCTCTCTTTCTCCTTTGTGTATAGTTAAAACTCATGTCGTACTTATGTCGTACCTAATCATAAAAACATATCAAAAATGATAAACACAAACAAGAATTAAATTCCCTTGAAAGCCTTGTGATTACTGATAGAATAAGAGAACTTCAATAAACATCAAAATACTTAAAAAGAGATAAAAGAGGCTATTATGTTACGTGGAATAATATTTGATATGGATGGAACA
>JABWAQ010000061.1 GCA_013360945.1 Candidatus Brocadia sp.
TTTTCGTGTCTTTGCTCGTTTTTCCCTATCCCAACCCCTTCTTTCTCTTGCCCTGCCACTCCCCCTTTTTTGCCTAGCATGACTTTGACGTTACCCTGCATTGTGTACACACCCCTTAATCCCCTCTTTCTAGAGGGGAATTACAAAAGATTGAAATTCCTATACATTCAAGTTAGAGACGAACACGGACAAACAGAGTTTGTCCGTGCCACCCTGATACACGCATAAATAAAATAAAAATCCTATACAATTGAATTAAGAATACTATACGGTTCGGTCTTTAGCACTAATCAACGCGGAAATATCGAATAAAGCGGTGGCTTCTCCTTCGTGCAGTTTAGAATTTCTTCAGTCACAAAAATTATTTGTAACATATCACACACCTCTTGTTCCTCACGAACGCGAACTGTATGTTGTCTGGATAGCCCTGTCAGGGTTTTAAACCCTGACAGGGTATATGTGAAAGTGGGTGAACTGTTACAACTATTTAAACCAAAGGTTAGACTGGTTGACAGGTACGTTATTTACCTTTGATGCATGACAAAGAAATGTCTGATACAGCAAAAGATTTTTGCTTGTTCCCAAACTCCTGCTGTAGGGGCAGGTTTGAAACCTGCCCCTACAAGACTTTTACGGTAATTTCACGTCATAGTCCAACGTCAACGCACTCTCTTCCGTATGCTTATCAATCTTAATCGGTTGATGCCAGACCACCGCATCAATGAAACACGTCCCCTGATTATCTTCCCTGCAATAATAAAAACTCACAGAGATTTTTAAATCCGTACTCAACGCTTCTGAACCTGTCTTGAAGGGAATTTTTAGAGGTAATGCAGGGTTTTCAAGTCGTGCTTCTTGTTTGCCCGGCTCAATCTGAATACCTTTACCAGCTTCAACCGCATATATCAAGGGGGCATTGGGATTCAGATGATATCCCTTGGGCAGATTTATGTTCACGGTGAGTTGTATGTCCGCATTCGATTTCAAGGTTTTTAAAGACAAATCCAAAGATTTTGCAAATGGAGGTATTGCGTCCTGCGATACTTTTTGCAAGACCGCTGCCTGGAGTCCTTTTATCTGCAAGGTACTTGCTTCCTTCGTTTTCATGTCTACCACGCGGATGGCGTGGTTATTGGTATCGGCAATATATATTTTATTATTGGCAATACTGAGTCCTCCTGGTTCATAGAATTGGGGATCTTTCCCGTCGACATGCCCGGCCTTTCCATTACCTGAGTATGTCCGGCACGTCCTGTCCAGGGGATTTACAACCTTAATCTTATGATTGTACGTATCTGCAATATAGATAAGACCGTTGTTGTTCAACACACCCAGGGGGTGTTGTAAACGCACCTCATCGCCTTGACCATCCGCATCCCCGAAGACGAAGAGATCCTGCCCTACGACCGTCTTTACTTCTTTCTTTTCGAGGTCAACGTATCGGATTGAACTCACCTCGCTGTCAGCAAAATAGAGCCTTGTACCAGATAACGTAATACCGCTGGGTTGGGCAAGGGCGGCCTTATCTAACGGACCGTCAATGCGTCCCTCCTTGCCACTGCCGGCAAATGGCTGGAAAACGGCGCTTTCTAAATCCATTGCCCAGATTTGGTGCGCCCCGGCCATAGCAATATAGAGTTGACCTTTTAAAAGGGCTAAATCCCATGGTGAATTTAATGGAGAAAATGTGCCCATTCCACCGGTATCCATAAACCCCGCCTGTTTACTCGTACCGGCAATTGTTTTCACCGTCTTTGCCTTTAAATCCAATTTACGAATGAGGTGATTCTCCGTATCAGCTACATAGAGGTAATCCCCGTGGAGGGCCATCCCTTGTGGATGGTTAAACCTGGCTTCAGAAAAGGCACCATCGTTCCTCCCTATTTCTCCATTGCCGGCTATATCCATAATGCTGCCTTCCAAATTCGTTATAACAATCCGGTTGTGATTGGAATCGGCAATAAACAACAGATTCGATGCCTCATCCGCAAGCACTTTACCTGGAAAGGAAAGGGAACTGGGGCCGAGCTTGTATTTCTCTGACGAAAGTGGTATGGGGGTTTCATTGATGAGATTTTTAGAACGGTAATCGGTGATCAATTGACCGATGAATTTGTCCAGGATATCATAATGTCCCTCGCCGGTATCAGATCCCACGATATTTCCCTCCGGATCGATCAATACCAGCGTGGGCCATGCCCTGGCGCCATAGGCCTGCCAGATGGTAAAATTGCTGTCGTTAACCACGGGATGCTCAATCTCATACCGGAGGATGGCCTGCCGGATATTTTCTGCATCCCGTTCATTCTCAAATTTTGCGGAATGTACCCCGATAATCACCAATTCCTTGGGATATTTTGCCTCTAGTTTTTTGAGGTCCGGAATGATGTGCATGCAGTTGATGCAGCAATAAGTCCAGAAATCGAGGAGTACCACCTTTCCTTTTAAATCAGCCAGGGTAAGAGGTTTTGAAACATTGAGCCAGGCCGTGCCACCCGCAAGTTCAGGTGCAGGGATCCTTTTTTTCTGTGCGGATGCCATGGGTATGCCTCCAAGACAAAAGAGGGAAAATATCAGAATAAGGCATATTGCCGATGAAGGCGAAAGCCAAGAAAAAGATCGGGTATGCTTCATTGCCCTTGTCCTTTTTTATTATTCTTTTTTCGTTTAAAAAGATATTTTCCATAAAAAAGAAAAGAAATCACAAGTAACGTCACTATGCTAATGATAAAATAGGTTAATTCGAAGGGCATAATCTTTTTTCTCCATCTGGTAAACGTCATAAATAAGTGTACTATAACAAGGCTGAAGCCTTGCCCTGCGTCAATTTATTTTTGCATTTACTTATAATTCATAACGCAGCAGAGCCGCAACCAAAAAAGCTCAACCACAAAGGACACAAAGCTTTACACAAATATCACAAAGAAAACCTTACAGAAAAAAGAAGTTTTTATGGAGTAATACTATAACTATTTATATTATGGGAAACGGCACGAATTTACACATTAAACCGGAAATGCATAATATCTCCGTCTTTCACAACGTATTCCTTTCCCTCACGTCTTAAAAGACCCTTTTCTTTGACCTTTTGCTCTGAACCCATTGCAATGAGGTCATGATAGTTGTAAGTCTCGGCACAGATAAATCCACGTTCAAAATCAGAATGGATCACCCCGGCGGCCTGCGGCGCTTTCGTTCCTTGTTTGATAGTCCATGCCTTTACTTCTTTTGGACCCGCCGTGAAATAGGTAATCAGGCCTAAAAGATTGTATGTTTCACGGATCAACTTCTCCAGACCGGACTCTTCTATCCCCATCTCCTTATAATAACTCTCTCTTTCAGCGGGTTCCATTTGGGCTATCTCTGATTCGATGTCCCCTGAAATGACCACACATTTTGAATTTTCTTGCTTTGCATAATTGGCAACCGTTTCAATGTGTTGTCTGTCTTTTTCAAAATCGAAGACATTGATAACATACAATACCGGTTTTGCCGTCATTAAATGCAGATCCTCAATGAGTTTTTTTTCCTCATCCGTTAAAGGCAGCAACCTGGCAGGTTTGTTGCCATTAAGACCGTCCCTGACTTTCTTCAGCGCGCCAATGGAAGCAATAATATTTTTGTCCCCGGTTTTTACGAGTTTCTCATTTTTGACCAGCCGTTTTTCTACCGTCTCCAAATCGGCAAGGATCAATTCCATATTAATAATTTCGATATCCCTAATTGGATGCACACTCCCTTCTACATGAATGATATCGCCTTTTTCAAAACAGCGAACCACATGGAGAATGGCATTGACGCTCTTTATGTGTCCCAAAAATTGATTCCCCAAACCTTCTCCCTGGCTGGCGCCCTTCACCAGGCCGGCGATATCAACAAATTCAACAGTTGTAGGAACAATTTTTTCGGTAGTAATTATCTCTGCTATCTTTTCCAGACGCCTATCCGGCACGGCGACAATGCCCACGTTGGGGTCAATGGTGCAAAAGGGATAATTTGCCGAGGCGGCCTTTGCCGATGTTACTGCATTAAAGATCGTGGATTTCCCGACGTTTGGCAATCCAACGATGCCACAATTTAAACCCATAGCATAAATCCTTCTCTGACTGTTGAGAAATAGTATACAAGAATTATTAGACTCAGAAATTCCAAATTGGATTATAAAAATCCCCCTTACCCGCTGAATAAAGGAGCAAGGGGGATTAAAGGCATTTTTCGATTCACGCACATCAACAAGAAAATAGTAACGTGTTCTCTCTCAATAAGCAATAATTTCCCATCCAAATTCCCAAAAATGTTCAACTATTGCTTTGGCTGTCTGTTTTTTTGGGCAATATCTTCGCCATGGAAACTATACCCCGTTCAAGTTGGTCTCTCAAGACCTTCAGCGAAAGTTCTTTTCGGGTCGCAAGTTCTTCAAGGAACTCTTTATCAGCATCGTCAGTTCCAATGGCCATTATTTCAATTCCCTGTGTTCTTGCTTCGTTCGCCGCTTCAAGGGTGGCTTTTTTATCATCTGGCATGCCATCTGTCACGATACAAATTACCTTCTCACCCGCCTTATCCAAAAGCTTATCTCTTGCTATCTGGATAGCAGCAGCCATGTTTGTTGAGCCTTGAGCTGACAGTCTTTCAACATTGGTATTGAGATTGGTAAATTCATTCTGTGGTTCAAGTACGTGTTCAGCATGTGACGCAAATTGAATGAGTCCCACGGAGTATTCCTTCCTTTGAGCTTCTTCAGCAAAGCCGATGGCGCCCTTTTTTGCCTGTGCTATTTTGTTACCTTCTGCCATGCTTCCTGAGCAGTCCATAAGAAGATATACAATCCTGCCAGACCTTCGGGGTACTACCGGTTTACCCGAAGCAGCTTCAAGTTTTTTGACCCAATTTTTTTGCTGAAACCTGGTAAGCGCACTATCGGTATTCGTTGAGTTGATTATAGATTTCTCATTATCCATGTATGTCATTCCTTAACAGAAATTTCGAATCTCTTTCAGGAAATCATATGCCCAATTGATCTCCTTAAATCGCTCTTCCGCCAATTTTTTAATGCCAAGAGTGGTCTGTTCTGCATTGTCAGGATGGTAGTTGCGCGCCAGTTCTCTGTATGCGTTCTTGATTTCTTCATTTGATACGGCAGAAGAAATTTCCATAATCCGGTATGCCTTCTCTTCATCCGTTTCTTTCTTGTAACCGTTTGTCCCTTCTTCCTGATATTTTATGGCTAATTCTCTTAATCGTTGGAGGTCCTTCATGATCTCGTTTACGATGTCGTAGAAATCATCCCATTTTCTGTTCGACAAAAGCGATTTTAGATTTTCGGAGGTTAGACCCTCGTAATCATATTCCATTTCCTTTATAAGAGGTATACTCCCGGTCCAGTTCACTTCAATGGCCACCACGGTATATAGTTTCATTGCAGCACGGTAATGATTGTTTGCTTTTTCTAAATGTATTCTATCTTCTTCGGCTCTTTTGATGTTCTCTGCAATTAATTTGTTCAGTTCAGTTGTATCAGATAGAACTTCTTTTTTGTGAGCATTGACAAACTCCTGGATTTCTGTTTTGAAATCTGCCGGAAAAGAGGTTTTCAACTGATAGGCAATCGATTTGATGGCAGTTTCCAACGAACGCAACTCCTGGATTTTCTCCAGTTGAGTATTCGTCTGACACACCAGGTAACTAGCTCGCTCCCATATCGCATCCTTGAGAGTTTCTACCGGTTTTGCCTTTATAAGTGTTACCAGAACGACAATTCCCGATATGGCATAACTTATTGCCAGTTTCACATCAGGTGAAAATCTTGCCAGATCATGGAAAGCCCCTCTTTTATGAACTATATCCAATATCAACCAAATGGACAGTATCCCTAACATAGTACTCATGCACGTTGCCAGTTTTGCCTTTGCATACAATTCAATTTGAGATTCCTCCAGATCCCAATGTAGTCTCTGTCCGTCAAACTGAACAATGAGCATCCTTGACAAAGTCCCATGTGAGTTCAGACGACGGATTCTATGGATACGAAATAGATATAAGATTGAAAGCATTACACTTACAGCCACAGCAGAAGTGGGCAGGGTTATCAGTGCTACACGGAACAACCCAAAAACCAGGAGCAAAAAGAGCAAAAGGATCGTCGTTATTGATATAAAACCGATTAACTCCTTCATACTAACATACCCTTCATTTTTAATCTACATACTTACCCGATTGATTTGACGAATCCTTCAATAGGTTTCCCGGATTTAGCTTCTCTCAACTTTCCCCATTATCGCCCCTTCGATAACTACGTGGAAAACGGAACCACCAGATTTCCAGAATTGGTTATGGTAGACAGTTTCCCAATTACATCCACCTTCTTCATCTCAATTGTTTCTACCCTCTGATATTTAGCAGTTTTAGTACATCAAATTCATTACGCAACATGGCTGCAATCAAATCCCCCTAAGCAAAGTGGGCGAAGGGGGTTGTCAAAAAACTTGGAAAAAAGAGAGAATTTATACGGTAATACCATGCACCGTTAAAAGCAATATTCGTGCCATTAAGACAACTAAGACAACATACAGCAACAGATCTAATGAAATTTTAAATATATTCGAACAGGAAATAAAACAACTACGGGCTATTTTCTTGCCGGGATGATTAAATTTGGTAGCGGTGGAGGGAATTGAACCCCCGGCACGCGGCTTATGAGTCCGCTGCTCTACCACCTGAGCTACACCGCCACCCGTTTTAATTATTTGCGAGAGGATGTTTTTCAGAATTGAGGTTTAACGCAACCTTAATCCTTCAAAACCCTGGAATTGTGCAATGCACAAAGAATAACATCTCTAACAGATATTTTCAAGAAATATTCCTGTATTTTTTCCCTAAAAATTATAGGCATTAAGTAAAATTTCCTGTCTTAATGAATTATAGATAATGAAATTTATTATTTAGCTTGACAATAATTTTCAATGATGTTATTCTTGTGAAAATACTATTCATAAGATAGTATTATTTGATATTTAACATTAGGTTATCCAGCCTAAAGTTAGCATGAGCTGAACGCTAACCTTTCCTTGGTTTGTTCTGGTATTTTCCAACGTCGCTAAATAACAGGTTTAATGTCTTTCGTATAGAATTGTAATACTTTAGTTTCCCACATTTTTAAAACAAAAATTATAAATAACCGTTACGGTATATCTCCGCAATCTGTCTTGCCAGCAATTGCCTGTCTGTATTTATTAGGAATGTTCCTGAGCAAATCATAGATTTGATGGCACGCAAGGCTTTAATCTATAGCCGTTACTTTACATCGCTAACCGAGAATGTCAGAGCGATTCTTTATCATCGATGGTCATTCACATTGCTACCAGGCGTTTTATGCTATTACGGCTAAACTTACAACACCCGATGGAAAGCCCGCAAATGCAGTATTTGGGTTCACACGAATGCTGCAAAAGCTGCTCAGGGAACACCGCCCTGAATACATAGTTGTGGTATTTGATACGAAATGGGCCACCCACAGGCACGAAAATTACCGTGAGTATAAGGCAAACCGTAAACCGACACCAGATGAATTACAAGTACAAATTCCTCTGATTTATAAAGTTGTCAGAGCACACAACATACCCATTTACGCTGCCAAGGGATATGAGGCTGATGATGTAATTGGAACCCTGGTAAAATTACTCTCTGGCAAATCTGTTGAGATTGTTATAGTAACCTCAGATAAAGACATGGAACAGTTATTGAGTCCAAAGGTGAAAATATTGAATGCAAAGAAAGGGTCAATGATTGACCCAGAAATCCTTTTCAGAGAAAAAGGCATACGACCGGAGCAGATGGTAGACGTCCTCTCCCTTTCTGGAGACACTTCTGACAATGTACCTGGAGTGCCTGGTATTGGTGATAAAACAGCATTGGAGCTTATCCAAAAATGGGGATCGCTGGAATCGGTCCTTTCCAATATAAATCATATCTCCGGAAAAAAAAGACAGGAGAATTTACGCTTATTTGCAGACCAGGCCAGACTTTCCCAAAGACTCCTGAAACTTTATAATGATATTCCTATTCAGTTGGATATGGATGCTTGCAAGTTTGATACTACCGAAAACACGAAATTAAAAAGACTATTCAGGACATTGGGGTTCAATACCCTTCTTTCGGACATGATTGCAACGGCAAAGGCCGAAGAAACGCAGTATCAGTGTATCGACACCCCTGAAAAGTTTAATACATTTCTTGACCAATTGAAGGAACAAAAGACATTTGCCATAGATTTGGAAACGACAAGCACCAACCCTCTCAAAGCACAAATCGTGGGCATTTCTTTTTCCTGGCGGGAAAAAGAGGCGTATTACCTACCTTTGATGGCGCCGGAAGGCACTAAACATTTAGACGCAGACACCGTGCTTCCAAAAATTCAAATAGTTTTAGAAGATGAAGGCGTTAAGAAAATCGGACAAAATATCAAATATGACCTCCTGGCACTCAGAAACAACAACATCCTCTTACACGGAATTGCATTTGACACCATGATTGCCTCCTATCTCCTCAATCCGGTAAAAAGGAACCATAACCTGGACGATATCGCCTTTGAATATTTATCGTATAAAACTATCACGACATCTGAATTGCTAGGATCCGGAAGCGAACAGATCACGATGGACCAGGCAGATGTTGATAAGGTCTGTCAATATGCCTGTCAGGACGCCGATATCACCCTTCGCTTAGCCGGCATCATGGAACCCAGAATCAAAGAAGATGGGCTCTTGCACCTGCTCCACGGTGTGGAAATCCCTTTGATTTACGTTTTGGCTGAAATGGAATGGAATGGGATATGTTTAGACACCCGTGTTTTAAAAGAAATGTCCGACGCTTTAACGATGAAATTACAACAGCTTGAAAAAGAAATCTATACCTCTGCCGGGCACGAGTTTAATATTAGTTCGCCCAGACAATTGAGTGAAGTTCTCTTTGAAAAACTCGAATTACCGCGGTTAAGGCGCACGAAGACCGGTTTATCCACTGACGCTAACGTTTTGACCGCCCTTGCCTGGCAACATATCTTACCTAAATTAGTACTTGAATACCGGCAACTCACAAAATTAAAAAATACGTACGTTGATGCCTTACCCCATATGATAAACCCAAATACCGGTCGCATACATACCTCATTTAACCAGACGGTCACGGCCACGGGAAGACTCAGCAGCAGTGAGCCGAATCTTCAAAATATTCCGATTCGAACGGATATTGGCAGGCAGATCCGGCGCGCATTTATCCCTTCCGGAAAAGATACCGTATTTTTATCGGCAGATTATTCGCAGATCGAATTGCGCATCCTTGCACATTTTTCCGAAGATGCCGCCTTAATGGCCGCATTTCATCAGGACAAGGACATCCATTCGGCAGTTGCCGCCGCTATTTATGGTGTTCAGATAGAACAGGTGACTTCAGAAATGAGACGAAATGCAAAGGCGGTTAATTTTGGCATAGTTTACGGCCTGAGTGAATTTGGGCTTTCCAGGGATACGGGGCTATCTCTGGAAGAGTCACGGAGGTTCATTGATGCATATTTTGGCTTATATCAAGGCGTAAAAAGGTTTCGAGAGAAGGTCATAGGAGAGGCAAGGACGTGTGGATATGTGAAAACACTTTTTCACAGGAAACGGTCTATTCCCGATCTTCGTTCTGAAGACAAAAAACGCAGGAACCTTTCTGAACGCATTGCCGTTAATACGATTATCCAGGGCACTGCAGCGGATTTAATAAAGGTTGCCATGAATAAGATTCACGCACGCCTGAAAAATAATGAAAATGAATATGTGGCAAAGATGTTACTTCAAATACACGATGAATTGCTCTTTGAGGTAAAAGAAAATACCCTGGAATTGACGCGTTCCATGGTACAGGCGGAAATGAGTCATGCCGTCACCCTGAGTGTTCCGATCAAGGTAAACATGAAGTCCGGGAAAAACTGGATGGAAGCGGAGTGAGCATAAAACCCAAGATCATAGGCATAACCGGCGGCATATCAAGCGGAAAAAGCACCGTAGCCCGCATGCTTGCCTCGATGGGGGCTGAATTTATCGATGCCGATGAGATATGCCACAGACTCATTCTTGTAAAAAAGGTAAAAGACAAAATCGTCGAAAGGTTTGGTAACACGATACTGGACAACTATGGCAAGATCGACCGGGCACGACTTGCGGAGATTGTGTTTCAGGACGAAACCTGTTTGGACGATCTTTGCAGCATCCTGCACCCTATCGTTATTGAACAGATACGATCGAAGGTCGCTGAGATAGAAAAACGGGGACGCCGGAAAGCCATTGTGATTGACGCAGCGCTGTTGGAAGAATCCGATCTTTCATTGATGTGCGATTTTATTATCTTCGTAAACACGGGAAAAGACCACCGGATGAGCCGAAGCAAAATCTGCCGGCATTGGCAGGATGGCGAATTGGAAAAGAGGGAACGATTTCAGATGGCTTTGGAGGACAAGAGAAAAAAGGCGGATTACATCATTGACAATAATTTTACCGAGGACAACACCTTTAGGCAAATAAAAGAATTCTGGCAACTTTACATACAAAAAAATTAATTCTAAACATTTCAGGAGGAACATGAATATGGCAGTAACAAATGGCAAAAAAGAACCTGTAGTTGTAGATCAGGAAACAAATGAAAAATATGAAGAAATCAAACGCGGCGAGATGCATATTACAGAATTGCAGAAGATGACCATTAAAGAATTGCAGGATACCGCAAAACGAGAAGGTATTAAAGAGTATACCGGGCTGAAGAAACAAGACCTGATCTTTAAAATTCTGAAGGAAAGGGTCAACCAGAATGGGCTTATGTATGGAGAAGGTGTTGTTGAGGTGCTTTCGGAGGGATTTGGATTTTTACGTTCACCGGATTACAATTATTTACCTTGCCCTGACGATATCTACATCTCCCCTTCTCAGATACGCCGATTCGGCATTCGGACGGGCGCTATCGTGTCCGGACAGATCCGGCCGCCAAAAGATACGGAAAGGTATTTCGCCTTATTGCGGGTAGAGGCTATCAATTTTGAGAATCCGGAGATCATGGGAGAAAAGATTGTCTTTGATGACCTGACTCCTTTACATCCCACCGAAAGGCTCTTTTTAGAAAAGGGTACAACAGAGCTTGAAACACGGATCATGGACCTCATTACCCCTATTGGAAAAGGCCAACGCGGTTTAATCGTAGCGCCCCCGCGAACGGGTAAAACCGTGCTGTTACAAAAAATTGCCAACAGCATTACCAAGAATCATCCTGAAGTGTATTTAATCATCCTTTTAATTGACGAAAGACCTGAAGAGGTAACCGATATGGACCGTTCCGTTGAGGCCGAGGTCATTGGTTCCACTTTCGATGAGCCTGCAAGCCGGCATATCCAGGTAGCTGAAATGGTGATTGAAAAGGCAAAGCGGATGGTAGAATACGGCAAAGATGTAGTCGTTTTACTCGATTCCATTACCAGATTGGCAAGGGCATACAACACAGAAGTTCCTCACAGCGGAAAGATCCTTTCCGGTGGTGTGGATGCCAGTGCCCTCCAAAAACCAAAGAGGTTTTTCGGCGCGGCAAGAAATATTGAAGAAGGTGGCAGCCTTACCATCATCGCAACGGCACTGATTGATACCGGAAGCAGGATGGACGAAGTTATCTTTGAGGAATTTAAAGGCACGGGCAATATGGAACTCCATCTGGATAGAAAATTGGCGGATCGCCGAATATTCCCGGCTATTGACATTACCCGTTCCGGAACACGAAAAGAAGAATTGATTGTGAACCCCGAAGAAATTAAACGCATGTGGATGCTCCGCAAGGTGCTCAACGAAATGAACCCCATTGAAGCTATGGAATTGCTCAAAAACAGGCTGGCCAAATCAAAAACCAACGCCGAATTCCTTATGACAATGAATATTACGTAATTGTTGAGTCAAGTGGAGTATTTCAAACGCAGATCATTTAAAAAAGGTTCGGCAGGTCTTTTGGAAGATTTCACTTCTCCCGTTCTCTTTAGAATGGCGCATAGCACCGCCACTCTGAGTGAAACAAAGATTCTCTCCTTATCCTGGTATAAATAAATTAAATCAAAAAAGGCTGCAAGTTGCGACTCACTTTTATGCCTATTCCTGTTTTACCGGGTTAACGAACTGTACAATGGTTCTACAAAAATTCAATATTTCCTTATGATTTGAAGCTCAGCAACAACTTGATTATTACCGGTTTCTGATAATCAGGCTAACTACCCCTGCTTCTACGATGGATTTATATATATTATTTTACCTGTACCTCAAGGTTGCGGTTTTTTCTCTTTTTTCTATCTTTCATTCTTCCATTTTCTGCATCAACATCTTTTCTTTTAGTGCTTCTCAAGGACATTCCTCCACATCCGTTTCTTGAACTCATCTTTATATTTTTCATTGGCCATTTTACATTTTGTTTTTTCGTTTGTGCGTTTATAATAAGATATTTCTATATATTTCACGATTAAACCAATAATTCAATGCATCTGCTCGACATCACGGAAAAAAACCTCAATAAAAATATCTTTAAATTATGCATCCCGGTAGCAATTGAAAATATCCTCCATATGAGCGTCTTTATCTCTGACACGGTTATGGTAGGACGCCTGGGTACAGATGCTATTGCTTCGGTTGGCCTGGCAGGCACTCTTTTTTTTATAATCTCCATGGTATTCTCCGCACTCAATGTCGGCTCTGCCAGTATTGTTGCAAGACATGTTGGGGCAAAAGAAAAAGAACAGGCACAGATGGTCGGAGCCCAGACAATCCTCTTGTCACTCATTATGGGCATAGTTGCTACACCACTTTTGTTTTTTTTTGCAAAGAAAACACTGATTCTCTTGAGCGCAGAGCCCAACGTTGCGGGTCTTGGCGCGTGTTATCTCCGGATTGTTGGAGGGTTTCTGGTATTTCGCCTCATTATCCTTGCGTGCAGCGGAGTCCTGCGTGGGGCGGGTGATACCAAGACACCGATGAAGGTGACCCTCATTATCAATTGCATCAACATCCTGTTTAATTGGTTGTTGATCTTTGGCATAGGGCCATTCCCAAGACTAGGTGTTTCCGGAGTAGCTTGGGCCACAGCCCTGGCATACACGGTCGGAACATGCTTACTCTTAACAAAACTCTTTGCAGGGAAGTGTGTCTTACATATCCGTATACAGCATTTAACCCGGCTACATATCGAATCCTTGCAAAGGATCTTGCGTATCTCTATCCCTGCTGCCATTGATGCCTTCTTGACACAGATGGGGTTTTTGTTCTTTATCAAAATTGTCACCATTCTTGGGACAGTGTCATTGGCAGCACACCAGATCGCCATTCGTATCGAGTCGATATCCTACATGCCGGGATTCGCCCTGGCGGTGTCGACTGCAACTTTGGTAGGACAAAGTCTTGGTGCAAAGAATGCAGGCCTGGCATTACTCAGTATGAGACGAAGCTGCTATTTTGCCCTTTTCCTGATGGGATTTTTTGCCCTAATCTTTCTTCTGTTTCCCGGACAAATGGTCATGATTTTTAAACCAGAACCCGATGTGTTTTCGCTGGCTGTGGTCTGCGTCATGATCGCCGCCATCGAACAACCCGCTTTGGCTGTATATATGGTTTATGCAGGCGGTCTCCGTGGTGCGGGTGATACCATAAGCCCCATGATCATCGCCATCGCAGGCACCTTGTGCCTCCATGCCCCCCTGGCTTATTTATTCGGAATTACTCTCGGATGGGGATTGGCCGGGGTATGGTTTGGGGCGGCAATCGACTGGGTTTGCCGTGCTATTGCGATATATATCCTGTACATGAGAGGGAGATGGAGGCGTGTCACGGTATAGCAGCGTCAATATCTTCATTCGTTCTTCTATTATCGGGTTATTCTGCGTGATGACAATTCATAGTCGGTTAAGATGTCGTAGAGCAGATCTGGCTTTTTTTCTTTTAGCTCTATCATGTAATCCAGAAATTTCTGGGTACCATCCCCTAAAACCTTTCTTACTTTTTCCATCAAGAAAGGATGTTCCTGTGCTTCATAAATGAATGGTTTATCAGGGTTTGCCAGCTTAAACAATTTAACATCCTGAATGAAATGCAAGATATAAATCATATCCTGAAAAAGGGTATCCATACCGAACGTACTTGCCCGATCCATGAAATCATGAAATACATGATAGGCGGAAACATACTCCCCGATCACCAATTCCATTGCATCCAATGAAAAATATTCCAGATGATCCGCGTCTCTGCGCATTTGCTTTAATTCCTCCAGACTTGCATTTTTGACTTTTGCCATGGTTATCACCGGGAATTTTAATGAGCTAAAATTGGTGATGTAAAGGTTCCGCATCTCTGATCGATACAGGCAACTCTTTATGTACATCAGTTGATTGAATTTCTCCGCCTTCTCTTTCCTTTCTAAAAGCCTTTCTATCAATAAGGCGCCCAGCAATACTTCAAGGGGTATAGCAGCCACGTGCAGCATAAACTCGACATGTGTTGCATAAAAAATATATAAAAAGAATGATGATGCGGTTATCAAAGAAATGTAGAGCCAGGCCTTTTTAGTAAATTTCGCCAGAGACATCCTGATTTTTAGTGAAAAACCCTCCAGTCGCCTGGACTGATTCACAGCAGTTTTTTTGTATACACCCAACAAACTCGTTTGCGTGGCAATGATCGACCTGAGTCTCTCGGTTTCGTCAAGCACGGCCTTCTCATTTACGTAGATTTTCTTTGTTACAAAGGGCAATATCGCCATCCTTGCATTCAAGGCGAGGTATCTGAACATCTCTGCCGTATTTCGTGGAACCCTCGTCTTCGAAAAGATAACCACGGTAAATAAATTTCCCGTCGGCAACATACTTCCAAACCCCAATGCCGATTTAATTCCGAACGGGATTACAAATTCATCCTGAGCTGGAATATGTGGGCTTCCCAGGGCATCGGGGACGTGAAACACATTAAATACCTTGCTTTCCAGTTCAATCTCGGGAGTGGGGCGAGGATGGATCACATTGTCAATATCTATTTCTAACTGATAAATCAATTGGGCAATCATCGGATGTTTTTCTGCCGTTTCCTTATCTACAAGGGGGATCACACGGTGTCCTCTGGAAAGCTCCTTTGAATTCCACTCAGGCTGTATTCCCACGGTTGCCAAGAGAACTATACAACTCGTAGTCTTTGCCAAAGATTGTCCTCCCGGCATCTTGCTGGCGAATTCACGTAACTCTTCGTCAAGGCTTTCGTAGGGATACGTCATGAAAAAGCGCACCAGTGCAGAGGATTTTTCACCTGTCCGCCGGTCAATGAGGTGGTCATAGAAATAGCGGACCACCGAATTGGCCAGTTCCTCTATGCCATTCGCTTTATACCCGAGGTGCTCCAGCGCATCTCCGCATTGGGTCATGTCCTGTATGGTGAATTTTGTCAGATCGTACATTGCATTGTTTTCCGGTGATATTCATACATACCCTGCAGAAATTAGCTATTCCTGCTTACATTCTTTTTTCACGGTATGTATATTAACAAACTCTTTTGATATAAAATTCAGTAAAGATTACCATACAAAGCGCTAAAATGACAGAAAAAATACTTGCAATCGTATTCATGATTGATTTATCATCGCGTCTGACAGACTGTCATTGAAACTGAAAGGAAGCGTTATGAACTTGCAAAATACTTTACCGGCAGCGCTGATTGTTTGTGCGTCTATTTTAGGTTGTATTATGCTGCGCAAGGAAACGCAAGACACGTCAACGCCCCTGTCACATGTTGTTCCCGGCGACATACAGGAAGGAATTGAGACCCATATCGAAAAGCAGAGCCGCCTGGGTGCCGGTTATTTCAGGCTCTCTTTTGAAGGGAAAGAACTCAGGTTAAAGCTGGTGCGCATCCATACGGAGTATTTGGCCACACTGGAGCCGGGCGTGCATTTCGCATGTGTCGATCTGGCTTGTGCCGATGGTACTGTGTATGACGTGGATTTTTTCCTTTCCGGTGAGCCGGGCGGAACGATCGTGACGGAAACAACCGTTCACAAGGTTAATGGGAAACCTTTGTATGTATGGAAGCAGCGCAGTGATGAAACGTGGCACCGGGTCGCCGTGGACGAGGCCACACCGGAGTTGCTGGGGGTGATCACCGGCAGGGATGAGTTTGAGTTTGTCTACCGGGCATTCCTGCCGGAAATCAGTGATTTTGCCTCACTGTGGCTGCCCTTGCCGACATCTGATGCGTTTCAGACGATCGATGTTAAGGCGATAGATACCCCTGCAAAGTACGAAATACTGCATGAGCAAGAATATGGCAACCGCATTCTTTTTATGAAACTTGGCCCCGAACACAGTGGCCAGACCGTCACCATGCGCTTTCAAGTACAGCGCCTGGAAAAAGGTGTTTATGATGCGGAATCGTCCGATGGAAATAAATATCTTCAGCCGGAATCTCTGGTGCCAGACGCACAAATGTTTCGGGACCTGGCCAATTCCATCGTAGCAAGCAAGGCAGGCGATCTTGTTCGCGCACGGGCTCTTTATGATTATGTCATAGACAATCTTCGATATGCCAGGTTCGGTCAAAATTGGGGACAGGGCGACGCCGTCTATGCCTGCAATGCACGCAGCGGGAACTGCTCCGATTTTCATGCCCTCTTTATCGCCTTGTGCCGGGCGGTCGATATTCCGGCACGTTTTGCCATCGGGGCAGCAGTTCCTTCCGAGCGTAATGAAGGCGGCATTGACGGCTATCATTGCTGGGCAGAGTTTTACACCGAAGGCAAGTGGTGGCCCGTTGATATAAGCGAGGCCGATAAGTGTAGCAGACTAGCGGGATATTTCTTTGGCCATCATCCGGCAAACCGGATCGAGTTGAGCCGCGGCCGTGATCTTAAGCCAGACCCCCATCCATCGTCAGGCCCGATCAATTTCCTGGCATATCCGGTGCTGGAAATCGGCGGAAAGCCCGCACAGATAAAAGTGGTGTTTGCGTTCAGCCGGAATTTCGCTGGTAAGCTGTGAGATGCTTTTACTGATCATCCTGTGCCGTCGTGTACGCATTGCAATAGCTCTGACACCAGCGGGAGCAATGAAGATGTGCATAGCTTCTGAAATCAGAGTCCGCAGTCACGGAACCACGGTCACGGGGTCACCCGTGAAGTTTTGCTAATGGCTCAGAACATGACCCTCCCAGTATTTTATGGCAGATGGCGTCTATGTGTTTGGTTGGGCATTTTCCCTTTTTTTGATGTTGAAAAGTTTGCGCACTAACTCATTAATTTCTCTTCAAGATCATCGAGTTGTTTATCCCTGTTATTACAATCGAAGTATTGAATCGTCTTTATTTCGAACCCACGAAACTCAAACGTATTTTTCACTATGTGATTAATCGCCTGAATATTACCCGTCTCTGTTGCATATTCCATTGAAGCTCCCATTGGAGAAAAAAGTGAAATACGCTTACCTTTCATGTGTGGAACCACACCACCGTCTTCTTTATAACTGTACGAAAACCCTTGTGTTAAAACGCGGTCAATGTAACCCTTCATTACTGCCGGCATGGCTAATTGATATAATGGATATACCAGACAAATATTATCAACTTCACTAATATTTTGTGGATTTTCAAATCGGTATTCATTATTGTAAATATTCTGATAATTATAAGATTTTGAGAGTTTATTTCTCAAAAGAAAAATGATAATCTCTATAATGATGTTCGTGTAAAATTTGACGGTCGCTACAGACTCTTTGACCGTTACTTTGATCTGAAAACACGACTTGAGGAGCAGTTGGGAGGGCAAGTTGATGTTATTCAGGACGGGGCGGTGAAGAATCCTTACGTTAGAAGAAGTCCGAATCAAGACAAGGCACGAATGGCAAAGATGCTACATTTCTCTATAATCAGCACGAAACAAAATACGTGGCGCGGGTGGTTTGTCCCCCGCACTGGCCGGCCACAAGGGAGCGGCGCTACCTTTTTTAAAGATCTAAATTGTTACGAAACCGTAAGTATTTAATGTGCGTCTTGAATTGGAGAAAAAGCCTGGGAAAAAAGGAAACCTGCACGGGATTCCTCTGCAATAGAGAATGTTTCACTATGATTATTTAAGGAGGAATCTGCATGTCCGTTTTTGATAACAGTGAATACGATAATCATGAACAAGTTTTGTTCTGTCGTGACGCAGCATCTGGTCTGTTTGCTATTATTGCCATCCATGACACTACCTTAGGGCCTGCTGCCGGTGGATGCCGAATGTGGCCTTATGCCACCACGAGTGATGCTGTGTATGATGTGCTTCGGCTGTCCCGGGCAATGAGTTATAAAAATGCGCTTGCCGGTCTGCCTCTGGGAGGAGGAAAAGCGGTAATCATTGGCGACCCGCTTAAAGAGAAGAATGCGAAACTCCTTACGTCATTTGCCCGGTATGTTCAGAAATTGGGTGGACAATATTACGCGGCAGAAGACATCGGCATCGGCGTTGAGGATGTGGAAGTTTTTGCAATGGCGAGTAACTATGTTTTCGGTTTAACGGAAACGGGTGATCCCTCACCTTTTACTGCCCTTGGATGTTTTCATGGCATACGGGCTTCAGTAAAACATAAGCTTAACCGTGATACTCTCAAGGGGCTTACGGTAGCAGTGCAGGGGGTTGGCAAGGTAGGTCTGCATCTCTGCGAGAATCTGCATGAGGCCGGCGCGGGACTCATCGTTGCCGATGTGAATTCCAAAGCTGTTGCTCATGTAGTGGAAAACTATGGGGCAAAGTCGGTTGCCCCCGGGGAAATTTATTCGCAGGAAGCCGATATATTTTCTCCTTGTGCAATGGGAGGAGTGCTGAACGACATCACCATTCCCCAGCTTAAAGCCTGTATTGTTGCAGGTTCTGCGAACAATCAGCTTGCCGAAGCGCGCCACGATAAAATGCTTCACGACAGAGGTATTTTGTACACGCCTGATTATGTAATCAATGCGGGGGGCATGCTCAACGCATCAGGCGATATCTTTGGGGAATATGATGTAAACGAGGTAATGAAAAAGATATCAGGTCTGTACGACGTCACCTTAAGAATATTTAAAACAGCACACCAGGAGGGAAGGCTTACCTCTGAAGTTGCCGATGAGCTTGCCCGGCAGAGAATCGCGGAGGGAAAAGTATCTAAAAAATAACATTAATTGGGAATGTTTACGGCAAATGTTTCTCCTCAACGAATAGAAACAATTTGAACAATATCTGAATTCCGAGGATGACAGGCCGCTCGGCACGGATGATAAGGAAAGCAACTCCTTAAGGAAGCGAAGTATGGTAAAGAAGGGTTACGTCCCGCAACGCGGCGATGTCGTTTGGATTAACCTGAATCCGCAATCGGGTCATAAACAGGCAGGTGAGGTGGAAAACCCTAAAACTTTATAGATTTTCACTTGACTTACCGTGGAAAAGGCATTAGCATGCCCTTAAATTATTTAAGGACGATAACATTTTCTTCCGGTTCATATGCCATTAACGAAATATTTTATCAAGAACAAACGTTTAACAAACATCCTGTTTGTTTCGGCCATTCTTCCCTATTTAGTGTTATGTTTAATACTTGGAGGTATTCATAATAGTTTTTTAAACACCCAGTATTGTAACCACAAACAACATCCTATAGCCCATAACGCTATTGATACCTCTTATACTTCACATCTTGAGGTTTCAGAAAACGGTTATCAACACGACTCCGAAACATGTCAAATCTGTCAATGGTTGAAGACCCCTTCAACCTCAGTACAGTTTCTGTCACTGAACATACAACGCGAGTGTATCCACATCAGGCTTGTATACTATTCAGACCCCACCATTCCCTCTTTACCCATCCATAAATTTACTATCCGTCCACCTCCCTCCATTTCCTGTCTTTTCGCTTAACCACATAAATTTGGGCCATTAAAACACAAAGGCACAAGGCCTGTAGGGGTACGGTGCACCGTCTCCTACATTGAATCCAACCGTTAAATTATTGCCTATCTCCTCAAATTCGAGTCGTTTTTACAGGAGGATAGAATGAAACTACTAAATTTATTGCATCTCTCTATACTCATTGCAAGTATGGGTGAATGGCTGTTCACACCTACCACAGTATATGGAGAAGTGACATTAACAGCCGACAAAGATTCCCAAACAATGAGTTCCACAGAAAGACCACAAGAAGGCACGGAGGAAGGCACAAAAGAAATCCGTATCAGAAAGGACGAATTTGACGAGATCGTGGAGCAACTGCAAGGCATGAAGGAGCTTCTTGTAAATATGAAACGGGATTATGATATCCGTTTTAAAGAGATGCAAGAAAAGATCACCACCCTGGAAAAAGAAAAAACAGCACTCGAAAAAGAAATAATACCATCAGAAAAAGGCGGGTTAACTACTGCCAGGGTGAATACAAAAACGCCGGAGGCTTCTGTGGCAAACGAAGAACCTCTGCCGCTACAGACGGAAACGGGCATAACTCCTCCTTCACCATCTCAAACCATGTCCCTTTCTCCTAAAAGGGAAATAGCGGGGTCTGCGTCACCACCGATGAATACGACAACTGCTGACCAACCGGCAGGATTACAATCTGGTGCATGGTCACCTGCACAACCACTTACCTTATGGGGCATGGGAAAAAGTTATATGAATATCTCCTTTGATGGATTGTTTTCAGCAGCAGCCTCAACTGCTCAGGATTTAGAAGAACTTGAGACAGGGGCACATGACCCGAACCAACGCGGTTTCACTCTGCAACAATTGGAAACAGCATTTGAGGGAGCAATAGACCCCTATTTCTACGGAAATGCTTTTATAATTTTTCAAATCGATAAAGATGGAGAATCCTTGCTTGAGGTGGAAGAAGCATACCTGACTTCGATGTCACTTCCCATGAATCTGCAGGTGAAGGCGGGTACCTTTTTTACTGAATTTGGCAGGTTTAACCCAACACATCCTCATACGTGGGATTTTGCAGATCAGCCATTAGTCAACGGCAGATTTCTTGGCCCTGATGGTTTGCGAAATCCTGGTGCACGAATCTCATGGATGGCCCCGACAGATATTTATACGGAACTCTTCTTTACGGTGCAAAATAGCCAGGGAGAGACTGCACACAGCTTTAGAAATGAAGATGCTTTGTTTGGGCGTGAGGCAGTTGAAACCCGTGTCCGGAGCATGGGAGACATGCTGTATACTCCCCGTATTACTACATCCTTTGATCTAACGGAGGAACAGACTATATTATTGGGTGCATCGGCTGCCTTTGGGCCAAACTCCACCGGAACGGATAAAGATACCCTGATTTATGGTCTTGACATATTCTGGAAGTGGAAGTCTAAATATGCAGAAGCCGGATTCCCCTTTGTAACCTGGCAGACGGAGGTTATGGGCAGACGTTTCGAAGCGGGCAAAGACATAAATGCCGGACTGCCTGACGAAACATTGGATAACTGGGGCACATATTCTCAGATTATGTGGGGATTAAAAAAACGATGGGTAGCCGGACTGCGTGGAGATTATGTAGATGGAGAGGAAGATGCGGTCGATTCTTTAGGATTTGAACGTTGGCGGCTCTCCCCCAGTCTCACATTTTATCCATCGGAATTTTCGAAGATCCGGCTACAATACAATTATGACGATGTACTCGGAGATGATACTACGGAACACTCCGTATTTCTGCAATTTGAATTTTTACTGGGTGCACACGGGGCACATAAATTTTAAAGGAATATGACATGAAAACAAATTACCAAATACCATACATCTTCTTTCTAATTATTTTAAACTTTGCATCAGTTGCCGATGCAAAGCCTAACATCGTTGCATCGACTTCGGATTTAGGATCTTTAGTCAAAGAAATCGGGCATGATAAAGTCAACATAACTACCATCGCAAAGCCTACAGAGGATCCGCATTTTGTAGATGCAAAACCAGGTTTTATTGTTAAACTCAACAAAGCAGACATGCTTATCGAAGGAGGGTTGCAACTGGAAACTGGCTGGTTGCCACCACTGGTTCTTGGTGCAAGAAACCAAAAAATACTCCCCGGGAACCCTGGATATATTATCGCATCTTCCGGAATTCAAATTTTAGAAGTGCCCCCTGCGCTCACTCGCGCAGCCGGAGATATCCATCCCTTTGGAAATCCACACTATATGCTGGATCCATTAAACGGCAAGATAGTAGCAACACATATTTGCGAACAGTTATGTCAGCTCGATGCGGCAAATTGTGCCTATTATAAGAATAATTTAAATAATTTTTCCAAAAGACTGGACCAAAAATTGTCTGAATGGCAAAAAATGATGGAACCTTTTCGAGGAACAAAAATTGTTACCTATCACAAGACTTTTCCTTATTTTGTAAAAAGATTTAATCTGGATATAATCGGCGAGCTTGAACCAAAACCCGGCATTCCCCCTTCACCTTCCCATCTCAATACTCTTATTCCCATGATGAAAGATAAAGGGGCGAAACTTATCCTTATCGAAGAATTTCGTGAACGCAAAACCCCTGAATTTGTTTCTGAAAAAACAGGGGCAAGGGTTGTTGTTTTACCGATTATGGCAGGAGGTCAAAAAGGAATAGAGAGCTATCTTGCCCTTTTTGATTATAATATAAATCAAATTATATCTGCCCTTAAAACGAAATCATGAATACTGAAAACTGTATTACATTAAAAGACGTTGCCATTGGGTATAGCGGGAATGCCATTCTTAGTGACATTAATTTTTCTTTAAAAAAGGGTGAATTCGTCGTCTTATTCGGACCAAATGGTTGTGGCAAGACCACGCTGTTCAAGACCATCCTCCGCATTGTCCCCCCTATTCACGGAACTATTATTTATGGTGATAATCATACCCCAGGATTCGGTTATGTGCCGCAGCGTCAATACTTAGATGAGATATATCCTTTTACCGCCGAAGAAGTGGTGTCGATGGGTACTTTCGGACATCGGAAACCCTTTTATCCTGCCTCCAAAACCGATCGTTTATTGGTAGAACAATGCTTAAAAGATGTTGGAATGCTTGAGTTAAAAAAGGATTTTTTTTCCGAATTGTCCGGGGGACAGAAACAACGTATACTTATAGCGCGTGCATTGGCCACAAGACCAAATGTTTTGCTGCTTGATGAACCCATTACCGGGCTTGATGTCCTTGCTCAAAAAAAGATCATAGAACTTATCTCTGAACTGCACAAAAAGCGCCAATTAACGATTATGATGATTACCCATGAGGTTCAT
>JABWAQ010000156.1 GCA_013360945.1 Candidatus Brocadia sp.
AATGCGGACATATAAAGCCATTTGGCCATCTCACTTGAAAAAGATAATCACGGCAGTCTTGCTCTGTAGAAAACCGAGTTTCAAACTCTGTAAGGGTTTTGGGATAATCTTCCATAGCCCAACATACTACATCTTGGGGTAACATCGGTCAAGTGAATACCCCATATTTCTTTATTCAAATCGGCAAAATTCAAGACGCTTTAATTGTTTCTAGAGACGTATTAAGTCAACAATTTTCAGGAGGTTGGGGACCATCGAAAGATGAGCTTACTATGTGGGCTACTCAACAAGCCCTTGAATTCATAGAAGGTGTAAGGACAGATATTCTTCCTGATATAACCAATTTTCAATACCTTTCAGCACTACTTAGAAAAATCCCCTTTTCTCTTTTTAAATTAATTGTAACTATTTTGGGGATCGGATTTGTTGTGCTGTTCCTTATAATACCTGAATATAGGGTTAATCTCATTGTAGGGGTCTTTTTGATGATCGTTCCATGGTTTTTTAAACGTCATTAAACTTTTCGAATTATTTTAGAAATTCTCACAGGGTATGATCGAGGAGGCCGTAATTATTATCAAAGCATTGCAGCGGACAAATTGCTGAATGGGGCGTTCGCAAAATAAAGGGAATGAATATAATTGATCGAATATCTCCACTGACGGTTCTTCTCGATGAGATATTTTACAAAAGTGCCATCCAAGACATGCGCAAATTTTACTTTTTTGCGACGAAGAGGGAGCAGACGTGGTTACTATTGAGTGATTATTACTTCGGTGATGAAAAGCCTAACAAAGTCATTACGTTTACGGCAATACCTTCATGTCCGTACCTTCCTGAGCTTCAGAATACAATCAAGGCAGTTGCCCCAAAAGATATTAAAAACACGAGAAGCATAAATACTGATTTCGTAACTCTAATCAATATGCTACCACTAATAAATTTTGTTTTCATCTTTGAAAACAATAAACACTTCATTTGGGATACAGTTGCGAAGGCCAAAGAGACAGTACTAGATCACATAGAAATCTTACGTGCTTATATCGATTACTGGCAAACAAACGAACCCGCAACCATACCTCGGCTAAACCATATAGCAAAGAACCTTAGGCAATTGGAGAGCCTGTTGGTAAGTGGGAAAAAGCTTCGAATAATCTCAGCAATGTTCTTGATCTCGCTGCTTGGTGGATATGTTGGAAGCCTTATCGGGCGAGAGACAGATCTATCATCCTTGACCTGGTTTTCAGACAGAGATAGTCTATTACTTCTCTTGCAGTTATTTCTTTGTTGAGTCAATAATGAAAGAATCGAAAGGAGTAAGTTATCCAGCAATCAATCCGAAGAACTTGGTATTATTATTTATATGTCTCCCCCCGCTCTTTGAACAGCGCATCATCGCCGATTTTCTTGACCGTGAAACAGCAAAAATTGACAAGCTTATCGAAAAAATAGAAAGGCAGATTGAACTACTTAAAGAATACAGACAATCACTCATAACCTCTGCGGTGACGGGTAAAATTGATGTAAGAGATACCTTATGAGTCAGCATAATAGAGGAAGCAGTTCTCATCTGTTACGATTGACCTGGCGGGAGAGGACAGAATTTTCAGAAACCATGAACAGGCTGATAAACCTGCCGGATTGCTTATGCCTGGAAATTTGCCAGCTTGGGCATTCCAGTCATCCTTATGTATTTGGGATTTCTTCGTGTTACCGAAATACGTGATGTCGGAGAACCGTTTCGTGATGATAGCGATTGGCAGGAATTCATGAGCAATTACCTGAATGGTGTTTTCCCGTTGGAATGGCTAGAAAAGGAAATTAATTGCGGACCAAATTCATTCCGTTTCATAATACGTTCAATAGAGTCGGATAGCATTACATGAAAATAGTATACTATCACTAGCGCTTTGAAAGAAAATACTTTTCTGACTTATCCAAATTAGGAATTCCTGTTAGGGAGTAAACTGAAAATGGCAATAATCACAGAAAAAGACATGGAAGCGCTTATTGAAGCCGACCTGATCGCCTCTGGCTATTTTAAGCGTGAGCCGGAAAGATACGACAAGTCGATTTGCCTGGACCAAGAACTGCTCATAAACTTCATCATCGCTACTCAGCCTGAGAAATGGGAGGAATATACAAAACAGCTTGGCGACCGGGCAAAAGACGCCCTTCTTTCAAAGATAAAAGATGAAATAGATAGGCGCGGTACGTTGAAGGTATTACGAAAACCCTTTATCACCTATGGCGTGTATTTTGACCTAGTATACTTCAAACCTGCCAGCGGACTCAATGTGGCGTATCAGAAGAAATATCAGTCCAATATCTTCAGCGTGATGAGGCAGGTGAAATACAGTGCTAAGAACGAAAAATCTCTTGATATGGCGCTGTTTTTAAACGGAATACCTATTGCCACGCTAGAACTGAAAGATCGCATGACGGGATCAGGTTACAATGTGGAAAACGCCATAAAACAGTATCAGGTAGACCGCGACCCGCGTGAGCCTCTCTTTAAGTTTTGCCGCTGTCTCGTACATTTTGCGCTGGATGAAGACCTGGTTTATATGACCACGCATCTAAAAGGCGCACATACCTTCTTTCTGCCCTTCAATAAGGGCAACAATGGTGAAGCCGGTAATCCGCCAACCAAAGGATTTTCTATAGAATACCTATGGAAAGAAGTGCTTCAGAGGGACAGTTTCCTGGAACTTCTCAAGCATTTCATTCAGGTGGCAGATGTGCTTGATGAAGATGGGAAACCCACCGATGAGAAAATGCTCATTTTTCCCCGTTATCAACAGATGGATGCCGTGCGTGAACTTGTTACCCATGCGAAAGAACATAGCTGCGGGAAGCAATATCTCATACAGCACAGCGCTGGAAGCGGTAAGTCATACACCATTAGCTGGCTGGCGCACCAGCTTTCCAATCTCCATGACAGAAACGACCAAAATGTATTCGACTCAATTATTGTAGTAACCGATAGGCGGGTGCTTGATAAGCAGCTTCGTACGCACGTCATCGCCTTTGAACAGAATCCTGGGGTCGTTGCAGGCATAGAAAAAGGTTCGATACAACTGAAGCAGGAACTTGAAGCAGGAACCAAGATCATCGTCACCACACTTCAGAAATTTCCTTACATTGAAGACGAGATAAAGAAACTCCCTGGAAAACGTTTTGCCATTATTATTGACGAGGCGCACTCGTCATCCAGCGGCGAAATGTCCAAGAGCATGAAAAAGACACTAAACCTAAACGAGGAAGACGACCCTGAAGAAGAGGAGACGACGTGGGAAGACGAAATGATAAAGGAAATAAGTCATCGTGGCAGGCAGAAGAACGTCAGCTACTTCGCCTTTACCGCAACACCCAAACCTAAGACACTGGAGCTTTTTGGAAGCAAACAGAAGGACGGTTCATACAAACCATTCCATATTTATTCAATGAAGCAGGCTATTCAGGAAGGTTTTATCAAGGATGTTTTGGCCAATTACACAACCTACAAAACATACTTCCAACTGGTAAAAAAGGTAACCGAAGATCCGAACTATGATAAAGCAAAAGCCACCCGGCTATTAAAGGTCTTTGTTGAATTGAGCGAGCATACTATCGAGCGCAAGACTGCTATTATCATTCAACATTTTATGGAAAATTGTCTGCACGAAATACCCGATACAGGAGGAAAAGGCCAGGCTAAGGCAATGATTGTTTGTTCTTCTCGCGCACAGGCGGTTAAATACAAGATTGCTTTTGATAAGTACATAAAAGAACACAATATCCCTTTCAAGGCACTCGTTGCCTTTTCGGGTACAGTAGAGTTTGAAGGAAGTAAAGGAGATTACTCAGAGTCAAGGATGAATGGCTTCCCGGAGGATCAAACGGCAGTTAAATTCAGAGAAAATCAATACAAATTCCTAATTGTGGCAAATAAGTTTCAAACGGGTTTTGATCAGCCACTTTTATATGCGATGTATGTCAATAAAAAACTGGTTGGGGTGAATGCTGTACAAACCCTTTCCCGGCTGAACAGGGTTTATCCTGGGAAAAAAGATCCTATAACCCTTGACTTTGTGAATGAAGCCGAGACTATCCGCAAGGCATTCCAGGATTTTTATGAAGACACCACCTTGTCAGAGGGAAGCGATCCTGATAAGTTGTATAGTTTTAAGCGCTCGTTAGACGAATTCGTCTATTATACGTATGATGAAATAAATCAATTTGCCAAGATATTTTACTCAAAACCCTTTAAACAGGAAAAACTCAGTCCCATACTCAACACAGCTATAAAACGGTTTCAGGAAGATAGCGATGCCGAACGGAGAGAAAAATTCCGGGCGATGCTGAAGGCTTATGTGCGTGTGTATGCATTTCTCTCACAAATTATATCGTTTTCAGATGCCGAACTGGAAAAATTATACGTTTTTGGGCGTATTTTATTGCGAAAACTGCCTTATACGAAGGAACGATTGCCAAGAGAAGTTACCCAGCAGGTGGATTTGGACTCGATCAGGATTCAATATATCTCAAAGGGGTTGACTTTAAAGCCTGGTGAAGGCGGCAAATTCAAGCCTGGCGATGAAAACCCGATGGGTAAGCCCTATGAATTTATAGAACCTCTTTCGTTCATTATAAGGGCGATTAATGAAAAATATAGAACAGATTTTAATGACGCTGATAAGGTAGTGGTAAATGTGCTCATGTCGCGGGTAAGCCAGGATGAAGAATTTGGGGCAGAAGTAAAAACCAATCCGAAAGAAAATGTGTGGTGGGCCTTTCAGCGCAAATTCAATGGTGAATTGCAAAATCTGATAGAAGAGCATTTTGATTTTTACAAAAAAGTAAAGAATCCACCCGCGAAGCAGGTGGCTTTGGGATAACCCCTGGAAGGGGATGAAAATGCCTTCCTCCCAAAGGAAGCAAGGTTGAGTTGCCCCCG
>JABWAQ010000157.1 GCA_013360945.1 Candidatus Brocadia sp.
ATTCACACTATTCACACTATTCACACTATTCACACTATTCACACTATTCACACTATTCACACTATTCACACTATTCACACTATTCACACTATTCACACTGGGCTGTAAACATCGCTGTTATTGGGATTTTTCAAAAAAAAATTGTTATAAAAAGAATAACGACAAAGGCAAACCCTGAGTGATCAGGGGACGCAAAGTAAAGGGTCTTTTGCAGGGGCGTATGGCATACGCCCTCTATGATGTAAAAAAGACAGCCTTACTGCCGAAGATGTTTGGGAAAAATCTTTGCAGTAAGGCTTTTTTTGTTTTCAGGATGATAAAGATCCTCAGGATGCTCACAAAACATGAATTTTCTCAAGGGTGGCACGGACAAACTCCGTTTGTCCGGGTACACCTTAAGGGAGTTGCTGGGGGGGTTTTATGGCATGTGGAGTAAGGTGTTTGGATGATTTTTTTAGCAGGGTCAGTAGGAAGGATATTCGGGGAGGATACATCGTAGTATTACAGACGCATGGGAGAAATGGGCAATATAATCCGCATCTGCATATTATAGCGACGAGTGGTGGGATGGACAAAAATACCCAGAGGTGGGAGCATTTGGAGTATTTACCGTATCCGATGTTGCATAAGAAGTGGCAATGGTATTTACTGGAGATGGTAAGGGAGGGAATAGATACGGAAGAGATAGAGCAGTTAGTGGATAGTTGTTATAGGAGCTATCCGAAAGGATTTGTAGCGAATGTGCAGAAGGGGGAAGTACCGGGTCGATATGAGAGTTTGGCGAGATATTTGGCGAAATACGTGGTGAGTCCTCTGATATCGATAAGGCGGATAGATGGATATGATGGGGGGACAGTAAGATATCATTACCGATCACATAAGACGGAGCAGGTAGAGGAAGAACGGGTAGATGTGTATACGTTTATAGGGAGGATGATTCAGCATATACTTCCGAAAGGGTTTAAAAGGATAAGATATTATGGGGTGCAAGCGACAAAGACGTTTGAACAGGTTCGGGAGATTATTCGAGAAGCCTTGTCAAAAGTTAAAAGAGTATTGAAGGGGGCGGTGAAGATAATTGCGCAGAAGAGGTATCGAGAGAGATATAGGGAGAGTACCGGGAAAGACCCTTTTATCTGTCCGCATTGTGGTCAAGAGATGGATATTTGCACGATATGGCATCCCCGGTATAGGGTGATTTATGATGAGTTGGATGAGATAAGAAGGGGTAAGTATGAGCAAAAGGAAAAAGAAACCTTTGGAGATGAAGGTAGTGGAAGAGCCATTCGGTCCTCCACCAAAGGAGTGCAATTACCGTTGTTCAGTATGTGGAACTGAGCTTTTGGTCAACGAAGCAATCTTTGATGCAGGAATTGGAATGGCCAAATTTAACAAGGAATATTGTGAAGGGTACATGCCAAAAGTCGGATGTCCAGGATGTAATAACTATACCATGGAGTGTGTCGAATGAAAGTCCGCCGAAGGCGTTAAGTTCAAACATGAGGAAATTGCCCATGGGTATTTTCCTATTCTTCTCTAAAAAAAGAAACTGCCTGTTCCCTTCGGCCCTGCTCAGGACATGCTTGTTCGCTGTACCCATTGCTTTCGAGTTTCATCTTTCATCTCGTAGCGGATGAGGTACGTCTTATGGAGATCAGAAACGCTGGTGATCCCATCTGTTCAGTCAAAGAAGAGTGCGATATATGTCACATTGGCTTCATGATCCCGGTAAATTACACTGACAAACATGGGAAAACATACCTTTTTCCATGAAGTAAAACCAAAAATCAAAAACCTTGACTCAAAAACTGTTACACAACGCATTTTTGACACACATTTTTACTTGGTTTAAAATTCCTTATCATTCAAGTGCAATTAATAGCAAGAGCAAAGGAATAAGCCAAACGGAAAAACAGGTCGCAAGGCATAGATTTGCAGTAAGTTGAGTTAAACTCTACTTATGACTTATAAATATTTCTTAACGAATGTTTTTTAACAAAGTAATACCCAGAGAAAGGTAGGAAATTATGTGGATTATGATGCCGTTTTGCGTATTAATTGGTTTGTATATGTGCTGCCAATCAGCAATTTCATGCAATAGTTTTTCTAAAAATGACGAAGGAAAAGCAGATATTCGCGGGAAAATTATAAAAATTACTCATTCACTTAAGGAAGTCAAGGAACATAATAAACTTGGCACTATTACCATTGAAGGTATTGAACCCAACCGTAAAGAAATTATTGCTGTCATTACAATTTCGGCGGAAACTCTTATCTTTAAACAGGTAGGTAATAGCAAACAAAGGTTGGGATACAAAGATCTGAAAGAATCTCTGCTCGTAGATGTGTTTGTTCATGGTCCTATCCTCATGAGTTTTCCTGTACAGGGAGAGGCTCAAGAAATTTTAATTCTTGCACAGCCGCAAGAAGAAAGGAGGTGAGAGACAGAATAGTTACTGGTCAATAATTTTAATTTATGGTAATTAATTTTCAGAAAAGGAGGGATGGCCGTGAATTTGAAATCGGTGTTATTACCAAGTTTATTGTTTGCCGGTTTGTCATCAGTATCTGTAGTGTTTGCGAATGATATGTTTGTGAGCTCAGAAATGGAACCGGTACCACTGGGATCTGTCGAAAATTACTGGACAGAAGAACGCATGAAAAATGCCAAGCCTTATCCAAATATGATTGAAGACGAAGAACCCAATTTGTTGGCTGCAGATAATATTGCTTCACTAGCAGATGGAGAACCAGGGACTTTTCCTGGTAGTGCGCCAAAAGTATCGAAGGCCCTTTTAAGAAAAATTTTGCGTTCCACAGCATCAGACACAGAGGCGTTCGACATACAGGAAGAACCTTCTCCGCTGGGATATACTTATCCATTTCCTTTTACTCGTTTTTATGTACTGACTTCCCTTTATTCAACTTATCCTTATAAAACTATCGGCAAGGTGTTTTTTACCGAGGCGGGAGCTAACTATGTATGCTCTGGTAGTTCTATTGGAGGGCGGGCAGTATTAACAGCGGGCCATTGCGTCTGCAATGGTAACAAGGTTTGGCATACCAATTGGACGTTTGTACCTGCTTACAGAGATAATAGCCGGCCTTATGGTACGTGGGCAGCAGAATCTTTGACGACATTTGCAGATTATCTCAATTATAAGAAACCCTGCCGTGATGTGGGATTTGCGGTAACTAAATATAATTCCAGTGGTCAAAAACTTTCTTCGGTGGTAGGATCTCTAGGTTTTGCGTGGAATTTTAATGTTGCCCAAGTACACTGGAATTCATTTGGATATCCTGCCGAATCCCCTTTTAATGGGCGGAAACTTGTCGAATGTCAGGCGTCACATGCCGTGTCTGATTCCCCTGGTGGTTGTACCCCTGCAACTATTGGAATTGGTTGTGACATGACAGGGGGTAGTAGTGGCGGACCGTGGATTAAAAATTTTAATTCGAGCGTTTCTGGTATGTATAATTACGCTAATGGTTTAAATAGTTATGGTTATAGTACGCAACCAGGCGCTATGTATAGTCCTTATTTTGATACGGAAGTAAAAAAACTTAGAGACCTAGTTGTCGTTAAATAATCAAATAGAAGGAATTTGTAATTAGGGCAAGATAGGGGAAGATCTTTACATAGTTTCCGTATTTTGTTAGATTTTCCCCTATCGTTTTGTTTGCAGATTTTTGTACAATTTATCTCTTCTTTGTTTTAAAATGGATTAAAGAAATGAATAAGCATAGTATTGATGATATGTCCTTCTTAAAATATATTACATTATCGATAATGATTTATATTTTGTTAACACCGTCAGCTAGGGCAGAAAAAAATCCAATTCTTGCCGAATATGGAAGACAAAAATTCACTCTCAAAGATTTTGAAAGTAACCTTCTGATAAAGCCTGACGAAGCTTCAGAAAAACTTACACGAGAAGAAAAAGAGCAGCTACTTATTGAAATAATAAGATTAGAAGTATATGCAAAAGAGGCATCGTCTCTTGGTTTTGGGAAAAAAAAGGATATCAGAGAACGTGTGAAGAATTATAAGAATTATATACTTGCTACCGAATATCTCAAGAACGAGGTTCAGGCTAAGCTTAATAGTAATGAAAAAGAGATCGATGAGTATTTTGAAGCGAATCGGCTGAAGTATACAGAACCTGAAAAAATCAAAACTCGCCAGATATTTATCCAGGCAAAGACCGTCGAAGAAGAAGAAGCGGCAAGCGCAAAGGCACAAAAAATATTAAACAGACTCCTTGTTAATAAAGAGCACTTTGCATCTTTAGCCGAAAGATTTTCAGACGATTCGGTTACTAAAAATATTGGTGGCGATATGGGGTATTTTGCCAGGGGCAGGTTGGCACCAGAGTTGGAGGAATCGGTTTTTCGCCTTAAGGATGGAGAGATCAGTCCCGTTCTGAGAAGCACCTTTGGTTTTCACATCTTTCTGTTAGAAGATAGAAAACCCGGACGATTATTGTACCTTAGTGAAGTTCGTGAAAAGATTAAAGAAGATTTGAAAGCTGAAAAGGAACAAAATTTCCATAGAGACATAGATGAGAGGCTTTTTAAAAAATATAATGTAAAAATTTATAAAGGCATGCTTTCTTCACTACCCTGACTCGAAAGAGTGGGAAAAGACAAAATCCGAAGTACGAAATTTGTACGAGGAAAAGGAGGAAAAGTGGTCAAATCTTTATTATTGGCGTGCTCAGCGAAGGGTAGCGCCTTCTAGCGGGTGAGAGACCAGTCATGGTAAAAGCCGGAAGCCATGTAGCTAGTATATTGACAAATTAATAACGAAACATTATATTATATTTCATGAGACAAACAAAAATCCAACTTACCGAAGAAGATCGAACAACCTTGAAGTCAT
>JABWAQ010000158.1 GCA_013360945.1 Candidatus Brocadia sp.
ATGAAGCCAGAAACTTAAACTTTTCTCCTTTTGGTAACTACAATTTTAAAGAACATGCTAAAAATTATGACCACGCAAAAACTTAACCGGACAATGCTGTGTTCAATTCAAAGTATTGAGTAATCTGCCTGCCTGTCTTTCCAAATCAACCCTTGCATCAACATGTTTCTTGTCACGAGCCATTGCCGATATTCCCTGTACAATATTCCAGAGACTGGCGCCATTATCCTCTTCAGAGACCGCATACTCATAAGCCTTCTCTGACACTGCCTTTGTAAAACCATTTTTCTGTAACCAGTCAATCGTACCTTCTTTATTTCTTGATGGACGATACTCCATCGCTTTCCTAATGGTTTGTGTTTCAACGTTTGCTGAAGATTCAATGTACCTATTCAATGCTGGAATGATTTCAGAAAAAGCCCTTTCCGGGGCATTTAACGAATGCCTGATGCGGATTTCTTTGATGTTTTCAGCGCCCCAAACAATATGGTTTCCGCACACATACCGATAAAGAAATGTGGTAAGCCCGAAACTGGATTTGCCTACTTCGCTATTCCAGACAAAGAACCCCCTGGAAAGCCTTTCACCGTTGACTTCTAGCTGGTGGTCTTCGTCTACGAGAAACATGAAAACATCTCTGTCTGAAGCGTACAAACCTGCATTATCCATATCCGTTCCGTCTGTACCTGTTCTCTTATATGCAGGAGGATTATGCCAGCTTGGATTCCTTTCACAGAGATTTTCAACGGCTTTTACGACATCGATATCCCAGATGCGGCCATAACTTTCCGATGTAAATGCCTTTATCTCTAAATTACCATTTGCCGTTAGTAAGACCTTTGCTGACTCTCTGGTTTTTGGCAGGGCGTAATTCAGGTTCTGTGATACAAGACCTGGTGATAGCGTTCTCAGATATGATGCCGGGGCGCCTGCCAGTTGACATAACTGGCCAAAGGACCAATTAGTCATATCAAGATTTTGGCCATCATAGGTTAGAGATATTGAATCTTTTACAGGAACTATTTCCAGGGAATGTAAAAACACAATGTTTTCTAATGAGCTATTTTTTCTGGATTGTACCGATTCTTTCAAATCTGCTAAATTACTAAAGCGTTCGTCTGCGGGTCTGCTTCTCCATTGGTGGGATGCTGTTAATAAATTTGTAACCATAGAGTTCTCCCTTCTTTGACAGATAATTTGGTTTATCAAATAATGTATATTCCTGTGATTTAGCACTGATGTTACCCATAGTACCCTTTATTCTGAAAAGTCCGTATAGGTACCGAACTCAGTAAAAGTTTCCGGAATGATAGGTTGGAAGAGAGCTATGGGTACTGCTTTGTACGTTTCCTGGCTAATTGAGAAAGGTACGAATGCCGCTGGGTTTTTCCGGTCTTGGCGTCATACAAAGTTCTTCAAAGAGATCGATGCCCTCTGTGTAACCAAGCTGTCGCAATGTTGCGCACATCAAACGTGTGCCTTATAGATTGAATGAAACAGGTAGGCATTGCTTTTTGACGGCTCTTTACAACACATCAAAAGATTGTTCATGCAATGCTTAAAAACCTCTGGAGTGATTACCGTAAAATTTTCTGCCATTTTTAGGTCCCTTTCTTATAATGATGGCCATGTGATGGAATTAACTTCCCGATAGCGAATATCAATGTCTGTTAGATCTATCTTTCAGGACTGCTAATTCGCTGAGATTACTATGACTTTGAGAAAAGATATGCTGGTTGAGTGTTGCATCCAGATATGATTTGAACAACGATTAGGATTGGCTTTGTTTGGTATTTGGGATATCCATTGTGTTTACATCCTTTTCTGTCTATCTCCCATTCTCCAATCCGATTGGCATTACAATGGCAGTAAATCCTGATTGATTTCGTATTGTCCATGCCTCATCTTTTTTGCCTTGTAACATGATCTCAATCAAATCACCAGGCATTGTCTGTACTGTATCTGACAAATAATCCACACTAATATAGCCACAATAAGAAGAACCATGGTGTTCCCCTCTCACACTGCCCTGGTACAGTAATCTACCCATACGTTGAATAGACACGATCAACATGCCGTTCTTAAATTCACATGCCAGTGTCTTATCATCATTATTTCCAATAGCAATCCGGGCCTTGTGGAGGGCCAGCATAAGGTCTTTTGTTCTTGCCATGAATTTGGTGATAAAACCTTCTTTCGGGATTACATCCCTGTAATTCGGGTATTGTCCTTCGATAGCGTTGTAAACCCCGGTACAATTAACACATCCAGGTACATTCAGGTCAAACATTGCGTACTGTTGCTCCCCATTGTCTACAACCGTAATATTACCGGAAATCATCTTTGAGACCTGTAAAAGTTTTGCAGGGAGTATCACGCAGATATCGTCTTTATTTTGGTCCACCCTTCCATCGGACATAGAAACGGTATGTAATCGATTGCCGTCAGCCCCAACCAATTGCCCGTTCTTGAGATCAAAATAAATTCCGCATAGGGCAGACCGGTACATATTCTTTGACAGCGCCTGACCAACAAAGCCAAGCTTTTTAGCTATGTCCGTTATGGTACCCTTATAAACCTTGCCTTCCTTTTTATGGAATTGCATATCAGGAAACCTACTCGCATCTTCACCGTCAATAAGGAATTCACCAATGCGCATAGCGGGATTATCCTTTCCTTTCACAATATGCAGGTTGAGATTATTATTCTGAGACGAAAGGATTTTGTCTAAATGTCTGTTTATACAAACCCCACTAATACCCTTATCATGAGTGAAAGAGTAATTGGTGCCAGGCTTTAAATAGCCGGTAAAGTATGATTCCAGATCAGTTGCTGTGGCACGCAATGTATGACCTTCAATCCTAAACAATACCGAGTTTAGTATTGCAGAACGGCTGCTCTTTGATGCAAACAGGCTGGCTGTGTGGATTAGGTTTTTTAAAGGGCTCGTTGAAACAACACGACCAGGCGATACCGTTTTGTTGCCTATGTGTCTTAATCCTATAACTGATGGGTGATTGTGGAGTATCTCGGCATGTTTCGTTTTAATCAATTCCCTTGCAACCGGAATAGGAACCTTCCCGAGACATTGTTTGTCTTTATCGACGACTGGTATGCTCTTTCTCAATAGGAATTTTGGAAATTTTATCATCGTTTACCTCCGTTAAATATGTCTGCCGTTACAACAGCAATGGGATTTACAAAACCCACAACCCTTACAAAGGCTTAAGTATTGACTACAAAAGCAGGTGGGTACCAGTTGCGAATCAATGTATTCATAACTCTTTCCCAGCACCTGCAATAACCAGGAGATGCTCTTACCGCTTGTTTCTGCGCTCTTGAATCAATATGATTGTCCATAGTTATTATTCCCTCTTTTTTCTGGTAAAAAGCAGTTTGATGAGCATGTTACATCCGTTTAATATCAGGGCAAAACCTGACAAAAGGCAGCTTGGATGTAAAAAGTATTCAGTGCGCTTGGTTATCACGACAAGATGGGAGCCCGTTACGGGACTATTGCAAATAACGCATTCATACCCTTGCGGGTAAGGTGTGTCATGATAGTATTCATGCATGTAAGGGTTGAATTCATCCGAACAATCCGGATCTGTGAACTCAGGGCCAGGATATTCTTCTGAAAATGGTGGATTGGCTTGTTGAGTCTTGTATCTTTTGAATTTTAATTTAAACATGTTGTTCGTCTCCTTCAGTCACTTCTGATTTTTTGCGTAACCCAACAGTGATTTTGCCTTCTCCGCAAGTAACTGATTCAATGTCAGTATGTTTTATGTATGGCTTGTAATCTTCAAGGAATCCATCTATTCCAGGTATCCTGTCCAGGTGGCAAGTGATCATTTTGTTACCATCGTGATCTTTCCAATACTCAAGGCATGGGTACTTCTTGTTTATCAATTTTAGTCCAAATGAGTAATAAAATGGCTTGATCGTGTGAAGGTAAAAGTTAATAGTCATGACACCGTTATTGGAATGGTAAGAGAATTCTGCCTTAAAATTGCCGTCATAAAGCACTATAGAGTTGTTGCGGACCTGCACAATATGATTCAGTTCCTGGTCATGGAGTAATTGATTGATGAAAGATTCAGGGATTTCTACCTGCTGGATTTTTCCGGTAATTAAGTCCTGTAAATCCATACTATGTCCTTTCCCATGAAAGTTCGCGGAAATAAAAAACCCTGCATACCTGTTCATTTGGTATGCAGGGTGCCAATTCTTACGTGTGATAATTGATGAACAAGCCCTATGATTGTACCGGCGTCATTTCCTTAGTCTTGACGTGCTTTACGGTAACTTTTGGTTCTTCAGCACCTGAAAATATCTGGTTGATCTCATCGCGGGTCATTGCCTTTATTGCCTCTTTAATCTCGTGTTTTATTTGTTTCCTAGTAAGGAAGTGCTTCGAGAACCAACCTATTGCCATGCCGCCGAGTGTCGCAGCACCAACTATTAATAAACTGACTACATTCGTATCGTTCCCAAGTTCAAAATCTGCATCTTTTGACATATTCATTTCCTTTCTTTTTGTAAAAATTTACGATGAAATGATTTTTTAAGGCTCTATTTATGTACTGTTTGCGCCTCCTTTCGTAAAATACTTCCATTTCTATTACAGGTTATGGTTTCGCTATTTGTGCTACAAACACGGTGTGTATTTTCGTGAGCTGCACACAGTATCGGCAGCATGATTAATCTCCTTGCCAAAAAATATTGATAAGTACACTTATTGCTTCATTTTAATTATTGTAACTATTCAGTGAAAATATTTTAAAATATGTTTGACAGGATATCCGGGACAGAGAGTCGTTTGGATTAGTTTGTGGCATATATGGCCTGTAGAGGTG
>JABWAQ010000159.1 GCA_013360945.1 Candidatus Brocadia sp.
TATTTACGCCTGTTGTACGCAAGAATTGGCACCCCGTATTGTCACCGGTGTAAATGTATCATTTCCCGCCAAACCGTCGACCAGATGATACAGAGAATCATGGGAATCCCGCAGGGAACCAGGATTATGCTTCTTGCGCCGCTTATTAAGGGGAAAAAGGGTGAACACCGGGAGATATTTCAGTCGATAGTGCAAAAGGGCTTTGTACGCGCCCGTGTTGACAATGTTCTTATGGACCTTAAAACCATCCCCAAATTGGCGCGATATAAGACCCATGAGATCGATGTGATCGTGGATCGTCTGGTCATAAAAGAGGATATTCAAACGCGCCTGTACAATTCCCTTGAAACTTGTCTCAAATTGGGGGAAGGCGTCATGCTGGTAAGCCAGGAACACGAAAAGGGCTGGACGGACCATATTCTTAGTGAACGATATGCCTGCCCGGAATGCGGGAGTGGTTATGAAGAATTGACGCCACGCATGTTTTCATTTAACAGCCCTTATGGCGCATGCCCTGGTTGTAATGGCCTGGGAAATACCCTGGATTTTGATCCGGACCTGATTGTTCCTGACAAACACATCAGCATCAGGGATGGGGCTATCGATGCCTGGCGAGGCTGGGGATCATTAACCCAAACTCATTATGATAACCAGGTCAAGGTGTTTTCAAAAACCTTTTCCATCTCCCTGAGTACACCTTTTATAAAATTACCGAAAGAGACCGCGGATGCCCTGCTCTTTGGCACAAAGGACTTTGAAGGCGTGATTCCCAACCTCAAACGCATCTATGAAAAAACGGCCAGCGAACGCATCCTGAAACGCCTTTCCGGATACATGAGTTACCGGGCCTGTACCGTTTGCAAGGGAGCCAGGCTGCGACCAGACTCCCTTTCGGTAAAAATCAATCATAAATCAATTCATGAGATCATGGATCTGACCATAGAAGAGACACTCGGATTTTTTACAACGCTGAAATTGGCGGGGCAACAGGCGGTCATTTCCAAACAAATCCTGAAGGAAATTCAAAACAGGCTGCGTTTTATGATAGATGTCGGACTGCACTATGTAACTTTGGGACGCAGCAGCGACACCCTCTCCGGCGGCGAGGCGCAGAGAACCAGGCTTGCCACACAAGTCGGTTCCGGTCTTGTCGGGGTTTGTTATGTGCTGGACGAACCCACCATAGGGCTCCACCCGAGGGATAACGAACGGCTTCTGCAGACTTTAAAGACACTTCGTGACAACGGAAACACGGTTATCCTTGTGGAACATGATGAACATACCATTCGTAATGCGGATTATATCATCGATCTTGGCCCAGGGGCTGGTGAACGCGGCGGCAGTATTGTTACCCATGGCACGCTGAAAGAAATTACCGGTAACCCCGATTCATTAACCGGGCAATACCTCAACCAAATCCTGAAAATCGAACTTCCCGCCAGGAGAAGGGATATTCATCTGAAGAACTCTCTTGAAATACGGGGCGCCCGTGCCCACAACCTGAAATCTATCGACGTAAAAATCCCTTTAAAAACCTTTTGCTGTGTGACCGGTGTCTCCGGCTCCGGGAAAAGCACCCTCGTGAATGACATCCTGCATCGCGCCCTTGCGAAGTTATTTTACGGCAGCTATGAGACTCCCGGAGAACATACGAAAATCCTTGGCGCGGAATACATCGATAAGGTTATAGAAATCGATCAATCACCCATTGGGCGTACCCCGCGTTCGAATCCTGCAACATACACCAAGGCGTTTGATCTGATCCGTTCCCTCTTTGCGCAGACGCAGGAGGCAAAGGTTCGGGGTTACACTGCGGGAAGGTACAGTTTCAATATCAGCGGTGGACGGTGTGAGACCTGCAAGGGACAAGGTACCAAAAAAGTAGAAATGCATTTTTTGCCCGATATGTACGTTGTTTGTGAAGAATGCAAAGGGAAAAGGTATAACAAAGTAACACTGGAAGTTACCTATAAGGAGAAAAGCATCTCGGATGTGCTTGACATGCGCATCGAAGAGGCTCATCAGTTGTTTAAAAATATTCCAAAACTCGAACGTATTTTAAGTACACTCAACGATGTCGGGCTGGGATATATTAAGTTGGGGCAGTCAAGCACCACCCTGTCTGGCGGAGAATCGCAAAGGATAAAACTTGCCGCGGAACTCTCCAGACAGGCCACCGGAAAGACGCTGTATATCCTGGATGAGCCTACTACAGGCCTGCATTTTGCGGACATACAGCAGTTGTTAAAGATGTTACACAGATTAGTCGATCTGGGCAATACGGTGCTGGTCATAGAGCACAACCTGGAGGTTATCAAAACGGCAGATTACATAATTGACTTAGGCCCGGAAGGTGGCGTAAACGGTGGCGAGGTCGTTGCAGCAGGTACTCCTGAACAGATCGCAGGGGTTGAACGATCCTATACGGGGAGGTTTTTAAGAAAAATCCTTCGTTAGGCGCTTAAAAATTTTTTTACCTTGTTTAGCAAAAATAATAAATTAGGCCTTCGGCGACTTTTACTACTGTAGTGGCAAGGCGCGCCTTGCCACTACATCGGCAGTTTGACACGTACGTAATCTTGACATTCCGGAGATAAAAGAATATATTGTATTATAAGTTAATATACTGACTATATTATACGTATTGCGTGGGATAGTTTTGTTGAGATTCTGGACGAATTGAGGCATTGAAATCCTAAACATTTATTTAGGAAAGGAATAAGGGTGTGGGATTATTCTGAAAAAGTTAAAGACCATTTCTTTCACCCAAGGAATGTGGGTGAAATTGAAAATCCAGACGCAGTAGGCGAAGTGGGTAGTTTGGCCTGTGGAGATGCTTTAAAATTGATGCTGAAACTGGATAAATCAGGCCGCATTGTGGATGTAAAATTTAAGACGTTTGGATGTGGAAGCGCCATTGCTTCTGCGAGCGCCTTGACGGAGATGATTAAAGGAAAGACGTTAGACGAGGCGGGTAAGATTACTGACAATAATATTGCAGAGTACCTTGATGGATTGCCGGAACAGAAGATGCATTGTTCTGTGATGGGTCGTGAGGCGCTGGAAGCAGCTATCGCAAATTACCGGGGGCAAAAAATAGAGAAACCCGTTGACGAGGGAACGATCGTTTGCAAGTGTTTTGGTGTAACGGATAATAAGATCGCCCATGAGGTGAGAGAGCATAAATTAACTACTATTGAGCAGGTGACAAATTTCTGTAAAGCAGGCGGTGGATGCCGCTCATGTCATCCCCAGATTCAGGCCATTATAGACGAGGTGTGGCAAAAAGAAAAAGAGAAAGTGATGATAGAAAAGGTTAGGAAACCGGTTAGGAAATTGACAAACATTCAAAAAATGAAGTTGATACAGGAGACCCTGGAAAGAGATATTCGGCCCTCCCTTCAGTCAGACGGGGGTGATATTGAACTGATCGACATAGATGGCGACCGGGTTATGGTCTCATTTCGGGGGAGTTGTGTGGAGTGCCCCAGCTCAAAGGTTACATTGAAATCCACGGTGGAGGCGAAACTGAGGGAGTTTGTTACGGATACGCTTATCGTCGAGGAGGTGGCTTCATGAGAGTTGTATATGCAGATAATACCGCAACAACGAAGGTTGCGCCTGAAGTTGTAGAAGTTATGCTGCCGTATTTTACTGAATACTACGGAAATCCTTCAAGTATGCATACCTTTGGTGGTCAGGTAGCGAAAAAGATTGATAATGCCAGACAACAGGTGGCAGACATTCTTGGCGCTGACCCCGCAGAAATTGTGTTTACAAGCTGCGGTACGGAAAGTGATAATGCTGCGATTTGGGGGATACTACGGTCAAATCCTCAAAAGAGGCACATTGTGACCTCAAGGGTAGAACATCCTGCCGTTTATAATTTATGTAAATATTTAGCTCAAAGTGGTTATCACGTGACGGAGCTGGGTGTGGATAGCAGTGGGATGCTTGACTTGAATGAATTGGCCGATGCTGTAAGGGAAGATACGGCAATTGTGTCAATTATGTATGCAAACAATGAGACCGGCGTGATTTTCCCCATCGAGGAGATCGGTCATATTGTGAAGGAGAAAGGTTCTCTCCTCCATACCGATGCTGTGCAAGCTGTAGGTAAGATACCACTAAATCTTGCGAAAAGTACGATAGATTTATTAACCCTTTCAGGACATAAATTACACGCACCCAAAGGAGTGGGAGCCCTATTTATCCGGAAGGGAATTACGTTTACGCCTTTTATCGTCGGTGGGCATCAGGAAATGAACCGCCGTGGTGGCACAGAGAACGTTCCTTCGATTCTCGGTCTTGGCAGGGCATGTGAACTGGCAAAAAAATATATGGGTGAAGAACAGACCCGGGTAAAACAATTAAGGGATAAGCTGGAGGATGAAATACTGAAAAAGGCGCCAGATGCCAGACTGAACGGGCACAAGATACACCGTCTTCCAAATACCACCAATTTGAGCTTTGAATTTGTGGAGGGGGAGGCTATTTTGTTGCTCTTGAATGAAAAAGGAATTTGTGCTTCGTCAGGTTCAGCCTGCACTTCAGGTTCTTTAGAACCATCACATGTACTAAGGGCTATGGGCGTTCCCTTTACGGCGGTGCATGGTTCAGTAAGGTTAAGTTTGAGCCGGTATAGCACAATGGAAGACGTTGACTTCATTATCGAACATCTTCCGTCAATTATTAGAAGGTTAAGGGAAATATCCCCTTATGGCAGGGAAACGAGGGTAAAGGAGCAGTCCACCAGGATACAGGCAGGGGCATAGTAGGTGTGAAGGGCGGGGCTGCTTTATTAAAGAAC